>JAXDPA010000051.1:0-64783 GCA_034668685.1 Sphingomonadales bacterium | reverse complement strand
GGCGTGAGCGCGCCCGTCCTCACCGCCGGCAGCGGCAAGGCGCTGACCCGCCGACTGGCCCGCGCGCCCGATCTTCTGGCCCTCTATGCCGCTCTCACCGACGGCGGCCGCAGGCGCGACACGATGCTGCTCGAGACCCTCGCCGGGGCCAGCCTGATCATGGATCAGGCGGCGGTCAGGATCGAATGCAGGGGCCTCGGGGTCAGGCTCGACGCACTGACCGCGGGCGGCCGTGCGGTGTTGCGCGCCGTCGCCGCGAGCCTCGCCCACCGGATCGAATCGCAAGACGAGCACTGTCTGGCGCTGCGCTTCCCTCCGCCCGAGGGAGACGACGCCGAGGCAAGGCTGCTTGCCGCCACCCCGTTCGACGCGCTTCGCGCGATCGTCTCCGGCCTGCGCAGCGACAGCCCCGAGGAACCGTTCACCCTCGCCTGCCTCGGCGTCGTCGCTTTCGACCATGTCGACTTCCTGGAGACGCTGCCCGCCCCGGCCGAGGATCCGCTCGGTTATCCGGACTATCTGTTCTGGCTGGCCGAATCCCTGGTTATCGTCGAGCCTGGGCTCGCTCCCAGGCTGGTCTGCGCCGCCTTTGCCGACGGCGGCGACGGGAGAGCCGCCCATTATGCCGCCGCCGAGCGGCTGTCGGCGCTGGCCGAGCGTTGTAAAGCGGCGACCTCCCCGCTTCCGGTGCCGCCGAGCCCTCCGCCCGCAGACGCGGAACCCGACCTCGACGACTCCGCCTACGCCGCCGTCGTCTCGCGGATGAAGGCGCATATCCTCGCCGGCGACGTCTACCAGATCGTCCCGTCGCGCACCTTCCGGGCGCCCTGCGCCGATCCGCTCGCCGCCTTCGCGGCGGCGCGCGCGCTCGATCCGAGCCCCTACATGTTCTTCGTCTCCAGCACCGAGCATGTCCTGTTCGGCGCCTCGCCGGAGACCTCCGTCCGCATCGTCCGCGAGGAGGGCTGGCCGATCGTCGAGGTCAAGCCGATCGCCGGCACCCGGCCGCGCGGCGCCGACGCCGACGAGGACGACCGGATGGAGGCCGACCTGCGGCTCGACCACAAGGAGGTTGCCGAGCACATGATGCTGGTCGATCTCGCGCGCAACGACGTCGCCCGGATCAGCCTTCCCGGCACGCGCCGGGTGGCGAAGCTGATGAGCGTCGAGCGCTACGCCCGGGTCATGCACCTCGTCTCTTCGGTGCAAGGCACCCTCGCCATCGGCTTCGACGCGCTCCATGCCCTCCAGGCCTGCCTCAATGTCGGCACGCTCTCCGGCGCGCCCAAGCTCAAGGCGACGGAGCTGCTCCGCCGCGCCGAGCGCACCCGCCGCGGCCCTTACGGAGGCGCGGTGGGGTGGCTCAATGGCGAGGGCGCGATGGACACCGGCGTCGTCATCCGCTCGGCCGTGGTCAAGGAGGGTGCGGCCTTCGTCCGCGCGGGGGCCGGGGTGGTCCACGATTCCGACCCGGCGAAGGAAGCGGAAGAGACTCGGCGCAAGGCCTCGGCGATCCTCTCGGCGATCGCCCCGTCGGGAGCGCGGCCGTGAACGTCCTGATGATCGACAATCTCGACAGCTTCACCTTCAACCTGGTCGAGGCGATGCAGCGGCTCGGCGCGAAAGTGCGGGTGCTCAGGAACACCGTTTCGGCGCGGGCGGCGCTGGTCGAAGCGGAGGGAAGCGGCGCCTCGATCCTGATCTCGCCCGGCCCCGGAACGCCCGAAGAGGCGGGCTGCTGCCTCGAGCTGATCGCTCTGGCCAAGGGGAAGGTGCCGCTCGCCGGCATCTGCCTCGGCCACCAGGCGATCGTGCTCGAGGCTGGAGGCACGGTCGAGCGGGCGCCGGAGCCGGTGCACGGCAAGGCCTCGCTACTGGTCCATGACGGCGAGGGGCCGTTCGCCGGGATCGACGGCCCCATCGCGGTCGGGCGCTATCATTCGCTGTGCACGCGCAACGTACCCGAGCGCTTCAGAATCCATGCCGAGATCGAGGGAATGGCGATGGCGATCAGCGATCCCCGGGCCCTGCAGTCAGGGCTGCAATTTCATCCCGAATCGATCCTGACGCCCGCGGGCAGCCGGATACTCGCGAATCTGGTTACTCGGCCGGGAGGACCTGCGGGGCGAGGGCGCGCGGCCGGCGCGTCAGGAGCCGAGTGATCGGCCCGTGCTCGGCCATCCAGGCGGCATATTCGCGATAATGGGGATCGGCGGAAAGGTGGCGCTCCTCGGTCCGCGCGCGCCAGTAATAGACGCCGCTGACCAGGGCCATGATGAAGGTGTTGCGGATGCAGTCGGTGACGTTCCCGGTCGTCGCGAAGAAGGGCAGGGTGGCCAGCCACCAGAACAGGTTCTTCGACAGATAGGCGGGGTGCTTGGTCCACGAATAAGGGCCGTGGGTAAGCACGCCGCGGTGGGTGAGGTTCGAGAAGCGCAGGCCGAAGGCGACGGTCGCCCAGGCGTAGATCGCGGTCAAGGCGACCATCGCGATGGCGATCGCCGTCATCAGCAGCGGATAGCCGGCGAGAAAATAGGTCCAGCCGTCCTCGCCCTTCGTGCCGGGATGGTAATCGAGCGGGCCGCCGTCGGCCATCAGAACGAAGGGCGGGTAGCAGATCAAGGCCGCCGTCCAGCCGGCCGCATAGGGATTGGCCGAGCGGATATGGGCGTCGAGCGGCTTCATCGTCAGCTCGTTGCCGACGGTCGCGAAGCTGGTGTCGACCATGAACATCGCGGAGATCAGCCAGCGGGTGAGCACGCCCAAATTGGAAACGATGTCGGCGCTCTTGGGGTCGACGGTCAGGAACCAGTTGCCGGGCACGACCGCGATCATGAAGGCGAGGAAGAAGCCCTTGATCGTCCAGCAGCGCAGATGTTCGTAGACTTTCTCCCGCTCGGCGAGCGCGGTGCGTCCGAACAGCAGCTGGCCGAAATGCCAGGCGCCGTCGCGCGGATCCTTGAGGCGCCGGTCGATCCAGACGACGTAGGGCACCGACAGGACCAGCAGCGGCACCGCCGCCCAGGCGAAGGTGGTCATCGCGAAGAGGTAGGGGTCGGACCAATACCAGCGGGCCATGCAATAGAGGAAGGCGATCCCCGCCCAGGTGGCCCACAGGCCCGCGATCTTGACCAGCGAATAATCGAGGGATTCCTTGAATGGCCGCGGCGGCGAGGCCCAGTCGAGGCCGGTCGTCGGGCTGCGGTGCACCTTGTCGACGAAGAGCGACCAGAGCAGCATCGGCCCACCGCAGGCGACGACCGCGCAGAGCGAGGCGTGGGGCCCGGAATATTCGAAGGCGCGGGCGATCGCCACCCAGGCGACCAGCCCGACGAGTCCGGCGACCCCCACTCCCGCGCTCACCGCCGAGCGGGGACGGGCTTCGAGGCGCAACTCCGGCGCGATCCTGGTCTCGGCGTTCATGGGAGGGGAGGCTTAGCCGGGAATGGTAAGCAAGCCGTGAACGATTGGGCGGCTCCCGAAAACGGTCCGAAACGGCGCGATCGGGCGAACGCGGTTAGGCCATTCTTAAGGCTCGAGGCGGATACGTTCCGGCGCGGCGGGACGGAGTGGGGCTTCGCCGCCGCTTTGGGGTGCGGGGACGGGATGCTTGTGAACGATTGCCATGAGGAGACCCTCTTCTCCTTTTCGGAGCAGGCGCCGGCCAGGCCCGGCGAGAGGCGCGGCGACCCGCGGCACCTCACCATATTGCGCGTCGGAGCGCTGATCGGCAGCGCCGGCCGGGAGCTCTGCCTCATCCGCAACATCTCCGCCGGCGGCGTCATGGCCCATGTCTACGGCCGCCACCCAGAGGGTGAGGCGGTGGCGATCGAGCTGAAGAGCAATCAGCAGATCACCGGCAGGATCGTCTGGGCCGAGGGCTCGAACGTCGGAATCAAGTTCCACGCGCCGATCGATGTCGCCGAGATGCTGTCCAGCCAGCCGGTGATCGAGAATGGCTGGCGGCCGCGCATGCCCAGGGTCGAGGTCGACCGGCTCGCCACTTTGCGCTGCGGCGCCCGGATCTACGGCGCCAACACCCGCGACATCAGCCAGGGCGGGGTCAAGATCGAGATAGACGAGCCGCTCGAGGTCGGCGCCGAGATCGTGCTCACGCTCGAGAAGTTCCGCCCCCTGAAGGGCGTCGTCCGCTGGTGCAACGGCGGCCTTGCCGGAATCGAATTCCACCAGCTCGTCCCCTTCCCGGAGCTGATGGCCTGGCTGAAGCAGGAGCCCGACGGACGCGCCTGACCCGGCCGTGCCGTTGACAGTCCCGGCCCCTTTCGCCATGGCGTCGCCCTCCCGAGATGGGCGCCGCTGGACAGGTGGCCGAGTGGTTAAAGGCAGCAGACTGTAAATCTGCCGGGGATGCCCCTACGCTGGTTCGAATCCAGCCCTGTCCACCAGCCGCCGCTCCCTTCGGGAGCTATGGCTGGCGAGCCGGTCTTCAGTTCGAACCGGGTTACAGGCGGGCTTGCCCGCCGAAGCCCTCGCCGCTAGGCGGGGGCGCAGGCGGGTATAGCTCAATGGTAGAGCACTAGCCTTCCAAGCTTGTGATGCGGGTTCGATTCCCGCTACCCGCTCCACCATGCGCCGCAAAGCCCGCCAGGCTTCGAAGCCGGAGAACCGGCCCCGCTTCTGGGGCCATCACGCCGTCGCCGCCGCGCTCGCCAACCCGGAGCGGGAGGTGGTCCGGCTCTGGGTCACCCGGGAGGCGGCGGCGGAGATGGAACTGCCGCCCTCCGTCCCCACCACGTTCGCCGACGCCGCCGATCTCGGCCGGATGGTGCCGCGCGATGCGCCGCATCAGGGCGTGGTCGCCGAGGTCGAGCGGCTCGACGACCTCCTGCTCGCGGACCTGCTCGATGACGCGCCCGAAGGACGGCCGCTGCTGGTCCTCGATCAGGTGACGGACCCGCACAATGTCGGCGCCATCCTGCGCTCGGCCGCGGCCTTCGACGCGCTCGGCCTCGTCACCCAGGACCGCCACGCGCCGGCGGAATCCGGGGCGCTCGCCAAAGCGGCGAGCGGCGCGCTGGAGACGGTGCCGTGGGTGCGGGTGGTCAACCTCGCCCGGGCGCTCGAGGAGATCGCCGAGGCGGGCTTCTGGCGGATCGGCCTCGCCGGCGAGGCGGAGATGAGCCTCGCCGAGGCGCTCGGCCCGCCCCGGGTCGCGCTCGTCCTCGGGGCGGAAGGCGAGGGGATGCGCCACAACACCGCCCAGCATTGCGACGCATTGGCGCGCCTGCCGATCGGCGAGCGGATGGAGAGTCTGAACGTTTCCAACGCGGCGGCGATTGCTTTATACGCGGCGGCGACACACGGGGGGTAGTCGCGATGAAGTTCGTCCGCCTGAGCGTCGCGCTGGCCGCGGCGTTGCTGCTCGCTTCCTGCATCCTCAGCCCGGGCAAGTTCGTCTCGACGCTCGACATCAGGAAGGACCGGAGCTTCACCTTCACCTATCAGGGCGAGGTCATCGCCAATGACCCGCAGGTCACCGACGACAAGGGCAAGAAGGCGCCGCCGGGGCCGCCGAGCGCCGAGACGATCGCCCAGCGCAAGGCCATCGCCGAAGCGCTCGCCAAGGAGGAGGGCTACCGCTCGGTCGAATATCTCGGCGGCAACAAGTTCCGGGTCGACTATGCGATGACCGGCCGGCTCGACCGCGGCTTCGTCTACCCGATCAACCTCGACGCGATGGCCGTCATCCCGTGGGTGGCGGTCGAGCTCAGGAAGGACGGATCGGTCCGGATCAAGGCGCCCGCCTTCGGCGACATGACCCAGGACATGGGCGCGCCCGGCACCCCGACCGACGCCGAAGGGCGCGAAGGCACCTTCACCCTCACTACCGACGCCAATCTCGTCATGCAGAACAACGAGGAAGGGCCCGCGCCGGGGCCGGGCACGAAGATCGTGTGGCACGTCACGCCCACCACCAAGGCGGTGCCGACGGCGGTGGTTCGGTTCCCCTAATCCTCAGGCGCGATCCGGACCTTCAGGCCGTCCAGCTCTTCACCGAACTCGATCTGGCAGGAGAGGCGGCTGTTGGCCTGGCGCCAGCTCGAGCTGTCGAGAAGGTCGTCCTCGTCGGCGCCGATCGGCTTCAGGCGCGCCACCCAGTCGGGATCGACATGGACGTGGCAGGTCGCGCAGCTGCAGCAGCCGCCGCACAGCGCCAGCAATTCGTCGAAGCCGGAATTGCGGATATTCTCCATGACGCTCCAGCCGGCCTTGCCGTCGACCGTCGCTTCGCGGCCGTCGCGGCCGATGATGGTGAGCTTTGCCATGCGCTTCTTGATGCCGCCGATTTCGGGAGGTGCCGCGGCGCGGACCTATGCTAGGCGCGGGGACGGAATTCAAGCGGAGGCAAGCGAGTGGGAATCAGCGCCGAGGATCTCAAGGCCTCGCTCGACACCTTGGCCGGGCGGGAGCCGGCGATCGCCGCAGCACTCGCCCGCGCCGGCTATCCCGAGCCTCGGATCAGCGGCCGCGGCTACGTCACCCTGCTCCGAGCGATCGTCGGCCAGCAGGTCTCGATCAAGGCGGCGGCGTCGATGTGGAGCAAGCTGACCGCCCTGGTCGGCGATCCGCCCTCGCCGGAGGCCCTGCTCGCCGCCAGCGACGAGGCTCTGCGCGCGGCCGGCCTGTCGCGGCAGAAAGCGGGCTACGCGCGCAGCCTCGCGGACGAGGTCCTGTCGGGCCGCCTCGACTTCGACGCCTTGGCCGACGATGACGAGGCGGCGATCGCCCAGCTCGTTCGGGTCAAGGGGATCGGGCGATGGACGGCGGAGATCTACCTGCTGTTCGCCGAAGGCCGGCGCGATGTCTGGCCGGCCGGCGACCTCGCCGTTCAGATCGAGACCGGAAACATCTTCGGCCTGGAGGGCCGGCCGAGCGAGAAGCAGATCCGGGAGCTGGCCGAAGCCCTGCGCCCCCATCGCGGCGCCTTCGCCGTCTTCGCCTGGCACCATCGGCGGCTGGGCATGGCGGGTGCGGCGCCGCAGGAGCCGGTCTGAGCCTCAACCTTTCCGCAACGCCTCGCTGCTAGCAGGGCGGCGGTACGCGAACCGGGGGGGCGGGGGCGGCTGACGCCGCTTCCGCCTTCTTTCCTCAGATGACGGCGCGGCGGTTGAGGTCGTGACCGAGGCCGAGGATCGCGACTCCGAGGATCGTGTAGAGCGTCCCTGCCCCGCCCTCCGGCAGCGACAGCGAGCCCGCCATCACGCCGAGGCCGAGACCGCCGATCGCCGGCGGCATCATGAAGCCGTGGACGAGGATTCCACGGCCTAGCGCAGCGATGCCGAGGCCGATGGCGAAGGTGAGGCCGACCTCGTGGATCGCCGGGTTGAGCAGGAAGCCGCCCGCCGTCGCCAGCAGAGCGACGAAGATTGCGCTGGCGACGCAGTGGATGAGGCACAGGCCGGACAGGCCGATGGCCAGCCGGTCGAACAATCCTCTCTCATGCGCGCCTGCGAACATTCCCTGGCCCATATCGAACACGTGCCGCTGCTATAATGTCACATCCGTAAAGATACAACATCACATTCCATGAAAAGTTTCTCATGGTTCGGACCGCCGCCGCCGCCTTGCCGATCGCCGCCGCTCCGGCCATATCGCCGGCACCATGGCGAGCGCCGCACTTCCCAGCCCCGATGCGCGGCCGCGGCCGCTCGCTCTCTCGCGCTGGCTGCTCCTCGTCGCCACCCTCGTCCTGGCGATGGTCGTGGTCGGCGGGATTACGCGTCTGACCGAATCGGGCCTTTCGATCGTCAAATGGGAGCCGATCGCAGGTGTTCTCCCGCCGCTGAACGACCTCCAGTGGCAAACGGAGTTCGCCGCCTATCGCGACAGCCCGCAATATCACCTCGTCAACAGCGGAATGAGCCTCGCCGAGTTCAAGGCGATCTTCTTCTGGGAATATCTCCACCGCCTGCTCGGCCGTGCGATCGGGCTCGTCTTCGCCGTTCCGCTCCTCTGGTTCGCGTGGAAGCGGGCGATCCCCAGGGGCTATGGCTGGAAGCTCGGCGCCATCCTCGCTTTGGGCGCCCTGCAGGGCGCGATCGGCTGGTGGATGGTCGCTTCGGGCCTGGTCGACCGGCCCGAGGTCAGCCATATCCGCCTCGCCATCCACCTGCTGACCGCGCTCGCCATCTTCTCGGCCTGCCTGTGGGTGGCGCTCGACCTCAAGGCGCTTGCAGCCGACCCGGCGGCGCGGCCGGCGCGGATGCCGACCGTCGGCATCTGGGCGCTCTCGGCGCTGGCGCTGCAATTGATGTACGGCGCCTATGTCGCGGGGCTCGACGCGGGCTTCGCCTACAACAGCTGGCCCAAGATGGGCGAGGAATGGTATCCCTCGGCCGCACCGATGATGCGGCCGTGGCTCGCCAACCTGGTGGACAACCCGATTCTCGTGCAGTTCGTCCACCGCTGGCTGGCCTGGGCCGTCGCGCTGGCCGTCGCGACGCTCGCCGCCGCCGCCTGGACCCGCGGCCGGCGCGGCCATGCGATCGCCGTGGCGGTGGCGGTGGCGCTCCAGATCTCGCTCGGCATCGCCACCTTGCTGTCGGGCGTGCGCATACCCATCGCCGCCGCGCACCAGGGGATGGCGGTCCTCCTCCTCGGCACGATCCTGGCGACCGCGCACCGGCTGGGAGAGCGAGGCGCGTGACCGGGATCGTCTCCGTCTACGCGACCTTCGCCGACGCCGAGGAAGCGGCGCGGATCGCCCGCACCCTGGTCGAGGAGCGGCTCGCCGCCTGCGCCAACATCCTCGGGCCGGTCCGGTCGGTTTACCGGTGGGAGGGCGGCGTGAGGGACGGGACGGAGGTCGCCGCCCTGTTCAAGACGCGAGCCGATCAGGCAGAGGCGCTGATCGCGCGCCTTGCCGAGCTCCACAGCTACGACGTCCCCGCGGCGGTCGTCTGGCCGATCGAGAGGGCTCTGCCCGCTTATGCCCGGTGGGTCGAGGACGAGGCGGCGGCGCCGGGGCAGCGATAGGGAATGGCGGCCGCCCGCCGTTTTGCCTAAAGGGCGTCGCTCGAGGGGGAGCGCCGTGGGGGCTCATTTGCTGAAGGCGGTGCCGGGCGCGGCGGCGGTGGGCCTGGCGCTCGGGTGCGCGGCGCTCGCGCAGGCGCCGACGCAGGCGCCGGTCATGACCGCGCCGCCGGCGCCGCCCCCCGCCCATGGCGCGCTGCCCAGCTTCACCGTCGCCCCGCCGCCGCACGGCCCCGAGATCCCCAAGCTGCCGCTGGGCACGCGCGTGCGGCTCCCCTTCGCGCCGCCGCTCGACCGCCCGCTCGTCTATTACTGGAGCGAGACGGGACGAGCCGGGGAGCATGGCGCGAATGTCGACGGCGAGGTGACGATCCGTTTCACCCGCGCGGGCGACTTCTACCTGATGGAGACGCGCACGACGCTGTTCGGCATGCCCCTGGGCCTCGCCGCCACGCCCGAGATGCAACTGCTCGTGCGCCCATTGACCTTCCGCCTGGATCGCGACGGGACTTTGGTCGGCGTCGAGAATGAGGAGCAATATTGGCGCAGCGTCGAGGAGATCGTCACCCGGCTCGCCAGGCGGCCGGGGGCGCGGAAAGACGATGTGGGGTTGATGCGCCGCATCTTCCGCTCGATGCACGCCCTTCCGCAGGCGGAGCGGGTGGCGATCTTCGCGCGGCGCGTGGGGCCGATCACGGCCCTCGCCGGGCTCGACATGGCGGTGGGCGAGACGGTCCAGCCGGAGCCGGTGGAGGCCCAGTTGCCGCTGCCAGGCGTGCAGGCGAAGCTGAAGCAGCGCTGGGAGATCACCCTCTCCGAGGCGACGGCCGCGCGGGTGAGGGTGGACTCGGTGGCTCGCTTCGACGAGGCGGGGACGCAGGCGGTGATGGCGGACATCGCGAAGCTCGCGCCGGCCGGAGCCGGCATTCCGGAGCGCCTCCGGATCAGCCGAACGATCGAGCAGGAGGCCCTGCGCGAAAGCGGCCTCATTCGCCGCTACCACGAGCGGATCATCGTCGAAACCGAGGCTGGAAGCCCGAAGGCGATACGGCTGGTGACGCTCGGACTGGTCGAGAGGTAAAATGATACCGCTCGGCAAACGCCCGCTTTTGCTTGACTTCTGAAGGGTCGGCTGCCATTTGCCCGGCCGAGCGCGGCCCTCTGAGCAGGGCGGCGCAGCTCGTTTTGAAAGGTCGCGGCCATGAAGGCGCTGATGAAGACCACCAAGTCGGTGAAGCCGGCCGAGGTGGAGAAGAAATGGCATCTGATCGATGCCGACGGGCTGGTGGTCGGGCGGCTCGCCTCGATCGTCGCCAACATATTGCGCGGCAAGCACAAGCCGAGCTTCACCCCGCACGTCGATTGCGGCGACCATGTCGTCATCGTCAACGCCGACAAGGTCAGGTTCACCGGCAAGAAGCTCGCCGACAAGATCTATTATCGCCACACCGGCTATGCCGGCGGAATCAAGGGCGTGACGGCGGGCAAGGTGCTGGAGGGCCGCTTCCCCGAGCGCGTGCTGGAGAAAGCGGTGGAGCGGATGATCCCGCGCGGGCCGCTGGGCCGCGACCAGATGCGCGCCCTTCACCTCTACTCCGGCACCGAGCATCCGCACGGCGGCCAGAATCCTCAGCCTCTCGACGTCGCGGGCATGAACCGCAAGAACAAGGTGGGTGCGTAAATGACCGACAATCGCCAATCGCTCGCCGACCTCGGCCAGCTGACCGGCGCGGCCGCGGCCGCTCCGCCCCCCGGGCCCGAAACCGCCGCCGAGGCCCCGGCTCCGGCCGTCGAGCCGATCCCCGGCTCCGAGGACCATGGTGCCTCCACCCAGGGCCCGCAGATCCAGGCCGTGCTTCGCGAGCAGCAGCTCGACAAGCAGGGCCGCGCCTACGCCACCGGCCGCCGCAAGGACGCGGTCGCCCGGGTGTGGCTGAAGCCCGGCACCGGCCAGATCATCGTCAACGGCCGCGACCAGGCGATCTATTTCGCCCGCCCGACGCTTCGCCTGATCATCAACCAGGTGTTCGACGTCACCGAGCGGCGCGGCCAGTATGACGTGGTCGCGACCGTGAAGGGCGGCGGCCTCTCCGGCCAGGCCGGCGCGGTGCGGCACGGAATCTCGACCGCGCTGACCCGCTACGAGCCGGCGCTCCGCACGGCGGTCAAGCGCGAGGGCTTCCTGACCCGCGATCCGCGCGTCGTCGAGCGCAAGAAGTACGGCAAGGCCAAGGCCCGCCGCAGCTTCCAGTTCTCGAAGCGCTAAGCGCAAGGTCACTCGAACGAAACGAAGAGGCGGTCCGGCTTGCGGGCCGCCTTTTCTTTGTCCCGAAGGCGGTTTGACTTTAGATCGGCCGCGTCGTTTCCTTGAGGCGTCACGACTCGGGGGGCGAGGATGATCACCAAGGACAAGCTCAAGGCGCTGTTTCCGAAGAGCCCGGATGCGATGGTCTCGGCGATGGCCGAGCAGGCGGAGCCATTGTTCAGGGAGTTCGGGCTCGCCGAGAAGGCGGACCGGATTTTCTTCTTCCTGGCTCAGATCGGCCATGAATCGGGCGGCGGCGCGACGATGGAGGAGAATCTCAATTATTCGGCGCCGCGGATGGCGGCGGTCTGGCCGAACCGGTTCGCGGTCAATCCCAAGGCCAAGCCGCCGCAGCCCAACGCGCTCGCCAAGAAGCTCGAGCGCAACCCGCAGGCGCTCGCCAACAACGTCTACGCCAACCGCATGGGCAACGGGGCGGAAGCCTCCGGCGACGGCTTCCGCTTCCGCGGGCGGGGCCTCATCCAGCTAACCGGCCGCGACGGCTACGAGAATGTCGGCAAGGCCGCCGGTATCGACCTCATCGCCGCGCCGGACCGGGCCTCCGCCCCGGCCGACGCGCTGCGCGTCGCTTTGGGCTTCTGGAAGTGGAAGAAGGCCAACCCGGTCTGTGACACCGGCGACTTCGCCAAGCTGACCAAGCTGGTCAACGGCGGCGTGATCGGCCTCGCCGAGCGCCAGCAATGGGTGACCAAGGCGCGCTCGATTCTCGGCCCCGATCCGCTCGGCGCTTAGGGACGGCTCACTCCCGCTTCATTCGAGGAAGCCAAGGTAGGCTCGGAAGGCGAGGCCGCCGCACGCGCCGAGGAGCCCGACCCAGAGGAGCAGGCCGAGCCCGACCAGCGGGTCCCTGCTGAGCGCCAGCGAGAGCAGGCCCGCCGGCAGGCCGCCGACGACGAAGCCGCCCGAAGCCGCCCACGCCCAGGTCAGCGCCGAGCGCTCGCGGAGCACGAAATAAGCGGGCAGGCCGAGCATCCAGGACGGCACCAGCGCGATGGGCACGCCGAGCATATAAGCGGACAGGAATACCCAGAGGTTCATCGTCGCCAGGCCGAGCAGCAGCGCCATGGGCGTGACCGCGGCGAAGGCGGCCGCCGTGCCTGCGCAGAGAATCGCGCCGAGCGGCGGCTGATCGCTCACAGCGGCTCCAGCCAGCCCGAATAAGCGACGACCGGCCCAATCAGCGGGAGCGCGACCGCGACCTCGAAGCAGAAACGGCCGTCCTGCTCGCATTCGCGCGCGGCGATGCACGGGGCCAGGACAAGCGGCATCGGCAGCCGAAAGAGGCTCCAGCGGCGAAGGCGCATGTGGAGGCCGTGCGGGCCGGAGGGCAGGTCGAAGTCGAATCGCAGCGCGCCGAAGCGCTCGGTGACTCCGCCATCGGACTGGCTGAGCTCGCTGGAGAAGATGTGGCCGCCGAAGTCGCGGGTCCAGCGCTCGACGCCGTCCGCTTCCGCGAAGGCGACGTGGAGCGGCCAGGTGCCGGATTTGGGAAAGCGCATCGCCGCGGCGATGGCGCGCGCGAGAAGGCCCCGGCCGCGGCTCACCGTGCCTTCGCCCGCCGCGCCGCCGTCGCGGCTGAGGTCGTGGAGGCGGCGGACGACGGGTGGAAGCGCCGCCCAGCCCTCGCCCATCGCCCGAGCGTAGAGCGGCGGCGGCAGCGGCCGCTCGACGATCTCGGTGCGCACCGGCAGGCGGGCGAACAAGGCCTCGAACCGGTCGAGCGGCAGCAGCGTTTCGGGCGAGCCGGCGCCGGGCGGGATTCGGCCGGAGAGGATGTCGTCGGCGAGCAGCTCGGCGGCGAGGGTCGGAATCTCCAGCCCCTCGCCCTGTTCCGCCACGACGGTCCAGCGCCGCTCGACCGCCGCGTCGCCGCGCCGGCCGGCCAGGGTCACGCGCATTGCCGAGCGCTTGCCGCCGATCCGCCCGGTCAAGCGGTAGAGCGCGACGATCGCGCGGCTCGCTCCGGCGAGCGACTTCACCCAGCGCCAGCGCACCGGCCAGCTGAGCAGCCACAGAGCGAGCATCTGGAAGCCGAGCTCGGTGCCCGCGCGGAAGGTCACGGTGGGGCGGCCCGGCAGGAGAGCGGGGAGAAGCTCGAGGTCCGCAAGATCCGCCAAAGCGACGAAGCGGCCGAAGAGCCCGCCCCGCCCGTCGGCGAAGGCGAAATCCGCGCGCTTCATCTCCTGCCAGCCGACAGCTCCGGTCCAGCGCCGGCCGCGCCACAGCCGCACCGGCCGGCCGGCATAGCTCAAGGCCGCTGCCAGCACCGCGTCGCCGCCCGCGGCGCGGTTGGCGGCGCTGAGCGCGATCTCGACGCTGTCGGCGCGATCCAGCCCGTCGGCCAGCCGCCGCGCGATCGCGCCGGTCAGCGCCGGAGAGGTGGAAGCACCGGAGAGGACGGCGACGCCTGCCGTCCGCGCCTCGGCGTCGAGCGCACCGATGCCGCAGACGAAGTCGCGGGCGTCGGCGAGGTCGAGATAGGGGATTCGAGCAGCCACGCAGGCGCGCGGCACCCGATAATCATTGCCTTGGAACGGGCCCGCGGCGTCGACGACGAGATCGGGGCCCTCGCTCTCGAGCACCGGACCGATATCCTTCGAGCGGTCGAGGGCCAGCGGCGTCGCATCGGGAAGAGTCGCTGCGAAACGGGCCGCCCTGCCGGCGCTTCGCCCGGCGACGATCAGCGAATGTCCGTCCGCCGCGAGCCGGCGGCAGAGGCGCGCGCCGAAGCCGCCATAGCCGCCGATGACGAGGATCAGGCTCACTCTTCCGGCCCGCTCCGCTCCTCGAACATCGCGGTCTGGCAGACCAACTCGCCGAGCAGAGGATGGTCGAGCCGCAGCACGAAGGCGAAGCTGCCGTGCGCGCAGTCGATATGGCTGACCCGCATCCGGCCCGGCGACAGCCAGCGCGGCAGGCGAAGGCGCAGACCCAGGGCGTTCAGGAAATAATGGTCGCTGAGGAAGTGGAGCGCGCCCTCCGTCACCTCAAGCCGCAAGGCGATCCCGATTCCGCGGCCGATATATTCCTCCAGTCCCGTGGGCCCGGCGAAGCGCTTGGCGCTCCGGATCACCTGCGGGAAGCCGCGGCGTCGGCCGTAGAGGCGCGTCCAGAACTGGCCCCCGCTCGCCGGATCCTCGGTGACGCCGACCACGGCCGGGACGAACGCGTCGCGTGACAAGGGCAGAGGGGCTCCGATGACCCGGCAGAGTTGGGCCAGAACGCGCCCGCAGCGGCTCATCCGGCACTCGATCACCTCGCCGGCGTAGAGGATCGAAGCCCCGGCGCCGATATGCCGGCCGAAGCGTTCGCGCACCGCCTCGGGAAGGCTGGCCCAGGCTTCCTCCCCCGCCAGGGCCCGGAAGCGCAGGTCGCCGATTTCGGCGGGCGGCGGCGGAACGGCGGCGCGGCCGCGGCGCGGGAAGGCGATCACTTCGGCGCCGGCCCTCTCCATCGCGAACCTCCCTTCGAGCGGATTCAGCCGTCGGCCGGCCGTTTCGCTCCCTTGCGGCCGAGGCCGACCAGGCTCGCCACCTTCGAGCCCATCCGGATCAGCGCCATCAGCTTGGGGGCGGGCACGTCGAGCATCTGGTCGTACCAGCGGCTGAGCGTCGCGACGAACGCCTCCATCTCCGCGAGCCTCTTCTTGGCGGCGGCGCTCACGCGGGGGTCGCCCTCGGCCTCGGCCCGGCAGGCGCGAAGCGCCGCGGCGGCGGGGTCGATCTCACGTTCCTTGCGGCCTTGCGCGATCCGGGTCACCATCTCCCACAGGTCGGTCTCGGCCTCGAAATGGTCGCGCCGGTCGCCGAAGACGGGCGCGCGCCGGACCAGCTTCCAGCCGGCCAGCTCCTTGAGGCTGTTCGAGACGTTGGAGCGCGCCATGCCGAGCGTCTCGGCGATCTCCTCCGCGGTCAGCGGCCGGTCGGAGAGGTAGAGAAGCGCGTGGATCTGGGCAACCGACCGGTTGACTCCCCACTGGCCGCCCATGTCGCCCCAGCGCAGCACGAAATGCTCGACGGCGGCAGGAAGGCGCGGCTCGACTGTAATTTCTGTCATGACAGAAATATCTGCCCAAAACGGCGGACTGTCAAGCGGCACGTCCCGCCGCTAGGCTGGGCCGATGGCGACTGCGGACCACCAGGGGGCGGAGAGGATCGCCGGTTTCCTCGCCCGCATCGGAATCCCGCTGAAGCTGGAGCCGGCCGGCGACGGGCTGCTGCCGGGGCTGACGGTCCGCGACGGCGGAATCGTCGCCGACCCGGAGCGCCTCCTCTATCCCGGCGACCTGCTCCACGAGGCGGGCCACATCGCGGTCACCGAGCCGGCTCGCCGGCCCGTGCTTTGCGAGGTGTCCGACGATCCGGGCGAGGAGATGGCGGCGATCGCCTGGTCCTGGGCGGCGGCGGCCGAGCTGGCGCTCGATCCGGCTTTGGTGTTCCACGCCGACGGCTATCGCGGCGGAAGCGCGACGATCATCGAGGCGTTCGCGAGCCGCCGCTGGTTCGGCGTGCCCCTGCTCGCCTGCTGGGGGATGACCGAGGAGTCGCTCTTTCCCCGCATGATCCGCTGGCTGCGCTGAGCTTCGGCCGCAAGCCGCGGAGTGACGGGCGCGCGGGCCTCGGCCACAGGAGCGGCATGAGCGATACGGATTACGTCCTCGGCACCGAGGCGGAGGAGATCGCCCGGCTGGGCCTCCAGCACCGGGTGTGGCGGGCGCGAATGCTCGACGGGTGGGCGCGCGCCGGGATCGGACCCGGCATGAGCGTGATCGACGTCGGCGCGGGCCCCGGCTTCGCGGCGACCGACCTCGCCGAGATCGTCGGGCCGGAGGGACGGGTGACGGCGCTGGAGCGCTCGGACCGCTTCGCCGCCGCGGCCCGCGCGCGGGCGGCGCGGCTCCACCTCGGCAATCTGGAGGTACGCGAGCAGGACGTTTGCGAGACCGGTTTCGGCGAGGGGATTGCCGACGCGGCCTGGTGCCGGTGGGTGCTGTCGTTCGTCGCCGATCCGGCGCGCACCGTCCGCCACGTCGCCGCCGCCCTGAAGCCGGGCGGCGTGGCGATCTTCCACGAATATGCCGATTACGGCGCCTGGCGGACGATGCCGCCCGATCCGGACGTCGAGCGCTTCCGAACCCTGGTCATGCAGAGCTGGCGCGACAGCGGCGGCGAGCCCGATATCGCGCTCCGGCTCCCGGCCTTTCTCGCCGAAGCCGGGCTGGAGCTGACCGAGGCGCGGCCGCTGATCGAGATCGTCGGGCCCGCCGACTTCAGCTGGCGCTGGCCGGCGGCCTTCATGGCGGTCAACGCGCGGCGCCTCGAGCAGCTCGGCTACGCGACCGCCGAGGAAGCCGCCCGCTTCGCGGAGGCGCTCGACCGGGTGCCGCCCGGCACCCGGATGATCACGCCGCTGGTCGCCGAGCTGATCGCGCGCAAGCCCTCTTCCTAGTCCTCCCTGTGCGCGAAGCGCATGGGGAGGGGGACCAGGCGAAGCCTGGTGGAGGGGCTATTCTGACTCAGCAGGCCCCTCCACCGCGCTTCGCGCGGTCCCCCTCCCCATCGGCTCCGCCGACAGGGAGGACCGGGTCACAGATTGAGCGTTGCCATGCCGCGTTCGTGATAGCGGGGGCCGGCGGCGGCGCCGGGCGGGAGGATCGAGTCGAGGCGGTCGAGCTCGTCGCGCGACAGCATGATGTCCAGCGCGGCGATATTCTGGTCGAGCCATTGGCGCCGCTTGGTGCCGGGGATCGGCACGATGTCGTCGCCCTGGGCGAGCACCCAGGCCAGAGCGAGCTGGGCCGCGGTGACGCCTTTCTCGGCGGCCATCGCCTCGATCTCACGGACCAGCGCGATGTTCTTCTCGAAATTCTCGCCGGTGAAGCGCGGGTGGAAGCGGCGGAAATCGTCGTCGGGGAAATCCTCGGGGCGCCTGATCTGGCCGGTGAGGAAGCCGCGGCCGAGCGGCGAGTAGGCGACATAGCCGATGCCGAGCACGCGCACCGTTGGAAGCACCTCGGCCTCGGCGTCGCGGCTCCACAGCGAATATTCGGTCTGGAGGGCGGCGATCGGATGGATGGCGTGGGCGCGGCGGATCGTCGCGGGAGCCGCTTCGGAGAGGCCGAGGAAGCGCACCTTGCCCTCCTTCACCAGCCCGGCCATCGCCCCGACCGTCTCCTCGATCGGGACGTTCGGATCGACCCGGTGCTGGTAGTAGAGGTCGATCGTCTCGACGCCCAATCGCTTCAGGCTCGCCTCGCAGGCCGAGCGGACATAATCCGGCCGGCCGCACACGCCCAGGAACCCGCCGTCGGCGCCGCGCATGTTGCCGAACTTGGTGGCGAGGAACACCTCGTCCCGCCGCCCGGCTATGGCCCGGCCGACCAGCTCCTCGTTGCGGCCGACTCCGTACATGTCGGCGGTGTCGAGGAAGGTGATCCCCTCGTCGAGCGCCCGATGGATGGTGGCGATCGATTCCGCCTCGTCGCCGGCGCCGTAGAATTCCGACATGCCCATGCAGCCGAGGCCGATCGCCGACACTTCCGGCCCGTCGCGGCCGAGCCGCCTGGTAGCCACCTTGCTCATGTTTCACTCCTCCGTGACGGCTCAACCCGCGCGGCGGCGTAACGCTCCCTTCCTCCGGCGCGGCTTGGGCGGGGCGTCGTCGCCGGCCAGCCATTCCTCCCAGACGAGCAGCAGCACCGCCATCAAGGCCGGCCCGACGAACAAGCCGACGAGGCCGAACGTCTCGAGGCCTCCGAAGGTCGCGACGAACGCCCACAGGAAGGGGAGGCGCACCGAGTCGCCGATCAGGGCCGGCTGGACGAAATTGTCGCCGATCAGCATCACCGCCGCGCCGAACGCGAACACCAAGGCGGCGGCGACCAGGTGGCCCTGGACGACGAGCACCAGCGAGGCCGCCGAGAAGGCGAACCAGGCGCCGAACGGGAGCATCGCGAAGGCGATGGTGACGAGGGCGAACAACACGGGGCGAGGCACCGCGGCGATCGCGTAGGAGACGCCGATCAAAGTGCCCTCGCCGATCGCGACGAAGACGGTGCCGTTGACCGCGCCGCGCACCGCTTCGGTCAGGCGGACGACGAAGCGCTCGCCGAACTCGCCGTAGAAGCGCCGCGCCGTGGTGACGGCACTTTCGGCGAGCCGCTCGCCGTCGCGGAGCATCAGGAACAGGGCCAGCAGCGTGACGAGGAAGAACATCGAGCGGGCGGCGATCTGGGCGGCGAGCGCTCCGGTGAAGCGGGCGAGCGCTCCGGCGTCGACCTGGCCGAGCAATCCTCCGGCGCCGCGCGGATCGGCGAGGTTGGATCGCCACCAGGCGGCGGCGCGCGCCCCGACCAGCGGGAAGCCCGGCAGCCAGTGCGGCACCGGCACGCCCTGCTTCTGGGCCAAAGCGAGCCAGTCGATCGCCGCCTGGCTGTCGCGCGCCGCCTCGACCGCGACGACGATCAGCGGCACCATCAGCACCAGGCCGGTGGCGAGAGTGAAGCCGAGCGGAGCGGCGATCCGCAGTCGCCCCTTCCGCCCGGCGCGGGCCACCCGGCAGTAAAGCGGCCAGAGCGCCACGGCCATCGTCGCCGCCCAGGCCAGCTGCAGCAAGAAGCTTCTCGCCATCCACAGCCCGACCAGGGTCAGGACCACGACGAGGAGCCGCAGCTGGGTGAGGTGTGCCTTGCCTTCGCGGGTCGGGCCGGGATCGTTCGGCGCTTCGCTCATCCTCGTCTCCCGGCGGCTTCGTTTGCCATCATGCCCGCTTCCGCACCGTCCCGCCAAGGCCCGGCTTCACTTTGGGTTCAGCCGCTCTGGCGTTCGCTGGCGCGCGAGGGCAGAAGGAGCACCATGCGTCACATCCTGTTCGCGGCCCTCGCCCTGGCCCCCGCCGCCGCCCTCGCCCAGCCTCCCGGCCCGCCGCCGAAAGCGCCGGGGCACGGCCGCGGCAGCGTCTTCCTGAGCCCGATGGGCGAGCCGTTCCGCGCCCCGGACCCGGGCGCCGACGTCGCCGGCGCCTGGTTCGCCGGCGCCGACTCCGACCATGACGGTGTGCTCACCCTCGCCGAGATGCAGGCGGACGCGGCGCGCTTCTTCGCGGCGCTCGACCTGGATCATGACGGCGAGCTCGGGCCCGAGGAGATCGCGCATTATGAGAATGAGGTGGCCCCCGAGGTCCAGCTCGGCCTGCAGATGCGCGGCGGCGGCTTCGGCGGCCGGCGCGGCGGCTGGGGCGGCGGTGGCCGCGGAGGCTGGGGCGGCGGCCATGGCGGCGGCCGGCGAGGGGGCGGCGAGCGCCGCTTCGAGGGCGCCGGCGAATATGACGAGGGGCTGGAGGGCGCCGGGCGCTTCTCCTGGCTCAACATCCCCGAGCCGGTCATCTCGGCCGACGCTGACCTCAACCGCGGAGTGTCGCGCGCCGAGTTCGCGCACGCCGCCGGCCAGCGCTTCCTGCTGCTCGACGCCAATCATGATGGCCGCCTGACCCGCGCCGAGCTTCCGCCGCTCCCGGAGCGCCACAAGGGCAAGCGCAGGGACGAACGCCAGCGTCCGCTGATCGAGCGGACGCCGCTGCCCGGCTGATCAGTCCGCCATCACCGGGGGCGCCGCGCCGCCGCGCTTCGCCGGTCGGAGCAGCCAGACCAGCGGCATGGCGCCGAGGCAGACCCACATCATCAGCCGGAAATCGTCGATATAGGCGATCATCAGCGCCTGCCGGTTGATCTCGAGGTCGACCATCTGAAGCGCCGCCTGGCCGCCCGCGCCGAGCATCGCCATCGTGTCGCCGCCGCCGCCGGGCGGCATCAGGCCCGGGATGATGGCGGGCGTGATGTGCTGCGCCATGTCGGCGTGGCTGACCTGCACGTTGCGGGCGAGGAGGAAGGTGACCACCGAGATTCCGACCGAGCCGCCGATGTTGCGGGCGAGGTTGAGCAGCGAGGCGCCGGTGGTGCGGTAGCTGGCCGGAAGCGAGGCGAAGGCGAGCGCCTGCAGAGGCACGAAGATGAAGCCGAGGCCGAGGCCCTGGACGACTCCGCTGACGATGATCTGCCGCGAGCCCATCACCAGGGTGAAGCCGGACATCTGGTAGAGCGAGAGCGCCAGGCAGCCGATTCCGCTGAAGATCAGCAGGCGCGCGTCGACCTTGCCGGTCAGGCGTCCGGCCAGCATCATCGAGATGAGGGTGCCGACGCCGCGCGGGGCGGTCAGGAAGCCCGAATCGAGCACCGAATAGCCATAGAGCTGCTGGAGCAGCGGCGGCAGAAGGGCGAGGCCGGCGAGCAGCAGGACGCCGGTCACCACCATGAAGAACAAGGCGAAGCCGAAATTGCGGTCGGCGAACATCTTCGGGTCGAACAGCGGGTTGCGCCCCGTCGCGAGCTGGACGACGAACATCCAGGCGCCGGCGCCGGCAAGGGCCGCCTCGATGCAGATCTCCCAGCTCTGGAACCAGTCCTGGTCGGCGCCCCGGTCGAGCATGATCTGGAACGAGCCCAGCGCCATGGCGAGGAGGCCGAAGCCGAACAGGTCGAACTCGCGCTTCTTCACCTCGCTCGACGGCATGAAGCGCAGCAGCAGCAGCGTGCACAGCACGCCGACCGGAAGGTTGACCAGGAACACCCAGCGCCAGCTGTAATTCTCGGTCAGCCAGCCGCCGAGCACGGGGCCGAGGATCGGGCCGATCATCACGCCCATGCCGAACATCGCCATCGCGCGGGCGTGCTTCGAGGGCGGGTTGATGTCGAACATCACCGCCTGGGCGATCGGGACGAGGAAGGCGCCGGACACGCCCTGGAGGGCACGGAAGACGACCATCTCCGGCAGGTTCTGCGCCATCGCGCACATCACCGAGGCGATTGTGAAGGCGATCACCGACCAGATGAACAGCCGCCGCCGCCCGACCCGGTCGGCGAGCCAGCCGGTGATCGGGATGGCGATCGCGGAGGCGACGATATAGCTGGTCAGCACCCAGTTGATCGTCTCCTGGGTGGCCGACATCGAGGCGCGCATGTGCGGCAGCGCAACGTTGGCGATCGTCGTGTCGAGCACCTGGAGGAGCACCGCCATCATGATGGCGACGGTGAGGATGCCGTGCTCGAGCGCGTCGAGCTTCAGAGTCGGGACGTGGTGCGGCTGCGCCGCGGCGGTGGCCATCGCCTTAGCGGGCTGCGGCCCGCTGCGGTTGCGGGGCCGGCGCCGGCTGGACTCCGAGCGGCCGCTCCTTCGTGTCGACCGTCACGTCGACCGAGAGCCCGGCGAGCAACTGCCGCGCCGGCTGGCAGTCGATCGCGATCCGAACCGGCACGCGCTGGGTCACCTTCACCCAATTGCCGTTGGCGTTCTGGGCGGGGAGCAGCGAGAATTCCGAGCCGGTGCCGCGCCCGATCGAGGCGACATGGCCGCACAATTTGCCGGAATAAGCGTCGACCTTGATATCGGCCGCCTGGCCGGGCGCCATGTTCTTAAGGTCCGTTTCCTTGAAATTGGCTTCGACCCAGGTGTCGCCGCTGCGCACCACGGTCACCATGCCGAGCCCCTGCACCGCCATGTTGCCGAGCTGCAGCCGCTCGGTCTGGCTGGCATAGCCGTCGACCGGAGCGCGTACTTCGGTGCGCTTCAGATCGAGTAACGCCTTGTCGCGCGCGGCGATGGCGGCGGCGATCACCGGCTGGGCGCTCTCCGGCCCGGAGCGCAGCTGGGCGGCGCTGACCTGCGCCTGGTTGCGCGCATTGGCGAGCCGCTGCTTGGCTTCCTGGACGCCGTGCAGCGCCTGGTCGTACAGCACGCGCGTCGTGAAGCCACGGCGCAGAAGCTCGGCGTAGCGCTCGAAATTGCGCTGGGAGATGGACAGGTTGTCCTGGGCGGCGAGGATGTCGGCGCCGGTGCCGGCATTCTCGGCCTGGAGCTTGCTCACCGAGACCTGGGCGGAGGCGATCTGGGCCTCGGCCTGCTCGAGCGCGATCCGATAGGGCGAGGGATCGATCCTGAACAGGAGATCGCCGGCCTTGACCCGCTGGTTCTCCTTGACCGCGACCTCGACGATCGGTCCTGTGACCAGCGCCGAGACCGAGACCTTGTCCTGCTGGACATAGGCGTTGTCGGTCGAGACGTAGCGTCCCGAGGTCAGGTAGAAATAGGCGCCCACCGCGAGCAGGATCAGCGGCACGGCGAGCATCAGGATGACCCGCAGGCGCTTCTTCCTGGGCGACGCGACTTCGACCGTCTCGACCGCGTCCGGCGCTTCGGCCGGCTTCGCTTCGGCGGCCGTGATGGCGCCTTCCTTCATGATGCTCTCCGCTGGGCTTCGGCGGCGGGGGCGAGGTTCGCCCGCACCCGCGCCAGGATCTGCCGGACCTGCGCCTGCTCGGCCGCCGACACCCCGCCAAGGGCGTCGTCGAGAAATTGTTCCGCGATCACCCGAAGCTCTTCGACGATCGGGCCGGAGCGGGCGGTGAGATGGATCCGCCAGGCGCGGCGGTCCTCGTCGTCGGGGCGGCGCTCGACCAGGCCCGCTTCCGCCAGCCGGTCGATCATCCGGCAGAGCGTGATCGGCTCGACGTCGAGCGCCTCGGCCAGCTCGACCTGGCGCTGGCCGTCGCGGCGCTTGAGACGCGAGAGGACGCGCCACTGCGCGCGGGTCACGCCGTGCTCGGCCGCGCGCCGCTCGAAGGCGCGGCGCAGCGCCTGCGCCGTCTCGTTGACCTCGAAGGCGAAATTGGTGTCCATGACAGGCATATAATAAGCGTGCTTATCAGTTGCAAGCTAATACGGGGTTAAGCGGCTCCGATGCTAACGCATCGGCGACGGCGGAAGGTCCCTAGCGGATAGCGGCGAGGTCGATGCCGCGGGTCTCGCGGGCGAGGAGGGCGGTGAGGCCGCTCACCAGGCAGCAGGCGCCGACATAGAGCGAGACCGGCAGCGGGTCCTTGTGGAGGCCGTAGAGCAAGGTGGCGATGATCGGCGCCAGCGATCCGGCGACGATCGAGGTCAGCTGGTAGGCGATCGAGGCGCCCGAATAGCGGTAGCGGGTCGGGAACAGCTCGGTGATGAAGGCCGCCTGCGGGCCGTACATCGCACCGTGGAGCAGCAACGCGATCGCGATTCCGGCCACGGCTTTCACGAAGCTCCCGCTGCCGATCAGGCCGAAGAACAGGAAGGCGAAGCCGGCGAGGCCGAGCGCGCCGATCGCGTAGACGGGCCGTCGGCCGATCCGGTCCGACAGGCGGCCGAGCATCGGGATGGCGAAGAAATGGAGCGCGGCGCCGATCAGGATGGTGTCGAGCGCCTCGGCCTTGGTGAGCTTGCCGGCGGTGGTCATGTAGGTGATCGAGAAGGTGGTGATGATGTAGTAGGAGACATTCTCGCCCAGCCGGAGGCCGGCGCCCGTCGCCAGCTCGACCGGCTTCTCGGATATCACATCGACGGCCGGGACCCTGGGCGGCGCCTGCTCGGCCAGCGCCTGCTCGAACGCCCGGGTTTCGGCGACCGAGCTTCGGATCCACCAGCCGATCGCCACCAGCACCGCCGAGAGGAGGAACGGGATCCGCCAGCCCCAGGACAGGAAGTCGGCCTCGCTCTGCGTGCCCGCGAGAATGGCGAGCACCCCGGCGGCGAGCAAATTGCCGGCCGGCACCCCGGCCTGAGGCCAGCTTGTCCAGAAGCCGCGCCGAGCCGCGTCGCCATGCTCGGCGACGAGCAGCACGGCGCCGCCCCATTCGCCGCCGACGGCGAAGCCCTGGACGAGGCGAAGCAGGATCAGGGCTAGGGGAGCGGCGACGCCCGCCTGGGCGTAGGTCGGGAGCACGCCGATCAGGGTGGTGGCGATCCCCATCAGGATCAGGCTGAGCATGAGCAGGCGCTTGCGGCCGATGCGGTCGCCGAAATGGCCGAAGACGACGCCCCCCACCGGCCGAGCGATGAAGCCCAGCGCGTAGGTGGCGAAGGCGAGCAGGGTGCCAACCCAAGGGTCGAACTCGGGAAAGAACAGCTTGTTGAAGATCAGCGCCGCCGCCGAGCCGTAAAGGAAGAAATCGTACCATTCGATCGTCGTGCCGATCAGGCTGGCGAGCACGACCCGCTTCAGATAGCCCGGCTGCCAGTCTCCCGCCGCGTGCGTTGCCATGAATCCTCCCTTCCTTTGCGGGGCGAAGCTTAGCCGCAACTCCCGGCGCCGCGCCAGAACTTGAAGCGGCGGCATGGCGGGCGTAGCGGCGGCGCATGCGCGCGCTCCTTCCCCTGCTCCTCGTGCTGGCGACGCCGGCGGCCTCGCAACCCCGGTCCGAAGCGGTCCGCTGGCGCGCCGAGGCGGCGCGGGTGACGATCGTCCGGGACGATTGGGGCATCGCCCACGTCCGGGGCAGGAACGACGCCGCCGCCGTGTTCGGAATGATCTACGCGCAGGCGGAAGACGACTTCAACCGGGTCGAGACCAACTACATGACCGCGCTGGGCCGAACCGCGGAAGCGGAGGGCGAGAAGGCGATCTGGGCCGATCTTCGCGCCCGGCTCTACATGGACCCGGCCGATCTCCAGGCCCGCTACCGGGCCAGCCCGGCCTGGCTCCGCAAGCTGATGGACGCCTGGGCCGACGGGTTGAATTACTATCTCGCCACCCATCCCGACGTTCGGCCGCGGGCGATCCGGCGGTTCGAGCCCTGGATGGCGCTCTCCTTCACCGAAGGCTCGATCGGCGGCGACATCGAGCGGATCGACCTCGCCGGGCTCGAGGCCTTCTACGGCAAGGACCGGCCGGTCCTGGTCCTGGCGAAGCCGGCGGATAGTGAGCCGCGCGGCTCGAACGGCATCGCCCTCGCGCCGGCGAGGAGCGAGGACGGCCATGCGCTGCTCCTCATCAACCCGCACACCAGCTTCTTCTTCCGCTCCGAGCAGCAGGTGACGAGCGGGGAGGGCCTCAACGCCTACGGCGCCGCCACCTGGGGCCAGTTCTTCATCTACCAGGGCTTCAACGCCCATGCCGGCTGGATGCACACGTCGAGCGGGGTCGACAGCGTCGACGAGTTCCTCGAGACGGTCGTCGGAAATCGCGGCGCCGGGCTGGTCTACAAATACGGCGCGGAATGGCGCCCGGTGGCGAAATCCACCGTCACTATCCCCTATCGCACGGGCGACGGCCGAATCGCCGCGCGCACCTTCACCGTCTACCGCACCCATCATGGTCCGATCGTCCGCGCCGAGGGTGGGAAGTGGGTCGCGTTCGCGATGATGCACAAGCCGATCGAGGCGCTCGAGCAGTCGTTCCTGCGCACCAAGGCGCACGATTATGCCTCGTTCCTGCGGGT
Source organism: Sphingomonadales bacterium (assembly GCA_034668685.1). GTDB lineage: Bacteria > Pseudomonadota > Alphaproteobacteria > Sphingomonadales > Sphingomonadaceae > Allosphingosinicella. Next base: position 39,161 of record JAXDPA010000051.1, on the reverse strand, counting down.
CGCGGCGCTGCAGGCCAATTCGTCGAACAACACCCTGTTCGCCGACGACAAGGGCGAGATCGCCTACCTCCACCCGCAGTTCATCCCGGCCCGGAACGACCGCTTCGATTATACAAAGCCGGTCGACGGCAGCGATCCGGCCACCGACTGGCACGGCCTGCTCCCGCTCGAGCGCATCCCGCATCTGCTGAGCCCGGCGAGCGGCTTCGTGTTCAACTCCAACAACTGGCCGTGGAACGCGGCCGGGCCGGGCAGCCTCCGGGCATCCGACTATCCGCGCTACGTCGAGCAATATGGCGAGAATCCGCGCGGCCAGCATGCGTTGATGCTGCTCGGCGGCGGCCGTCGCTTCTCGCTCGAGGGCCTGCGCGCCGCCGCCTTCGACAGCTACCAGCCCGCCTTCGCCCGGCTCGTCCCCGGCCTGGTCGCGGCGTGGGACGCGGCGTCTGCCGGAGCGTTCAAAGCTCGCCTGGCCGCTCCGGTCGCGCGCCTTCGGGGCTGGGACTATCGCTGGGGCGTCGAGTCGGTGCCGAACGCGCTCGCCAATTTCTGGGGCGACGAGATGGTGAAGCGCGCGGCCGGCGGATCGTGGGGGCTGGGCCTGTCGAGCTACGACGCGATGGAGGCGGCCCCGGCACCGGTGAAGCTCGAGGCGCTGGCGGCCGCGCTCGACCGCCTGACCCGCGACTTCGGCCGCTGGGACGTGCCGTGGGGCGAGGTCAATCGCTTCCAGCGCGTCAGCCCGGCGATCGACCATCCGTTCACCGATGCCGGCCCGAGCCTCCCGGTCGGCTTCTCCTCGGCGCGCTGGGGCTCGCTCGCCTCGTTCGGCGCCGCGCCGCGCCACGGCTCGAGGAAATGGTACGGCACCAGCGGCAACAGCTTCGTCGCCGTCGTGGAGTTCGGGCCTCGGGTGAGGGCGATCGCGGTCACCGCCGGCGGCGAGAGCGGCCATCCGGAGTCGAAGCATTTCAACGACCAGGCCGAACGCTACGCCACCGGCTACCTGCGGCCGGTCTATTTCTATCCCGACCAGTTACGCGGCCACATCGAGCGGACGTACCGTCCGGGGCAATAGCTCCTCCCCGTTCCGGGGGAGGAGCTAGGCCATCTCGTCCGCGGCTCTAATCAATCCATCGAGAATGCCCGGCTCGTTATACGCATGCCCCCCATCCGGAACGATCCTGAGCTCCGCCTCGGGCCAGGCCTTGTGAAGCGACCAGGCGGCGGCGGGCGGGGTGCAGCAATCGTGGCGGCCCTGGACGGTGATCGCGGGGATCGAGCGGATCCGGCCGAGGTCGCGGATCAGTTGCCCCGGCTCCATCCAGCCGCGGTTCGCCATATAATGGTTCTCGATGCGGGAGATGGCGACGGCGTACTGGTCGCCGACCGAGGCCGCGACCAGCTCCGGATTGGGCAGGAGGGTGATCGTCTCCGCCTCCCATTTGCTCCACGCCTTGGCCGCGGCGAGTTGCACCGCCTCATCCTGATCGAGCAGGCGCCTCCGGTACGCTTCCACAAGATCGGCGCGCTCGTCCTCCGGGATGAGGCCGACGAACTCCTCCCATTTGTCCGGATAGACCATCGAGGCGCCGCCCGCCTTGTAGAGCCAGTCGATCTCGCCCTGCTCCATCAGGAAGATACCGCGCAGGATCAGCCCGGTGACCCGCTCGGGATGCGCCTCGGCGTAGGCCAAAGCGAGGGTCGACCCCCAGGAGCCGCCGAAGACGAGCCAGCTTTCCACGCCCGCCATCTCGCGCAACCGCTCGATGTCGGCGACGAGGTGCCAGGTGGTGTTCGCCTCGAGGCTGGCGAACGGCGTCGACTTGCCGCAGCCGCGCTGGTCGAACAGCAGCACGTTGTAGCGCTCGGGGTGGAAGATCCGGCGATGGTCGGGCGAGAAGCCGGCGCCCGGTCCGCCGTGGAGGAAAACCGCAGGCTTGCCCGCCGGGTTGCCCGACAGTTCCCAATAAAGGCTGTGCCCGTCGCCGACGTCGAGATGGCCGGAGCGGTAGGGCTCGATCGGCGGGTACAAGGTGCGGCGTTGATCGTCGTTCATGGAATATCCCCCGTCACCCCGGTTTCTACTGGCAAGTAGAGGGGAAGGTGGATGCCGGATCAAGTCGGCATGACGATCCTCAGAAGCTCATCTCGTCATAGATGTGCGAAACGTCACCGCCCCATTCCCCGTGGTAGCGTTCGAGGAGCACCTCGGCGGGCGTGGTGCCGCGCGAGACGATCTCTCGCAACGGATCGAGGAAGCCCCCTTCATTGTCGCCGGCGGCGTTGAGTCGGGCGCGGGCGGCGAGGCCGCCTTCGGCGATGGCGAGCACCCGTCCCGCCAGGTCGCGCAGCTTCTCGCCCGAAGGGGTGACGGCGTTGAGCGCCAGCTTCGGAACGTCGTCGCGCAGCCGCTGGCGTTCCTCCAGCGACCAGTGCTTGACCTCGTCCCAGGCGGCGTCGAGCGCGCTCTGGTCGTAGAGCAGGCCAACCCACAAAGCGGGGAGGGCGCAGATCTTGCTCCAGCGCCCGCCGTCGGCGCCTCGCATCTCGAGGAAGCTCTTGAGGCGCACTTCGGGGAAGGCGGTCGAGAGATGGTCCACCCAGTCCGAGAGCAAAGGCTTCTCGCCCGGCAGCGCCGGGAGGCGTCCCTCGAGGAAATCGCGGAAGGAGAGGCCGGCGGCGTCGATGTAGCGCCCCTCGCGGTAGACGAAGTACATCGGCACATCGAGCGCGTAGTCGAGATAGCGCTCGTAGCCGAAGCCGTCCTCGAAGACGAAAGGCAGCATTCCGGTGCGCGCCGGATCGGTGTCCGACCAGATGTGGCTTCGGTAGGAGAGGTAGCCGTTGGGCTTGCCTTCGGTGAACGGCGAGTTGGCGAAGAGGGCGGTGGCGAGCGGTTGCAAGGCGAGGCCGACCCGGAACTTCTGCGCCATGTCGGCTTCCGACGAGTAATCGAGATTGACCTGGATCGTGCAGGTCCTGAGCATCATGTCGAGGCCGAGGCTGCCGACCCTGGGCATGTGGCGGAGCATGATCGCGTAGCGGCCCTTGGGCATGCGCGGCAGCTCGTCTCGCGTCTTGTCGGGCCACATGCCGAGGCCGAGGAAGCCGAGCCCGAGCCGGTCGCCGACCTTCTTCACCTGCTCGAGATGCCGCCCGGCTTCCGCGCAGGTCTGGTGGAGATGCTCGAGCGGCGCGCCCGAAAGCTCGAACTGTCCGGCCGGCTCGAGGCTGACATTGCCGTCCCTGCCCGAAAGGGCGATGACCTTGCCGCCTTCCTCGACCGGCGCCCAGCCGAACTCCGTCATCGCCTGCAGCAGGTCGCGGATCCCTCCCGGTTCGTCATAGGAGGGCGCCCGGTGGCCGTCGCGGCGGTAGACGAACTTCTCGTGCTCGGTGCCGATCCGCCAGGCCCCTTTCGGCTTCTCCCCCTTGAGGAACGGACGCAGCAGATCGTCCCGGCTCTCGATCGTCGGGTCGGCCTTGCCGGTCTCGGTGCGCGTCGTCATGGGCGGCCCTCTAGCCGGGGAGCCTTGCAGCCGCCAGCCGGTTTCGGATCGCTACCGGTTTCCGGACCGGTGCCAATCGCCCGCCGCCGCCATCCACACGGCGAGGGCGGCGATCGCGGCCGTGTCGGCACGCAGGATGCGCGGGCCGAGGGACACCGCGCAAGCCGAGGGGAGGGACCGGATCGCCGCCCGCTCCTCGTCCGTGAAACCACCTTCCGGCCCGATCAGGATGGCGGCCGGGCCGGGCCGTGCCGCCTCGGCGAGCGGCGTTCCCCCAGCCTCATCGGCGAAAAGCAGCGTTCGCCCGGCGGGCCAGTCGCGCAGGACCGCCTCCAGCTTCAGCGCCTCGTCGAGCTCCGGCAGGGCCGTCCGCTCGCATTGCTCGGCGGCCTCGACGGCATGGGCGAGCAGGCGTTCGCGGTTGAGGCGCTCGACGATCGTCCGCCGCGTTACGACAGGCACCAGGCGGGCGACGCCGAGCTCGGTCGCCTTCTCAATGAGCCAGTCGATCCGTCCACGCTTGATCGGGGCGAAGAGCAGCCAGAGATCGGGCACGGCCTCCCGCTCGCGCAGCCGCTCGCCGACGCGGAGGGTAACGCGCTTTCTTCCGGTCTCCGTGATTTCCGCCAGCCATTCGCCGGTGCGGTCGTCGAACAGCTTGACCCGGTCGCCGGGGACCAGGCGCATGACCCCGGCGAGATAATGGGCCTGCGGACCCTCGAGCGTCAGCGAGGCCGCTTCCGTCAGCACCTGTTCGACATACAGGCGCGGCAGGCTGGAAGGCGGCCAGGCGGGGGTTTGCACCATTGGTTTCGGCTCATGGAAATCCGTTCGGGCTGAGCCTGTCGAAGCCCTCTCCTTCCCGCAACCCTTGGAGAAGAGAAAAAGGGCCTTCGACAAGCTCAGGCCGAACGGTAGGGTAGGCAATGGCGACCGACGCGTCCGATCTCATCGTTCCCGATTCCGAGCGGCGGGGGCTGATCGGCGCGCTGCCCGGACCGCTTCGCCCCTACGCCTCGCTGATGCGGCTCGACCGGCCGATCGGCGCCTGGCTCTTGTTCTGGCCCGGCGCCTGGGCGGTGGCGCTCGCCGGTCTGGGCCCGCGCGGCATCGCCCTCATCCTTTGGCTGGCGCTCGGCGCCTGGGCGATGCGGAGCGCCGGCTGCGTCTGGAACGACATCGTCGACCGCGACCTCGACCGCAAGGTCGAGCGTACCCGCCTCCGCCCGCTGGCCAGCGGCCGCGCCAGCCTCGCCGGAGCGTGGATACTCCTGATCGGCCTCGGCCTGATCGGGCTTGTCGTGTTGCTCCGGCTCGATCGCCTCGCCCAGATCGTCGCCCTGGCCAGCCTCGCGCCGGTCGCCGCTTACCCGTTCATGAAGCGGATCACCTGGTGGCCTCAGGCCTGGCTCGGCCTGGTCTTCTCGTGGGCCGCCCTGGTCGGCTGGCCGGCGGTCACCGAAGCGATGGGCCCAACCGTCTGGCTGCTCTACGCGGGCGCGATCTGCTGGGTGATCGGCTACGACACGATCTACGCCATCCAGGACGTCGAGGACGACGCCTTGGTCGGCGTTCGATCCTCGGCGCGAGCGCTGGGCTCCCGGATCAGGACCGGAGTCGCCCTCTTCTACGCCGTCGCCGTCGTCCTCTGGGGCTTCGCGCTGTGGCGGGAGCGGCCGGACGGCCTCGCGCTGGTCGCCCTGCTGCCGATGGCGATCCACCTCGCCCACCAGGTCGCCACGTTGAAGCCGGAGGACGGCGCAGACGCGCTGGCGAAGTTCCGGTCGAACCGATTCGCCGGGCTGCTGATGTTCCTCGCCTGCCTCGTCGTCGGCACCAGCTGAGGCTTTGCATTTCGCCGGGGGCGTCCCTAGGTGCCGTTCGATGCTGACCGTCGCCCAAGCCGAAGACCGCGCCTCGTCCCTCGTCGAGCGCGCGAAGAATGCCGGGGCCGACGCCGCCGACGCGCTCTATTTCGGCGACTCCTCGACCGGCGTGCAGGTGCGGCTGGGGGAGCTCGAGGACGTCTCCCGCTCCGAGGGCGAGACGATCGGCATGCGCTTCTTCGTCGGCACGCGTTCCGCCAGCGTCTCCTCCTCCGATCTGTCGGACGACGCCTTGTCGGCTCTGGTCGAACGCGCGGCGGCCATGGCCCGGGAGGCCCCGGAGGATCCTTATGCCGGCCTTGCGCCGACCGACCGACTGTTCGACGGAACGCTCCCCGACCTCGAAGCGGACGATGGCGGCGATCCGTCGCCGGTCGAGCTCAAGGCCCGTGCTCTCGACACCGAAGACGCCGCCCGCGCGGTGGCCGGCGTTACCAACAGCGAAGGGGCCGGCGTCGGCGCGGGACGGACGGTCATCGCCCTCGCCACCAGTCACGGCTTCTGCCGAGGCTACACCGCCAGCTCCTATACCGGCTCGGCCAGCGTCGTCGCCGGCACCGGCGGCGGAATGCAGCGCGATTACGCCTATCACAGCGTCCGCCATCTCGCCGACCTCGACCCGGCCGAGGCGATCGGCCGCCGCGCCGGCGAGCGCGCCGTCGCCCGCCTTGACCCGGCCAAGCTCGCCAGCGGCGCGATGCCGGTCGTGTTCGATCCGCGCGTCGGCAACTCGCTGCTCGGCCATTTCGTCTCGGCCATCGTCGGAAGCGCGATCGCGCGCCGCACAAGCTTCCTGCTCGACCGCGAGGGCGAGCCGATATTCGCGGCCGGCGTTTTTGTGCGGGACGATCCGCTGCGCCGGCGCGGCCTGCGCTCTAAGCCGTTCGACGGAGAAGGCCTGCCGACCCGCCCCACCGACCTGGTAGCCGACGGCCGGCTCACAGGCTGGCTGATGGACAGCGCCTCGGCGCGGCAATTGGGGCGCGAGCCGACCGGCCATGCCAGCCGCGGCGCCGCCGGCCCGCCCGGCGCGAGCGCCACCAATGTCCATATGGCCGCGGGCAGCGGCTCGAAGGACGAGCTCCTCGCCGGGATCGAGCGGGGCGTCTACGTGACCGAGCTGATCGGGCAGGGCGTCAATCCGGTCACCGGCGATTACAGCCGCGGCGCCTCGGGGTTCATCATCGAGCATGGCGAGATCGGCCCGCCGGTCGCCGAGATCACCATCGCCGGCAATCTGCTCGACATGTTCGCGAGCCTGGTGCCGGCCGACGACCTCGAATTCCGCTACTCGATCAACGTTCCGACGCTGCGCATCGATGCGATGACCGTCGCCGGTGCTTGACGAGGTCGCCCGGATCGCCCGGGAGGCGGGCAAGATCGCGCTCGATCGGGCGCGCGGCCCTTTCCGGCGCTGGGAGAAGGCGCCGGACACGCCGGTCTGCGAGGTCGACCTCGAGGTCGATGCCTTCCTTCGCGAGGCGCTCGGCCGGCTGGACCCGGAGGCCGGCTGGCTTTCCGAGGAAACGGCGGACGAGTCCGACCGGATCGAGCGGCGACGCCTGTGGGTGGTCGATCCGATCGACGGCACCCGCGACTATCTGCGCGGCGGCACCGGCTGGTGCGTGTCGGTAGCGCTGGTCGAGGAAAGGGTGCCCGTGATCGGCGTGCTCGACGCACCCGCCCGCGGCGAGCAATGGACCGCGGCGCGCGGCACGGGCGCCTGGCGCAACGGCGAGCGGCTGCGCGTCAGCGGGCGTACCGCCTTCGCCGGTGCACGAGTCCCGGCCGACCGGCTTCCGGATTCGGACAGCGATCTCGTCGCCGTGCCCAGGCCCAATTCGATCGCGCTGCGCATCGCGCTTGTTGCCGCCGGCGAGGCGGATCTCGCCGCGACGCTGAGATGGGGCTTCGAATGGGACATCGCCGCCGCCGCTTTGATCGCCGCCGAAGCTGGCGCGACCGTCACCGGAGCGCTCGGCCAGCCTTACGCCTTCAACAGCGCCGCCGGCACCGCCTTCGGCGTTCTGGTAGCGACCCCGGGCATCCACGCCGCCGCGGCGGAGCGTCTGCGAGAGCGCGCGCTCGCCCTGGTCTGAGCGGCTTCGTCGCGCCGCCCGGCATCTTCGCCGCGCGAGCCTTCGACTTTCGGTGGCGAAACGTTTAAGCTCGGCCGATTGGAGGCCTGCCCATGAAGACTTTGCTCCTCCCGCTGCTTGCGGTCGCCGCGATCGGCGCCGCGCCCCCGTCCTCGCAGCCCGCGGCCGAGACCGCACCGGCCGAAGCCGCTCCCGCCGCCGAGGATGGCTTCTCCGTCGCCCTGGGACAGGACCGGAACGAGCGGATGACGGTGCCGGTCAGCATCGGCGCCAGCGGCCCCTATCCCTTCATCGTCGACACCGGCGCCGAGCGCACGGTGATCGCGACCGACCTCGCTCACGCGCTTCAGCTCGGCATTGCCGGCAAGGCCCGCGTGCACAGCATGACCGAGGTCAGCGACATCGAGACCGTCTCGATCCCCAGCCTCCAGGTCGGCGGCAGGCAGGTCCGCGACATCAGGGCGCCGGCCATGGACCGCCGCAACCTCGGCGCCGAAGGCATGCTCGGCGTGGATTCGCTGCAGCAGCAGCGCGTCTCGTTCGATTTCGCGCGCGACGTCATGACGGTCGTGCCTTCGCGGGAGAGCGAGGAAAGGTGGACCGACGATTCGATCATCGTCACCGCGCGCAGCCGTTTCGGCCACCTCGTCCTCGTCGACGCGTCGGTCGAGGGTGAGAAGGTCTGGGTGATCGTCGACACCGGCGCGCAGGTCACGGTGGGCAACACGGCGCTCCGACAGAAATTGGAGAAACACGGCAAGCTGAAGCGGCTCGATCCGATCACTCTGCTGAGCGTAACCGGCGGCCGGCTCAGCGCCGACGCATCTCTGGTCAAGCATATGCGCCTCGGCGGCGTCGACATCTACGACATGCCGGTCGCCTTCGCCGACGTGCATCCGTTCATCAAGCTCGGCCTCACCGGCCGCCCGGCTTTGCTGCTCGGCATGGACGCGCTGAAGCTGTTCGAGCGGGTGTCGGTCGATTTCCCCAAGCGCCGCGTGCGCCTCCTGGCCCGCGGCCGCTCCGAGCGCGCGCCCTGGGCCCAGCTCGCCGCGGCGACGCGGATGGGCCCCGAAGGCTGAGGTCAGCCGACCCGCGGCACCCCGAGCCGCGGGATGTCGATCTTGGGACAGCGGTTCATCACCACCTTGAGGCCGGCGGCTTCGGCGCGGGCGGCGGCCTCCTCGTTGATCACTCCGAGCTGCATCCAGACCGCCCTGGCGCCCGCGGCGATCGCCTCGTCGACCGCCTCGCCGGCCGCCTGCGGGCGGCGGAAGATGTCGACCAGGTCTACGGCCAGGCCGATCTGGGCGAGCTCGCGCCAGACATATTCGCCATGGACATGCTCGCCGGTGATCTGCGGATTGACCGGCAGCACCCGGTAGCCCCAGTCCTGCAGGAACTTCATCACCCCGTAGCTCGGCCGGTCCGGCCGGTCCGAAGCCCCGATCATCGCGATCGTGCGGGTGCTCGCGAGCAGCTCGTATATGTTTTCGTCGCGGGTGAGGGGCATGCTGCTGGACCTTCAGTCATTCGGATTTTGGGTCGCCGGGACGCGGCCTAATGAGCATGCCATAGGTAAATCCCGTTATTCCCAAGAACATGAGTGCGAGCCAGAAATAGGTCATCGTCCACCTCCCAAACACTCCAGCAGCCTCGATTTCGCCTGCGCGGCGATGCTCCGCTGATCCTGAGCGGTCAACGCCGGATTAGGGCTTTCGTCCCCCAGGATCTCTCCAGAAAGCGAACAGCTTTGCTGCGCGCTCCTTACGAACTCGCCCAGAAGACCCGCGCCGCTCGTGATCATGGCTGCGAGGCTCAACGAAAGGAGCAGCTTGGGCCAGCTTTCCGAACCATGGCGTGATGTAAGAGTCGCGGATGGCTTGGCCATTTAGTTTTCATAACAGGCGAATTGTGCCTAGCCAGCCATCGCTAAACGGATAACCCCGAGAGTAGCCGCCCAGCGATCCGGGCGAACCCCTCCGCCTCCTCCCCCTCACCCGCCGCGGGCGGGGTGCCGGCGTCCGAGGCTCGGCGTAAAGTGAGGGTCAGGGGGATTCGGCCGAGGAAGGGGAGGCCCATCACCTTCGCCGCCGCTTCCGCGCCGCCGGAGCCGAACGGGTCGGAGACCTCGCCGCAATGCGGACATTCGTAGCCCGACATGTTCTCGATGAGGCCGAGCACCGGCACGTCCATCTTTCGGAACAGGTCGATGGCGCGGGTGGCGTCGATAAGCGCGAGGTCCTGCGGCGTCGAGACGATGACCGCGCCGGCCGGCTTCCATTTCTGGATCAGCGAGAGCTGGATGTCCCCCGTGCCCGGCGGCAGGTCGACGACGATCGTGTCGGCATCGCCCCAGTCGGCGTCCATCAGCTGGCCGAGCGCCGAGGCGGCCATCGGACCGCGCCAGGCGAGAGCGCTTCCCGCTTCGACGAGCTGGCCGATCGACAGCATCCGGACCCCCCAGGCCTCGACCGGCACGATCAACTTGTCGGCAAGCTCGGGCCGGCTGCTGTTGCCCATGATCCGGGGCTGGGAGGGGCCGTAGATGTCGGCGTCGACCAGCCCGACCTTGCGGCCGCGGCGGGCCAGCGCGATGGCGAGGTTCGCGGCGACGGTCGACTTGCCGACGCCGCCCTTGCCGCTGCCGACCGCGATCACCGTGCGGATGGTCTTCTCGGCCGTCATCGCGAGGCGCACGTCGGTGACGCCCGGAACCCCAACCAAGGCGGCGCGGATCCTGCGCTCGAGCGCCGCGCGCTGGTCTGCCGAGAGCCCGGTGACGTCGAGGATCAGGCTGGCGACGCCGTCCTTGAGCCGGGGCGCGGAGACGCGCGACGCCTCGTCGCCCAGGGCGGCGAGCGCGGCGGTCAGGTCGGCGGCATCCTGGCTCATCGTCCGCCAGATAGGCGTCGCAAGACGCCTTGCCACTGTTTTTCCTTCCTTCCGCTTCCTATAAGGACGAGCATGAGAGCGATTTGGGGATGGGGCGCGCGCCTCGCCGGCAGCTGGAGCGAGAACAAGGGAGGTCCCTGGGGTCCGTCCGGCGGTGGATCGGGGGGCGGGGACGGCGACGGCGAGGGGCCGCGCAGCCCCTGGGGCCAGCCGCCCCGTCGCCGCCGCACTCCGGGCGGCCCGTCCAACATCTCGTCGATCGAGGATTTCCTGAAGAAGGGGCGCGAGCGCTTCGGCGGCCGCTTCCCCAACCAGGACCGGCGTCCCTATTGGGCCTACGGGCTCGCCATCTTCCTCCTGCTCTGGCTGCTGTTCACCAGCTTCCATCGCGTCGGACCGCAGGAGGAGGGGGTCGTGACCCTGTTCGGCCGCTACAGCCGGACGGTCGGCCCCGGAATCAACTTCACCCTGCCGCTGCCGATCGAGAGCCTCGAGCGGGTCGATACCCAGATCCGATCGATGAGCATCGGGGCGGAACAGGGCGAGCAGGAGAATCTCATCCTCACCGGCGACGAGAATATCATCGACCTCGCCTACACGATCCGCTGGAAGGTGCGCGACCCGGCGCTCTATCTGTTCAACGTCCAGGATCCGGAAGCGACGATCCACCAGGTCGCGGAGAGCGCGATGCGCGCCTCGGTGGCGACCGTGTCGCTCGACGACGCGATCGGCGCCGGCCGGGGCGAGATCGAGAACCGCGTGCAGGCGCTGACCCAGCAGGTCCTCGACCGCTACGGCGCGGGCGTCCAGATCCAGGGCGTCTCGATCCGTCAGTCCGATCCGCCCGACAAGGTCAACGACGCCTTCAAGGCGGTGACCACGGCGCAGCAGGAAGCCCAATCCTACATCAACCAGGCGCGCGGCTACGCCCAGCAGGTGACGGCGCGCGCCCAGGGCGAGGCGGCCGCGTTCGACAAGGTCTACGCCCAATACAAGCTTGCCCCCGAAGTCACCCGGCGGCGCATGTATTACGAGACGATGGAACGCGTCCTCTCCAAGGTCGACAAGACGGTCGTCGAGGCGCCGGGCGTCGTCCCCTATCTGTCGCTGCCGAACCCGCGCGCGAAGGCGGCGGAAGGGGACCAGAGATGAGCCCGGTGCTGCGCAGCCCCCTCGCCGTCGCCTTCGCCGCGATCATGCTCCTGATCGTCGCCGGCGCGACCTTCGCGACCGTGCCGGAGAGCAAGCAGGCGGTCATCGTCCGCTGGGGCCGGCCGATGCGGGTGGTGAACCCCTACCATCCCGGCGTTCCGTTCGGCGAGACCGGGGCCGGGCTCATCGTCCGCTACCCGTTCATGGAACAGATCGTCTGGATCGACAAACGGATCCAGACGGTCGAGATGGACAACCAGCAGGTCCTTTCGATCGACCAGCAGAGGCTCGAGGTCGACGCCTTCGCCCGATTCAGGATCGTCGATCCGCTTAAGATGTACATCCAGGCCAAGACCGAGGAGAACGTCGCCGCGCAGATCCAGCCGATCCTCGGCTCCGCGACCCGCAACGAGCTCGGCAAGCGGCAGTTCGCCGCCCTGCTCAGCCCCGAGCGCGGCCAGATCATGTCCAACATCCGCGCCGCATTGAACCGGGTCGCCGCCCAATATGGCGCCGAGATCGTCGACGTGCGCATCAAGAAGGCCGACCTGCCCGAAGGGACGCTGGAATCGGCCTTCCAGCGGATGCGCACGGCGCGCGAGCAGGAGGCGAACGCCACCAAGGCGCAGGGCTACAAGCAGGCGCAGATCATCCGCGCCGAAGCCGACGCGGAGGCGGCCAACACCTACGCCCAGGCGTTCAACAAGGACCCGGAATTCTACGATTTCTACCGGGCGATGCAGTCCTACGACGTGACCTTCAATCCGAATCCGCAGCCGGGCCAGCCGCCGCAGGGGAAGACCACGGTCATCCTCTCGCCAGAGAACGATTATCTGAGGGAATTCCGCGGCCGCAAATGACGGAACGCAAAAGTCGGCCAGGACCTATTCAAATCCGGTTCAGCCGCACCACATACGGTTCGAAACGGCTTGTAATCGTACCGGGCCGTCCCGGGCGAATTGAAGATCAGGAGGATTGCGATCGTGCGTTATGTTTATGGCCTTTCCGCCGCCCTGCTGCTGGGCGGCGCCGCCGCCACGCTGACGATCGGGCCGGTCGGCGCGCAGACACCGCAGAACGAGCCCGGCGCGATGGCCGCGGCGGCGCCCCGCGCCGGAGCGCCGATGAGCTTTGCCGATCTCGCCGCGCGGCTCCAGCCGGCGGTGGTCAACATCTCGACCAAACAGTCGATCCAGGTCAGCCGGCAGCAGCAGCTTCCCCCGGGCCTCGAGGAATTCTTCAAGCAGTTCGGAGCGCCCGTCCCGGACCAGGGCGACGACAGCGGCAACGGCCCGGTCACCCAGCACGGCGGCTCGTTGGGCTCCGGCTTCCTGATCTCGCCCGACGGCTATGTCGTCACCAACAATCACGTCATCTCGCCGGCCCGCAGCGGCGCCACCGTCGAGAGCATCACCGTCACCCTCGCCGACCGCCGGGAATATGAGGCGAAGCTGATCGGCCGCGACCAGACCTCCGACCTCGCCCTTCTCAAGATCAACGCGACCGGCCTGCCCTACGTCAATTTCGGCGACTCGACCCGCACCCGGGTCGGCGACTGGGTGGTGGCGATCGGTAACCCGTTCGGCCTCGGCGGCACGGTAACGGCCGGAATTGTCTCGGCGCTTCACCGCAACCTTCCGGGCGGCGGAGTCTACGACCGCTACATCCAGACCGACGCCTCGATCAACATGGGCAATTCCGGCGGCCCGATGTTCGATCTCAACGGCAACGTGATCGGAATCAACACTGCCCTTTATTCGCCGACCGGCGGCAATATCGGCATCGGCTTCGCGATCCCCGCCGAGCAGGCCAAGCCGGTGATCGACGCCCTGCGCCGCGGCGCCCGGGTGTCGCGCGGCTATATCGGGGTCGCGCTCCAGGACGTCGACGAGGATATCGCCGCGGCGATGGGCGTGCCCAAGAACCAGGGCGAGCTGATCCGCGGAGTTACGCCCGGCGGTCCCGCGGCGCGGGCCGGAATCCAGCAGGGCGACGTCGTCGTCGCGGTCAACGGCCAGACGGTGACCCCCGACCAGACGCTCGCCTACCTCGTCTCGCAGCAGCCGGTCGGCTCGCGCGTTCCGATCGAGCTGATCCGCGACGGCCAGCGCCGCACCGTCACCGTCGCGATCGGCGAGCGGCCGAGCGAGGAGGAATTGGCCAAGCTCAACGGGATCGACACCGATACCCCGGTGACCGGCCCTTCGGACTCGCAGCAGTCGACCGGGCAGCGCTCGGCGCGGGAAAGCCTCGGCCTCACCGTCCAGACGCTGACCCCGGAGATCGCCCGGTCGCTCCACCTCAACGATCCCAACCTCAAGGGCGTCGTCGTCTCCGCGGTCAATCCGAGCAGCGATGCCGCCGCGAAGGAAATCCAGGTCACGGATGTGATCCTGTCGATCAACCAGCGCGCGACCCGAACGCCCGAGGAAGCGGCCGCGGCGGTCGCCGCCGCCCGCGCGGCCGGACGCAATTCGGTCCTGCTCCTCGTCCGCCGCGGCAACGCGCCGCCCATCTACATCGGAGTCGAACTGAGCCGCCCCGCCGCACACTGACCTCCTAATCCTCCCTGCGAGCGAAGCTCGTGAGGAGGATGTTGGAGCCTTGGACTGCCCCCGGGCAGTCCAAGATCCAACACATGCGAAGCATGGTGGAGGGGCTGTCTGAGTCCGCATTGCCCCTCCGCCGGACTTCGTCCGGTCCCCCTCCCCATCGGCTTCGCCGACAAGGAGGACTGTCTTCGTCGCCGAGCGCTTGCCGCTCCGTTCGCTTTCGCGGATAGGGGCGGCGGGGGTTCGGACGGGAGACAGATGTAATGGCAAGCCGCGCGACCGCCTCTCCGCCCGAGCTGACGGTCCGCGCCGTCGTCCTCGGCGGGCTGATCACCTTGGTGTTCACCGCCGCCAACGTCTATCTCGGCCTCAAGGTCGGCCTGACCTTCGCTACCTCGATCCCGGCGGCGGTCATCTCGATGGCGGTGCTGCGCTGGTTCGCCTCCTCATCGATCCTCGAGAACAACGTCGTCCAGACCGTCGCCTCCGCGGCGGGCACGCTGGCGGCGATCTGCTTCGTGCTCCCCGGCCTGGTCATGATCGGCTGGTGGCACGGCTTTCCTTATTGGGAGACGGCTTTGATCACCGCCCTGGGCGGAATCCTCGGCGTGCTCTTCTCGGTCCCGCTGCGCCGCGCCCTGGTGACCGATTCGCCGCTCCCCTATCCGGAAGGCGTCGCCGCCGCCGAGGTGCTTCGGGTCGGCGAGAACGCGCGCGACGCCGAAGCCCAGGCCGATCGCGGCGTCGAGGCGATCGCCACCGGCTCGCTCATCTCCGCTCTCTTCGCCCTGCTCGCCGCGATGAAGCTCACCGCCGCCGACGCCAACGGCTTCTTCCGGGTCGGCGGAGGCGTGAGCGGGATCAATCCGGGTTTCCAATTCTCGCTGATCGGAGTCGGGCACCTCGTCGGGATCTCGGTCGGAGCGGCGATGGCGCTCGGCACCTTCATCGCCTGGGGCGTCGCCGTCCCATTGCTGAGCGCGATGGCGCCGGCCGCGGCGGGCGTCGGTCTCGAGGATTGGGCCGGCGACGTCTGGGTCCACCAGGTCCGCTTCCTCGGCGCGGGTGTGATCGGCGTCGCCGCGGTCTGGACCCTGCTCATCGTCATCGGACCGATCCTCAAGGGCCTCGCCGGCGCGATGGCCGCCTCGCGCGCCCGGGCTTCGGGCGGCGGAGCCAGCCTGCCGCTGCACGAGCGCGACATTCCGATCGGCTGGGTCGCGCTGGGCAGCCTCGCCTGCCTCGTCCCGATCGGCGCCCTGCTCTGGATGCAGCTCGGCTCCGCGGCCGGGGGAAGCACCCTCCTCGTGGTCGCCGGAAGCCTGGTCTTCGTCGTCGTCGCGGGGGCCTTCATCGCCGCCGTGTGCGGCTACATGGCCGGCCTGATCGGCGCCTCGAACAGCCCGGTGTCCGGCATCGGCATCCTCTCCGCGATCGGCGCATCGCTTCTGCTCGTCGCCGTGCTCGGCCGGGTCGCCGACCCGAAGCCGCTGGTCGCCTACGCCCTGATCGTGACCGGCATCGTCTTCGGAGTCGCCACCATCTCCAACGACAACCTCCAGGACCTCAAGACCGGCCAGCTGGTCCACGCGACTCCGTGGCGGCAGCAGGTCGCCCTGCTGTTCGGGGTGATCTTCGGCGCGGCGGTGATCCCGCCGGTCCTCAACCTGCTCAACCAGGGCTACGGCTTCGCCGGGGTCGCCGGGGCGGGCAAGGACGCGCTCGCCGCGCCCCAGGCGGCGCTCATCTCGACGCTCGCTTCGGGCGTGCTCGGCGGCAACATGGACTGGACCATGATCGGCTGGGGAGTCGTGCTAGGCATCGGCCTGATCCTGCTCGATGCGGCGCTCGGCAAGGCGAAGCTGTTGCGCCTGCCGCCGCTCGGCGTCGGAATCGCCATCTACCTGCCGATGTCGGCGACCCTGATGGTCATCGTCGGCTCGGTGCTCGGATGGCTCTACGATCGCGGCGCGGCGCGGGCGAAGGATCCCGAGCGCTACAAGCGCACCGGCGTGCTCACCGCCACCGGCCTGATCGTCGGCGAGAGCCTGTTCGGGGTGCTGCTCGCCGGAATCGTCGTCGCCAGCGGCAGCGGCTCGCCGCTTGCCGTCGTCGGCGATTCCTTCCGCCCGGTCGCGGTCTGGGGCGGCACCCTGCTTTTCGCCCTCATCGCCTTCTGGATCTACCGGAGAAGCGCGAAGCTGTCCGGCTAGGCCGCGGGGCGGGATCGCAGCGCGATGGCGAGCCCGGCCAGCGTCAGCGCGCCGCCGGCGCCCGCGAGCAGGCTCCAGCGATAGCCTTCGAACAGCGTCGAGAGCGACATCGCGATGACCGGCACGACCAGGCTCGAATAGGCGGCCTTGGCCGGGCCGACGGCGCGGATGACCTCGTAATAGAGGACGAAGGCGAGCGAGGAGGCGAGCAGGGCGAGGTAAAGCAGGCCGGCCCAGTAGGTGGGCGACGGGTCCGGCACCGGCGGGCCGGCGAGGGCGAAGGCGAGGAGGGCGTTGGCGACAGCTCCGTAGAACATCCCCCAGGCGAGGATCGACGGCGTTGCGTGGCGGCGCAGCGCCTCCGCGGCCTGCATGGTGTTGGCGGCCGATGCGGCGAGGATGCCGGCCAGGGTGAAGCCGATCCCGATCATTATTGCGCGGGGCCCGGCCGGGCTGGTCCGCACCTCCTGGACGAACAGCAAGCCGACGCCGGCCATGGCGACGGCCGAGCCGATCAGGAAGCGGCCGCTCAGACGGTGGCCGAGAAACAGCCGCGCGAACGCTGAATTGGGCACGAGCAGAAGCGCGAACACCACCGCCACCAGGCCGGACGTGACGAAATGCTCGGCGGCGTAGACGCTGTTGTAGTTGAGGCAGAATTGCGGGATTCCGAAGGCGAGCGCCCAGGCCTGGCCGTTCCGGCCGAGCCGCAGCGGCAAGCGCCGCCAGGCGGCCCAGGCGAACAGGGCGGCCGAGGCGATGGCGAAGCGGTAGGCGACCGACCAGACCGCCGGGACCGGCCCGAACTGGCCGAGGATGACGAACCAGGTCGAGCCCCAGATCAGGGTGGCGATGGTGAACGAGACCAGCACGCGCGGCGAGCGGAACCCCGCCCCGCCGGCCGCGGCCTCCGCACGGCCTTCCAGTACAGGTTCTTTCGCCATCGCGCTCACCGGGGCCGCTAGCGATTTTGCCTCCGCGGCGCCAGCGCCGCCTCTGCACCGTTTCTCCATCCGGTCCCGACCACCGATGCAAGCCCGGCGGCGATATGCGGTCCGGCTGAGCGGTCGCCCAACGGGGAACGGGGGATTCCGCAGGATGGCGGCCTCTCCTATCTCGTCGACGCCGGGCCGCCGGTGCGGGTCGCCTTCGACCCGGAGGGAATATTCGACAATTGGGACGGCATCGTCTTCGATCCGACCGGCGAGGTGATGTCCGCCAGGGGCTTCGACCCCGTCACCGGCAAGTTCGCGGCGCCGGATAAGATCACCAAGCTGTTTGGCGGCGACCTCCTCGGCTGCAGCCGCCTCTCGGGCGCTTATTACGCCTGCGCGTTCACCTGAGCGCGGGCCTACCGGCCGCGTGCGCGCCTCCGGTTGGCCGCCTCGAGGTCGAGAAGCAGGCTCGCGCTGTCGGGAGTCGCGACGTCGGCGATTCTCCACCCGGCCGCGGTGCGGGCGAGGCGGAGGGTGAGCAGCCGGCGATCGTCGCCGAAGCGCACCTCGACCCGGACGGTGACGGCAGAGCGGCCGTCCGGCCGCAGGGCGAGGATCGTCGCGCGGAGGCCCGCCGGGTCCTGGCAGTCGCAGATCGGGTCGCCGTCGAGGAAGCCGACCTCGTCGCCGGACAGGCGCCGGTCCTCATCGATCGCAGCGGCGAGCGGCGGCGCGAAGATTCGGCGCGGGCGGGCGAGCGGGCTCCAGCGCTCGCTCCGGTAGGCGGCGTAGAGACGCTCGACGAAATGGCGCGGCGTTTCGGCGGCCGTCGCGGGCGCGGCGGCAAGGGCGAGCGCCGCGACGATCACGAGCCGCCCTCGGCGAGATCCAGCAGCGCCGCCCATTCCTCGTCGCGGACGGGCGAGACGGAGAGCCGGGACTGGCGAATCATCTCGAGCCGCGCGAGACGCGGATCGGCCTTCATCGCCTTCAGTGTCACCGCTCTTGCCAGCGGGCGCACGGGCTCGACCCGGACCGATACCCAGTCCGAATCCTTCGGATCCGGCGCCGCCTCGCGGACGATGCGCATCACCCCGACCGCCGCTTTCTCGTCGCCGCTATGGTAGAAGAACCCCTCGTCGCCCGGCTTCATCGCCTTGAGGTGCAGGCGGGCGGCCGCGTTGCGCACGCCGTCCCATTCGGTGCCGCCGTCGCGGACCAGTTCGTCCCAGCTGTAGCTCCCGGGTTCCGACTTCATCAGCCAATAGGCCACCGCACCCCTCCTTCGCGCCGCGAGCGTAGATTTTTCCGCGGCGGGGCGCCACAAGGCTGCGATGCGACCCCGCGCCGCCCTCAGCTTCATTGCCCTGCTCGGCCTCGCCGGCTGCGGCGAACCGGCGGCGTACGACCGCAACGCGGCCGACTCCAATTCCGCCGATGCCGACACGGTCACGCCGACCAAGACGGCGGTGCGCGTCGGGGAGCTCGGACCGAGCTTCGCCGCCTGCGGCGCGGCGGGCACGACCCGGCACGTCGAGTCGGGTGCCACCCTGCCGGTCCGCTCGGCCCCGTTCGACAACGCGGCCCAGACCGGCGCCATTCCCGCCGGCGGTCACTTCTTCGTCTGCTCGCGCTCGCTCGATGAGAAATGGTTCGGGATCGTCTACGATTCCGGGGGCCGGCTCGACGCACGCTGCGGAGTCTCGGATCCGGTACCGGCCCGGGGCGATTATGCCGGGCCGTGCCAGTCCGGCTGGGTGTCGACGCCGTTCGTCAGGCTGGTGGCGGGCGACGAGCCGGCGCCGGCGAATCAGCCGGACGGCAATTCGAGCGACAACGGAAGCGGCTGAAAAACCACGTTTCCGCGAAAAGTTCCCGCGCCCCGCACTTTTTTCTTCCATGTATCCCCGGAGACACACAGTTCACCGCTAAACCCGCCGCGACCGGTTGCGGAACGGGGCTTCGATAGTCATTTGCCCCTCAGCTACTGAGCGAGAGCGGGGGCCCGCGGCGCGATTACGCGCCGGCCGGCGGCACGCGAGACGGGGGCGATCGGGGATGCGGTTCTCGCATCCGGGGGATCGGACACCCGCACACAAAAACGGGAACGAATGAACCGGACCTTTCGGGCCGCGGAGCTTGCCGCGGCGTGCGTCGGCCTGATGGCCGCGCTGAGCATCGCTGCGCCCTCTCTGGCCCAGGACCTGCATCACGTCGCCGCCCCGGCTTCCGGGGCGAGCGACGCGCCGGCCAAGCCGAAAACCTACCTCGCCGCCATCTACGAGAAAGCGATGGAGGCCCTGACCGGTCAGGGCGAACCGGCGCCCGCCGCCGCTCCGCTGCCTACCCTCGACGAGCTGGTCGGGACCTACGAGGCCGCCGCGCCCGCCGACCGCGAGCAGGAGTGCCTGGCCAACGCGGTCTATTTCGAATCGCGCGGCGAGCCGACCGAAGGCCAGCTCGCCGTCGCCCAGGTGGTGATGAACCGCGCCGCGTCGGGCCGCTATCCGGCCGACCTTTGCGAGGTGATCACTCAGAAGGCGCAATTCTCCTTCATCCGGCACGGCCGCTTTCCCACCGCCGACAAGGCCTCGGAAGCCTGGCGCAAGGCGGTGGCGATCGCGAAGATCGCCGAGGCCAAGGTGGCCGACGCCGGCATTCCCGCCGACTGCCTATGGTATCACGCGACCTACGTCTCGCCGGGCTGGGGCAAGCGACTCAACCGCGACACCCAGATCGGCCTCCACATCTTCTACAGCTGAGGGCGAAGCCGTCATTGCGAGGACGCCGGCGAATGCCGGGGGACGAAGCAATCCAGCCCTGCCTGTGACGTACGCCGTCTGGATTGCTTCGCTGCGCTCGCAATGACGGCTAGGCCATCGTCCGGAAGGTGATCGAGTAGCGCAGCCGGTCCATCGGCGCGATGCTGTGCTCCCATTCGTGCCGCGCCGGACCGCGCAGCAAATAGGCCGAGCGCGGCTCGGCCCACAGAGCCGCCCGCTCCCATTTCGTGCCGCTCCTGCGGCGGAAGCGCAGGCGCGCCGGGGCGAGCAGCGAAATCCCGACGACGTCTCCGAAGACGGAACGGTCGCGGTGCCAGCCGATGCCGGCGCCCGGGGCATATTCGACCAGCAGGACGTGCTCGATCGCCCCCGGCTCGAGGCCCGCCCATTGCTCCGCCCGCGCGCGCAAGGGAAGCAGCCAGCCCGGCATCGGATCGGCCTCCTCGAGTCCGCCGCCGTCGAAGCGGTAATGCCAGCCGAACGAGACGGTCCGCCTTTTCCCCTCGAAGCCGTGGAACTCGAACGGCCGGAAGGGAAGGGCGGCGAGCCGACCGGCCAGCGCGGCTTCCTCGGCTTCGTCGAGGAAGGTGGGCCGATAGTCGAGGCCTTCCGGCAGGCCGCCGGGCGCGCCGAACAGATCGGCCTGGGAGGCGCTCATCGCTCCTTCACCCGCCCGATACGGCTAACACTTCGGCAACCCTTTGTGTGGCATGGCTTTCCTCCCACATTCGCGAGGCTTGGGGGCGAAATGCACGAAATCCGCTCGACGATCCTTTCCGGCGACCAGAAACCCTCGCTGGTGGCGCACAAGGCCAAGGGCAAGGCGGAGCCGGTCGGCGGCCTCAGCCGGATCGCGATCAAGCGCCAGGAAGCGCGGATCACCAACCAGCGGCTCGAGGATCGCCATCACGGCGTCGTCGCCCAGGCGACGATCGTCTTCCGCCGCAAGCGGCGCGAGGTCGGCGTCGTCAACGTCTCCTCGCGCGGCGCCATGCTCGCCAGCGACATCGAGCCCAAGATCGGCGAATCGCTCGACATATTGTTCACGCCCGAGACGAAGACGCGCTGCGCGGTGCGCTGGGTGCGCGAGGGCCGCGTCGGAGTCGAGTTCGTCAACGAGACCATCTTCTGGGAAACCGACCCCAAGGGGCCGGTGTTCCGCTACGAGCCGCAGGCCGGCGGCGGGGAGTCCGAGCGCGCGCGGGTCGAGCGCCAGCCGCGCCAGCGGCTGCTCCGCTCCGGAATGCTCTATTGGGGCGGGATCTCGATTCCCGTCCGGCTGCGCAACATCTCGAGCGGCGGCGCGCAGCTCGAGGCGGACCGCCCGCTCGAGGCCGGCGCCGAAGTCGAGCTCGATCTCGGCGAGGCCGGCTTCCAGGTCGCCGAGGTGCGCTGGTCGAACGACGGCCAGGTCGGGCTTCGCTTCGCCGCCGAGTTCGACCTCGACAGCCTCGCCCCGGCCCGCGAGCCGGCGAAGGAGGTCGCCGTCCCGTCCGTGCTGAAGCCCGCTTATCTCGAAACCGAGCTTCAGCCCGATTCGCCCTGGGCGGCGCGGTTCGAGCGGCTCAGCCTCACCCAGCTGAAGCTCGTCGACAAGGATTGATCGCGCGCCCGGATTGACTTGATCGCTCGTCCTCTGCACCTTTCTTTCAAGGACTTGGCAGGGGGCAGCCATGAATCAGCTCGGCGCAGTCGCGATTCCGGACGAGGCGATCCGGGGGGCAGATCGGTCGCCGATGCGCGACCCTTTCCTGATCGAAGACGCGTTCCTCCCCGCGGCCGAGGCGGGCGCGTTGCGCGCCGGCTTCGAGGCGCATTTCGCGCAGCCGCATGCCCATCGCCCGGAAACCCACCAGATCTGGAATTACTGGTTCGTCCCGGACCTCTATACCTATTTGCGCACCGCGCCGGAGAAGGTCCTGTCGCGGGAGCTGGTGCAGAGCTTCCACGAACGCCTCAGCCGCTGGGCGCTCGAGCGGCTGGGCCTGACCTGCGTCACCTGGCCGAACCTCAGCCTCTATGTCGACGGCTGCGTCCAGCACCTGCACAACGATTCGACCAACGGCCGCTTCGGCTTCGTCTACTCGCTGACCCTCGACAATCGGCGCAGCGTCGGCGGCGAGACGATCGTGCTGCGCGAGGGTGACCTGTTTCGCGCCCACCTGACCCGCTCCGGCGCCGGCACGGCGATGCACGAGCTGATCGACCCGCGCTTCAACCGTCTCGTCCTGTTCGACGACCGGATGCCGCACGGGGTCCGCCGCATCGAGGGGGCGATGGACCCGCTCGACGGACGCATCGTCCTTCACGGCCATATCAGCGAAGGCGAGCCCGTCGTGCGCGGACCGCATGGCCGCGAGGAGGTGGTCGAATCGGTGCGTGAGCAGGTGACGCTCGCGCTCGAGGCCCACCGCGCCGCCGCGGTCGATGCGCACGGCCCGCTCACCCTGCGCATGAGCATCGCCGCGTCGGGCACGGTGGAGAGCGTCGAGCCGCTGGTGGACCGGGTCGCGCGTTGCAGCGGCGGGGACCCCGGCCGGCTGGTCGCCGACATTCTCCAGCGCGTCTCGGAACTGCGCTTCTCCGCCTGCAGCAGGCCGTCCGAGGCGTTCCTGCCGGTGATGATCGGCGGGCCCTTGCCCTGGATGCGGCCCGAGCCGCCGGCGGCCAAGCCGGCCCCGGTCGCGGCGGCACCGAATCCCGCCGCGGCGCCGCGGTTGCGCATGGCGCCGCTGGAGAGCGCAGGCGGCGTCGCCGAGCGCCTCACCGCCTCTCGCGGCGTCTCGCGGGTCCCGTGCGGGCGCATCGAGGCCTTCATCGTCCCTCAATTCGCCGATGACGAAGCCTGTGCCGCGCTCGCCCGGCTGATCGGGGCGGAAGACGTCGAATGCCCGGTCGACGCGGAGGACGTCGCCGGCCGGATCGATGCGCTGCTCGGCCTCGATCCGGCGACCGCGGAGCCCCTGGCCGGCATGCGCGTCGGCGCCTCGGGGCGCGAGGCTCGGATCGACTTCCTCGACACCGAGGATCCGGCCTTCGCGGACGAGTCGGAACGAGGCGGGCAGCGGACCTGGACCGCGACCTTGTTCCTCGACACGCCGGTGGTCGGCGGCGAGATCCTGTTCGCCAATGCCGGCCTCAGGATGAAGCCGGCCGGCGGACACCTTCTCGTCTGGAACAATCTGGTCGCCGGCGGCGAGCCGAACGGCTTCACGGTCCATGAGACGCTTCCGGTGGCGGCGGGAAGCCATTCGATCCTGATCCGCCGCTATCGGCAGGGCCCGGCCCTCAGCCGCCGCCCGCGCTGATCCAGAAGATTCCCATCCCGACGAACAGCAGGCCAAACACGGCCATGACGAGGTAGATGGGGCCGGGCTTGCTGGTCTCGAGCACGCATTCCTCGGGCCTGGCGGGATTGTAGCGCACCGAGGTGAGGCCGCCCGGCGAATAGGGCGCGAGCAGGGCCTCGGCCTTCTTGCGGCTGGCGCTGCGGTAATTGCCGAAGCGCAGGCGCGTGCTTTTGAGGGCCTGGCCGGCGACATTGTAGGAATAGCTGACGACGGGATTGTACCAGGTCGTGGTGCCGCCCTCGCTGTCGCTCGATTCCTCGACGACGATGTCGCAGCTGACGATCGTCCCGTTCGCGGTCGGCCATGTCTCGGCGGCCCTGGCCTTGCCGACGGCGCGGAAATGCGCCCAGGCGAAGGCCCCGCACCAGATGAGCCCGATGACGATCAAACCGACGGCGACCCAGTTCATTCTTATCCCTCCCGGCTTTCGGATCGGCTTATTGAGCATTGCCGGGGCGGGGGAGTAAAGCCCCGGAAAACAGGGAGGATCGCATGCGCCTCAGCCTCTTCGCCGCCTTCCTCGCCGCCTCGCTCGGCGCCTCCGCGGCCGCCGCCCAGACGTCCGATTACGCCGCCCGCCTCCACGAGGGCGACGCGGTGCTCAAGGACTTCCGCTTCGGCGACGGGGAGCGGCTGCCGGAAGTCCGGATCCATTATGCGACGCTCGGCAGCCCGCACCGCGACGCCAATGGCGCGATCGACAACGCTATGATGGTGCTCCACGGCACCGGCGGCACCGGCCGCCAGTTCCTCGCGCCCCAGTTCGCGAACGAGCTCTACGGCCCCGGACAGCCGCTCGACATCTCGCGCTACTACATCATCCTGCCCGACAATCTCGGCCACGGCGGCTCGTCCAAGCCGTCGGACGGCCTCCACATGCGCTTCCCGAAATACGATTATGACGACATGGTCGAGGCGCAGCGGCGGATGCTCGAGGAGGGGCTCGGAATCCGCCAGCTGCGCCTGCTGATGGGCACCTCGATGGGCTGCATGCACGGCTTCGTCTGGGCCGAGACCCACCCCGATTTCGCCCGCGCGATCATGCCGATGGCGTGCCTTCCCACCGAGATCGCCGGCCACAACCGGATGTGGCGCGACGCCGCGATCAAAGGGATCGAAGCGGATCCGGCCTGGGCGGGCGGCGAGTATCGCTCCGAGCCGCTGCAGGGCCTGCGCACCGCGGTCACCGTCCTCCAGATCGCCGGCTTCGCGCCGCTCTATTTGCAGAAGGCCTATCCGACCCGCGCCTCCGCCGACGCCTATATCGAGGAGCGGATCGCCAAGGACATCCCGACCCGCGACGCCAACGACCTCATCTACCAGCTCGACGCATCGCGGAATTACAATCCGTGGCCGAAGCTCGAGCGGATCACGACGCCCGTCACCTGGGTCAACAGCGAGGACGATTTCATCAACCCGCCTGGCTACGGAATCGCCGAGGAGGCCGCGCGGCGGATGAAGACCGGCCGCTACATCCTGGTGCGCGCGACCAGCGACACCCGCGGCCACGGCACCCACACCTGGGCCAAATTCTGGCGCCAGGAGTTGATCGACCTGCTGGCGAAGACCGAGGGACGGTGATCTTGCCGTCATTGCATCGTTTTCGGTGCATGTCCGGCAGAATTAGGAGGTTTTGATGAGCGCGCTTCTTTGGATGGCGGTTCTTGCCGTCGACGAGTCACCGATTGCGACCGACTCGGGGCAGACCCCGGCGGCAAAACGCTGTCAGATCGCGATCTCTTCGAAGGTCAAGGGTGAGGTTTCCGACCTAAGTATCCTGAAAACTCGCAGAATTGGTCGGACTACGATACTGAATGGATCAGTAACCGTGCTTCAGAAACCGCCGACGAGACCTGGCGAGATGACGCCGACTCACGTGATTCAACTACAGTATAACTACCAGTGTCGGTGGTCTGGTCGGGGCAAGGCTCGCATTACACTTCTGTCAGAAATCAACTAGTCGTCCGTTTCTTCGAACGCTTCGTCGCGGATTTGGCCGAAATTGAGGTTGCCCTGCCGTTAGCGCTAAGTCAATGCTTGCATTCGGGAATTTCGCTGTCAGCATCCCGTTCGCGGCCGTTCTGGTCGCGAATGGGAGAGTAAGAAAATGAACCTGAGAAAGTGGGGCTTAACTGCCCTGGCGCTGGCGTGCGGCGCCATGGCGGGCACCGTGGCAAGTGCCAACCAGCCGCTCGAGAAGAGCGGAAACGTCTATCACAAGGCCGTGTGCGCCCACGGCAATCCGAACGGCACCGCGCGGTGCCACGCCCACGTCGTCACCGACGCGCGCGGCGAGGAGATGGACGGACAGCTCAGTCCTAACGTGGTTCCGTCGGGCTACGGCCCGAACGACCTGCGTTCGGCCTACAACATCACCGCCAACGGCACGACGACCATCGCGATCGTCGACGCCTACGGCTATCCCAACGCCGAGTCCGACCTTGCGACCTATCGCGCTCAGTACGGGCTTCCGGCCTGCACCACCGCGAACGGCTGCTTCAAGAAGGTCAACCAGAATGGCGTGCAGGGCAGCTACCCGGCCACCGACACCGGCTGGTCGCAGGAGCAGGCGCTCGACGTCGACATGGCCAGCGCCATGTGCTCGGGCTGCAAGATCGTGCTCGTCCAGGCGACCACGGCCAGCTACGCCAACCTCGCCCAGGCGGTCCGCACCGCGGCGGCGATGCCCGGCGTGACGGTCATCTCCAACAGCTACGGCGGCAGCGAAGCGGGCACGACCAGCTACGAGGCCTCGTACAACCAGCCGGGCAAGGCGGTCACCGTCTCGACCGGCGACTCGGGCTACGGAGTCCAGTTCCCGGCTTCCTCGCCGCACGTCATCGCGGTCGGCGGCACGCACCTGGTGCGCGCCTCCAACGCGCGCGGCTGGAGCGAGACGGCGTGGAGCTCGGGCGGCTCGGGCTGCAGCACGGTCTATGCGAAGCCGAGCTTCCAGAGCGACCCGCTCTGCACGGCCCGCATGGAGGCCGACGTCTCCGCGGTCGGCGATCCGAACACCGGCGTCGCCGTCTACGGCCCGACCAGCCGGACCCGTTCGGGTTGGCTCGTCTTCGGCGGCACCAGCGTCTCGGCTCCGCTGATCGGCGGCATCTACGGCGTCACCGGCCACACGCCGACCGGCGCCGCGTCGATCTACGCCAACACGGCGTCGCTCAATGACGTGACCAGCGGCACCAACGGCAGCTGCGGCGGCACCTACTTCTGCACCGCAGGCGTGGGTTACGACGGCCCGACCGGCAACGGCACGCCCAACGGCACCGGCGCCTTCTAAGGCAGGACGACGGAGGAGCGGGGCGCGGCTTGCCGCGTCCCGCTTCTTCCTCTAACCTCCCTCGATCCCTTCCGAAAATGTCACTGGACCGCTCGTGAACCGATTGCCGGAGCGCCCGCTCGTCGCGGGGCTGCTCGCTTTCTTCCTGATGCTGATCGGGGCCGCGGCGCCGGCCTCGGCCGAGATGAATCCGTCGATCCTCAACAAGATCACGGTGCTCGCCGACACGCCGACCGAAACCCGGTTTCAGCTCGAGCTCGTCCCCAAGGCGCACGGCTTCGCTCCGGTCGGCAACGACGTCAACCGCCCCGCTTTGGGCCTCGCCCTCACCAACCGCGGCACCAGCGCGGTCACTCCACCCGGCCTCAAGGGTCTCGTCCGCCAGATCACCTTCGAGCAGGCCGAGACGATCCTCATCCTTCGCTTCTCGGTCGGCGCCGCCGCCAGCGTCACCGCCTCGGCGAGCGGCGATCGGACGATCGACGTCACCGTCTCGACCAGCGCGCCCGCGATCACCGTCAAGAGCGAGGGCCCGGGTGTGGTCGCCTCCGACGTGCCGCCGCCGATGGGCTACACGCCGGGCGACAGCTACGAACTGGTCCAGCTGAAATATGCCGACGTCAGCGAGATCGTCGGCCTGCTGAGCCAGGGCTCCAGCGTCAAGTCGAACGATCTGTTCGTTCCGCGCGAGCCCGCCTTCGGCTCGAACAGCCTCACCGGCAGCTCCTACAATCCGGGGCCGACCACCCAGTCGCCGGGAAGCGATGATTCGCCGCTCGGCCAGTCGATCGACGCCGGAATGGCGATCGACCGCCGGCTGAACGCGATCTGGCTCCGGGGCTCGCCCGATTACATCGCCCGGATGAAGGCGATGATCGCGACGATCGACGTGCCGCTCGACAGCGTCGTGCTCGAGACCCAGTTCGTCGAGCTGACCGAGAGCGGCGCCACCGCGATCGGAATCGACTTCACCAACTCGAACGGCCAGATCGCGGTCATCACCGGCCAGAGCGGCCAGTTCATCCCGCCCGGCTTCGGCAACAATGCGGGCCCGCGACTGTTCAGCGCCGCGGTCCAGGCCGCGATCTACGCCCAGATCCAGAAGGGCAACGGCCGCATCATCTCCAAGCCGCGGATTGCCGCTCAGAGCGGCTCGACCGCCAAGATCATCACCGGCGACGCCCTGCCGATCCTCACCGCCATCACCCTCTCGGGCGTCAACGGCGTCAGCCAGCAGGTCCAGTACGTCAATGTCGGAGTCACGCTGCAGATCGCTCCGCGCGTGTCGAGCGACGGCTACGTCTCGAGCCACGTCTTCTGCGTCGTCTCGAGCGTCACCGGCTTCAGCCAGGGCTATCCGACGATCAGCCAGCGCCAGGCCGAGACGGCGGCGACGGTGCGCGACGGCGATTCGTTCATCATCGGCGGGCTCAGCCAGGACAATGTGATCAATACCAAGACCAAGATTCCGCTGCTCGGCGACATCCCCCTGCTCGGCCAGGCGTTCCGGACCGACCGCCATACCCAGGCGAAGACCGAGCTCTACATCGTGGTGACCCCGCACATCGTTCACCGCGCCGACGAGATCCGCCAGGCCGCGATGGCGACGACGACCACGACGACCTACACGCTCGGCCCGCCGCCGGGGGCCCAGGCCGCCCAGCCGCGCTAGGCCGGGGCCTCAGCCCCGCTCGCCGATCCTGACGCGCTCGCGTTCCCAGCGGGCGTAGCGGACCGCCGCTCCCTGCTGCCGAACGCCCTGCTGGCAGCGGTCGGTCCGCGTGGCGGTGCAGGGCGGATAGTCGCCGCCGCTCACCTCGACCGCCGACGGCGGTCCATTGGCCTCGTCCCGATGGTGCCGCCGGTGGCGCTCGTAGGTCTGGACGCAGCGGTCGGTGACGGTCGCCGAGCAGGGCGGATAGCCGTCCGCTTCCGGAGAGCCGCCCGGCGTCATCGGCGGCGGCGAGGCGCTGGCGAGGCCGACGAAGGCGATCGGGGCCAGGAGCAGGGGCTTCATCATCGCGACACCTCCGTATCTCGGGTCGGCGGCGAAACGTGCGGGCGGCCGCCGCCGTTCCGGTTCTACAGGCTGTGCCGGGTCAGCAGCCAGTAGAAAGTGGTGAAGGCGAAGAGGATGAGCCCGAACGCCAAGATCATCATGCCCGAGATGATCATCGCATAGTGGACGGGGTCTTCCTCCTGCCGCTTCGCAGGCCGCGGCGGCGCGGCTTCGCCTCCGGACCGGAACGCGCCCCACCAGCGGCGCACGAAGCGCTGCCGGAAAGCGAGATGGAAGCCGGCGACGGCCAGGATCAGGCCGGCGAGATCGACGAAGAGGACATGACCCGGCATTCCCCGCCAATGGCCCGCCCGCGCGATGGTTCCGCTGAGCGGACTCTACATCTGGTTGATGGCGCTGCGCAGGGCGGCGACGTCGGCGTCATCGCTCTGGGCGCTGTTGGCCTCGGTCGGTGCCGGATCGGGCGCCGCGACCTCGTAGGCGGTCCAGCAGATGCCCGCGGCCCACAGCAGCGCCGCCCAGCGGCTTCGGAACAGGCGCGAATAGCCCATCATCGCGTCATCCATGCGCCCAAGAGGGTTAAGCTTCCGCTTCCAGCGCGAGCAAAGCGAAGGTCGCGAGCCAATGCTCGCCCATATAATCGCCGGCGACGTGCGGCAGGCTGGCGTCGAGATGCGCCTCGGCCGCGTCGGGCCGGCCGAGCGCCCGCCAGCACCAGGCGCGGCTCAGATTGACCCCGTCGAGATGGGCGATCTTGCCGTCGCTCCGGTCGGAGACGTGGGCAGGGGTGAACAGGCTCGCCGGCGCGCCTTCGGCCAGGCGCGGCAGGAAGGCGTGGAACCACGGCCCGAACGCGCGCTCCGGAAGGCAGCGGCGCATGCACAGGGCCTCGACCAGGGCCGGCGACAGGAAATCGTCGCCGCCCGGCTCCCAGCCGGGGCAGTCTCGGTCGCCGCCGAACCAGGTCTGCGCGCGCTCGCGGATCAGGTCGGCCAGCGCGGGGTCGTTCGCCTCCGCCCAGTCGAGCGCGAGGATCAGCGCGAAGGCGGTGTTGAAATGGGTGCCGGTGCGGATCGGGTAGGTGAGCTTGGGCAGGAAGGCTAGGAAGCGGTCGGCGAAGGCTCGGGCGAGCGCGGCGAGGTCCCCCGCCCAGGCCCGGTCCTCGTGCCGTTGCGCCTCGCGGTGGAGGGCGAGCAGCCACGCCCAGCCGTAGGGCCGCTCGAAGCCCCCGGTATAAGCGCGGTCGAGATAGGCGAGTTCTCCGGCCGCCTTGTCCGGCGCGAGCCTCTCGTCGGCCAGGGCCTCGATCCGGCCGGCGACGGGCAGCTCCGGGAACAGCCGCCTCACCCTCAGCAGCAGCCAATAGCCGTGGACGCAGCTGTGCCAGTCGAAGCTGCCGAAGAAGATCGGGTGAAGCGTCCGGGGCGGGAGCAGGTCCTCCGGCCCCTCCAGCACCTGGTCGAGCTTGTGCGGATATTCGCGGGTGACGTGGCCGAGCGCGATCCCGGCGAAGCGGGCGGCGATGTCGGCGGTGAGGGTGTGGGGCATGGTCGATGATCGTCACCCCGGACTTGATCCGGGGTCCACCTTTCCCAGGCTCCGATAGAGAAGATGGATGCCGGATCAAGTCCGGCATGACGGCTACCGGAATGCGAGGAAATAGATCAAGGCGACGTTGCACAGGAGCAGCGGGATCGCCGTTCCGACCTGCGCCTTGACCACGGCGTTGCGGTCCTTGAGCTCGAGCAGCGCCGCCGGCACGATGTTGAAATTGGCCGCCATCGGGGTCATCAAAGTCCCGCAGAAGCCGGCCAGCATGCCGATCGCCGCCACCGGCGCGGGGTTGCCGTGGAAATGGTGGATGAGGATTGGCAGGCCCACCGCCCCGGCCATCACCGGGAAGGCGGCGAAGGCGTTGCCCATGATCATCGTAAAGGCGGCCATGCCGAGCGCGTAGACCGCGACGGCGGCGAGCAGGCTCCCCGGCGGCAGGGCTCGAGTCGCCACCGCGCCGACCACGTCGCCGACCCCCGCGAGCGCGAAGACGGCGCCGAGCGCGGCCAGCATCTGCGGCAGCACCGCCGCCCACCCGACCGAATCCATCAGCCGGCGGCCTTCCTGCAGCGAGGCGAGCACGGGCGGGCGAAGCCATGCGTAGCAGACCGCCAGCGCGATCAGCATTCCGGCGCCGAGCGACACGAGCGTTACCTGCTTGGGATCGATCCAGCCGCTGTTCTTGAGCAGCAGGGTGCCGGCCAGCGCGGTCGCCGGGATGATCAGCGCCGGAAGGAACAGGCGGTTGCCGCGCCGCTCGGACGAGGCGGCCTTCTCCTCGGGCGAGGTGGTCGGCGGCTGCCCCCGCCCCAGCGCCCCGAACCCGGCGAGCGCGACGAGGACGAGGACCAGCACGCCGTTGCCGAGATCGCCGAGATAATCGCCGGCAAAGAAGCTGGTCGCGACCAGCCCCCAGAAGGCGGCGTTACCCAGCCGCCGGCGGTTCGCTCGATCCCGCACGCTGAGGATCGCGAACGCCGCGAACACCGCGCCGGTGAGAAGGTAGAGATGATGGAGCCCGATCATGCCCGGTCCCCCCTCTCCGTTCGGCCTGAGCCTGTCGAAGGCCTTCCCTTCTCCCCTTCCCCGCAAAAGGAAGGAGAGGGCTTCGACGGGCTCAGCCCGAACGGTTTTCTCGTTCCTCCACCCAGCCTCCGATCCAGCCACAAGAGCCGCGCGCCATGGATCAGGAAGGCGAGGACCGCCGTCGGGATGGCGAAGACCGAGAGCTGGAGCGGCTCGAGGTGGATTCCGTTCTGCTCGAGGAAGCCGACCATCAGCAGGATCGAGCCGATCGCGATGAAGATGTCCTCGCCGAAGAACAGGCCGACATTGTCGGTCGCCGCCGCGAAGGCCTTGACCCGCTCGCGCCCCGCCTCGTCGATCCCGGGGTCCTGCTTCTCCGCCGCCGCCTCGGCCATCGGCGCGACCAAAGGCCGAACCGTCTGCGCCGGGCCGCCGACCGAGGTCAGGCCGAGGCTGGCGAGGATCTGGCGGAACAGCAGATAGGCAATGAGCAGCCGCCCGGTCGTCGCCCGTCTCATCCCCCCGATCAGGGTCCGCGCCCGCTGCTGCAGCCCGTAGCGCTCGAGCAGGCCGATGACGGGGAGCAGGATGTAGATGATGGTGACGAAGCGGTTGTCGTTGAAGGCCTTGCCGAACGCGGCGATCACGACGAGCAGCGGCTTGCCCGCGATCAACCCGGTCGCCAGCGCCGCGACGGTAACGACCAGCAGCGGGTTCAGCCGCACCGCAAAGCCGATGACCACGATCAGGATTCCGAGCAGGACGAAATAGTTCATCTTGTCCCGTCTCCCTCAGGGAGAGGGGATTTTCCATAACCCCCTCCACCCGGCGTCTCGATCACGAACATATCGCCCGCCCCCATCTCCGCCGAGGCCGTCGCGCTCAGGGTCTCGACCGTGCCGTCTTGCCGCACCACCTGGTTGACCCCCGGCTTCGCGTCGCCGCCGCCTTCGATCCCGCGCGGCGCGACCGCGCGGCGGTTGGAGAGGATGTTGGCGCGCATCGGCTCGCGGAAGCGGACGTGGCGCTCGACCCCGTCGCCGCCTCTGTGCCTCCCCTCGCCGCCCGAGCCCCGCCGGATCGCGAAGCGCTCGATCAGCACCGGATAGCGCGTCTCGAGTATCTCGGGATCGGTCAGGCGGCTGTTGGTCATGTGGGTCTGGACCGCGCTCGCCCCGTCGAAGTCGGGCCCGGCCCCGGCGCCGCCGGCGATCGTCTCGTAATATTGATGGCGCTCGTTGCCGAAGGTGAAGTTGTTCATCGTCCCCTGGCTCGGCGCCAGCGCCCGGCAGGCGGCGAACAAGGCGTCGGTGATCACCTGGCTCGTCTCGACATTGCCGGCGACGACCGCGGCCGGGTAATACGGCCGAAGCATCGAGCCTTCGGGGACGATGAGGGTGATCGGCCGCAGGCAGCCGTCGTTCATCGGAATCGCGTCGTCGACCATCGTCCGGAACACGTAGAGCGTCGCGGCGCGGCAGATGGAATAAGGCGCGTTGAAATTGTTCGGCTGCTGCGCCGATGTGCCGGTGAAATCGACGACCGCCGACCGAGCCTCCCGGTCCACCTTCACGGAGACGCAGACCTCCGCGCCATTGTCCATCCGGTAGCGGAAGTCGCCGTCCGCCAGGCGCCCGATCAGCCGCCGAACCGCCTCCTCGGCATTGGCCTGGACGTGGGCCATGAAGGCGTCGACCACGTCGCGCCCATATTCGCCCGCCACCCGCCGCAGTTCCGCCGCGCCGCGCGCGCAGGCGGCGACCTGCGCCTTCAAGTCCGAGATGTTGCGGTCGGGCTTGCGCGCTGGCCACCGGCCGGAGGCGAGCAGCCCGCGCATCTCGGCCTCCAGGAAGCGTCCCGAGTCGACGAGCAGCACATTGTCGATCAGCACGCCTTCCTCGAGGATCGACCTGCTGTCGGGCGGCATCGAGCCGGGGGCGCTGCCGCCGATGTCGGCGTGATGGCCGCGCGCGGCGACGTACCAGGCCGGGGCCTCGTCATCGCCGGCCGCGAAGACCGGCATCACCACCGTGACGTCGGGCAAATGGGTGCCGCCGCGATAGGGGGCGTTCAGCACATAGGCGTCGCCGGGCTTCATCCCCCGCCCGTCGCGCGGCGCCCCTGAAGCATCTGGGCCTCGCGACTCGATGATGGTGCGGATGCTGTCGCCCATCGAGCCGAGATGGACCGGGATGTGCGGGGCGTTGGCGATCAGGGCGCCCTCGCGGTCGAACAAAGCGCAGGAGAAATCGAGCCGCTCCTTGATGTTGACCGACGAGGCGGTGTTCTGGAGCGCGACGCCCATCTCCTCGGCCACCGCCATGAACAGGTTGTTGAACACTTCGAGCATGACGGGGTCGGCCTCGGTGCCGATCGCGTGGCGGGTGTCGCGGGGCACGGCGCGGGTCAGGATGAGGTTGAGCCGCGCGTCCACCTCCGCCCGCCATCCGGGTTCGACGACGGTGGTGGCGGAAGGGTCGATGATGAGCGCGGGCCCGGCGATGCGGGCTCCGGGGGAGAGGGTGGAGCGGTCGAGCACCGGAAAATCCTCCCAGAGCTTGCCTCGGGGAGGGGGACCGCCGCCGCAAGGCGGTGGTGGAGGGGCAGAGTCAGCATCTTCCCCTCCACCAGGCTTCGCCTGGTCCCCCTCCCCGAGCTCGCTCGGGGAGGATTTCTCTGTCGCCTCCACGATCGCCGTCTCGATAACAACCGGAGTCTCCGGAGACGCGAAGCCGAAGCGCGTCAGGTGCGCCGCTTCGAACGCGGCCTCCATCCCTTCTCCCACCTCAACCTCCAGCGCCGTATCGCTTCCCTCGTAACGCAGTGCCGCGCGGCGGCGGAGCGTCCTCTCCTCCACCCCCTGCGCGCGGAGCGCCGCTTCGGCCTCGGCCGCGAGCTCATCCAGCACCGTCTCCAGCGTCGCCCCGGCGAGGCTGCGCTGCCTCAGCTCGACCCGGTCGGCGAGGCCCATGCCGTAAGCCGAGAGCACGCCCGCCAGTGGGTGGATCATCACCCGCTCCATGCCGAGCGCGTCGGCGACCAGGCACGCGTGCTGGCCGCCCGCGCCGCCGAAGCAGACCAGGGTGTAGCGGGTCACGTCGTGGCCGCGGGCGATCGATATCCGCTTGATCGCCGCCGCCATGTTGTCGACCGCGATACGAATGAATCCCTCGGCCACGGCCTCCGCGCTCATCCCGGTGCGCTCGGCGATCGCCGCGCAGAGCCGGCGCGAGGCTTCGGCGTCGATCGGCGCGTCGCCGCCCGGCCCGAAGACCGCCGGGAAATGCTCGGGCCGGATCTTGCCGAGCACGACGTTGCAGTCGGTGATCGTCAGCGGCCCGCCGCGCCGGTAGCAGGCCGGGCCCGGCACGGCGCCGGCGCTGTCCGGCCCGACCCGGAAGCGGGTGCCGTCAAAATGGCAGACCGAGCCGCCGCCGGCCGCGACGGTGTGGATCTCGAGCATCGGTGCCCGGACCCGGACTCCGGCGACGACGGTCTCGTTGGTCCGCTCGAAGGCGCCGGCATGATGGGAGACGTCGGTCGAGGTGCCGCCCATGTCGAAGCCGATGATCCGCTCGAACCCCGCGGCCTCGGCGGTCTTGACCATCCCGACGATGCCGCCCGCCGGGCCGGACAGGATGGCGTCCTTGCCCTGGAAGGCGGCGGCGTCGGTCAGCCCGCCCGAGGATTGCATGAAGAGGAGGCGAGGTCGATCCTGCTGGAATCCGTTCGTGTCGAGCGAAGTCGAGACACCCCGTCGAGCGGAGCCGAGACGTGAATCCCTCGGCTTCGCTCGGTTTGGCCCCTCGACTTCGCCCGGGGCGAACGGTTGTGGGGCCAGCGCCGCGACCACCTTGTCGACGTAGCGCCGAAGCACCGGCGACAGATAGGCGTCGACCACGGCGGTGTCGCCGCGCCCGACCAGCTTGATCAGCGGCCCGACCGCGTGGCTGGCCGAGACCTGGGAGAAGCCGATCTCCCGCGCCAGCGCCGCCAGCGCCGCTTCGTGCGCCGTCCAGCGCCAGCCGTGCATCAGTACGATGGCGACGGCGCGACAGCCGTCGCGATGCGCGGCCTCGAGGTCGGCGCCGGCGCGCTCGAGGTCGAGCGGCCGGAGCACCTCGCCCTCCGCGGTCACCCGCTCGTCCACCTCGATCACCTTCGTGTAGAGCGCCTCGGGCAGCACGATCCGGCGTGCGAAGATGTCCGGCCGCGCCTGGTAGCCGATGCGCAGAGCGTCGCCGAAGCCGCGCGTGATGGCGAGGACGAGCTTTTCCCCCTTGCGCTCGAGCAAAGCGTTGGTGGCGACCGTCGTTCCCATCTTCACGGCGTCGAGCGGCGCCTCGCCATGCTGGGCCGTCAGCCGCCTGATGCCCTCGACGGCGGCGTCGTCATATTGCTCCGGGTTGTCGGAGAGCAATTTTGCCGTGAGCAGCCGCCCGTCGGGCGCGCGCGCGACGATATCGGTGAAGGTGCCGCCGCGGTCGATCGAGAAAGCCCAGCTTCCGGTCATCCGCGGCGGCTAACACCTCAGCCTCCGATATGAGCCTGTCCGACCATGCAGTAGAGCATCGGGATCGACAGGATGAGGTTGGTCCGGCTCGCCATCATCGCGAGGCTGGCCGAGCTCGCCTTCCTCGCATCGTCCGTCGCCACGATCCCGAGAGCGCGCTTCTGGTTGGGCCAGATCACGAACCAGACGTTGGCGGCCATGATGATGCCCAGCCACATGCCGGTGCCGATGGTGCGGTAGCCGGCCGTGAAGGTCAGCGCCCGCCCGCTATAGCCGCCCTGTGTCGTCTCGGCGACGAGCAGGCCGAGGACCACCGTCGCAACCGCCGCCCAGCGGAACCAGAACAGGGCCGCGGGGGCGATGTATTTCGAAACGCCCGGCTTCAGCTCGGCCGGCACCTTCGGCATGGTCGGGATCTGCACGAAGTTGAAATAATAGAGCAGGCCGATCCACAATATGCCGGCGAAGATGTGCAGGTAGCGCAGGAAGTGGGTCCAGGGGTAGGCGCCGGCCTTGAGCAGGTCGCCGTGCAGCCCGAACATCGCCGCGACGAGCAGAACGACGCCGATCAGCAGCGCCAGATGGAAGTTGCCGAGGATCTTGGCCATGCGTGAATTCCCCCTCGTTTCGTAGCCTTATCGAAGGCCTGTCTACTCCGGCCCCCCGCCGCCGTCGAGCCGCCACATGATGCTCTGCGAGAAGGGGGTCCACAGGCCCGTCCTGACGCCCGCCGCCCGCAGCGCCCTTCCGGTCCACTCGTTGCAGGTGACGAGCGCGGTGTAGCGCCCGGCCGCCTCGTAGAAGCTGTCCGACGGGCCGTAGCCGCGCCCCCGCACCGAAATCGTGTGCCCCATCGCGTCGTAGCGGAAGGCGCCGCGCAGATAGGCGACCAGCCGCGCATATTCCGCGCGGCTGAGCATGATCGGCCGCTGCGCGTCGCTCGGCCGGGGATGGTCGTCATGGTCGGCGTGGACGAGCGCCGAGCCCCATCCGAAGGCGGCGGCGAGCGCGTCCCTGGTCTTGAGGTCCGCCCAGGTCGGGGTCTCGAGATAGACCGTGCGGTTGCCGAAGCCGAGCGCGACCGAATCGCCGTTCCCCCAGCGCGGATCCTTGAGGTCGGCGCCGGGCAGCAGGGGCCGCCAGTCCATCTCCGGCGCGACCATCGGAACGACGATCCAGGTGTGGAGGCCGTTGGTGCGGACGAAGATGCGCACGCCCGTCTTGGCCTCGTGCCAGCCGGGATTGGCGGGGATGGTCCCGAGCACCAAGGCCGCGGCCAGATAGGCGAGGGGGATCGCGAGCAAAGCGAGGAGGGTGCGGACGGCGATCCTGAGGGCGCGCTTCACCCGGCGAGGCTAGCCACAAGCCGAGCTTGATGAAAGGGTGAAGCATGGACTTGCGGCGGGACCTGGAGGCGATCTGGCGGGCGGGGGTCGAAGCGTGCCTTCCGGCGCGAGCGCTTCCGCCGCATCTCCCCGAGCCGCCGCGCGGCCGCACCCTCCTGCTCGCCGTCGGCAAGGCGGCGGTGCCGATGGCGCGGGTGGTCGAGGAGCGGTGGCGCGGCAATCTCGGCGGCCTCGCCGTCGCCCGCCACGGCGAGGCGGCGCCGCTCGGCCGGATCGAGGTGGTGACCGCCGGCCACCCGCTTCCCGACCGCGCCAGCGTCACCGCCGGCGAGCGCCTCCTCCGCCTGGCCTCGGCCGCCGGTCCCGACGATCTCGTCCTTGTCCTGCTGAGCGGCGGCGCCTCGGCGCTCGCGGCCGCCCCCGGGAACGGGCTCACGCTCGAGGCCAAGCGCCGGCTGAACGACGCGCTGCTCCGCTCGGGCGCCGGAATCCGCGAGATCAACTGCATCCGCCGCCATTTGTCGCGGATCAAGGGCGGCCGGCTCGCCCTCGCCGCGGCGCCGGCCCGGCTGGTAACCCTCGCCGTCTCCGACGTCGTCGGCGACCGGCCGGAGGATATCGGCTCCGGCCCCACCGCCGCCGATCCGACGACGGTCCGCGACGCGATCGACCTCATGCACGAGCTCGGCCTTCCGCCCCCGGAAGAAGGCTGGTCTGAAAGCGCCAAGGCCGTGCCGGGCGAATACCGGCTGGTCGCGCGCGCCCGCGACGCGCTGGAAGCCGCCGGCGCCGCGGCGCAGCGGCTCGGCTACCGGCCGCGCCTGTTCGAATGCGAGGGCGAGGCGCGGCGCGTCGGCCGGGAGCATGCCGCGCTCGCCCGGGCGCTCGCGCCGGGCGAGGCGCTGATCACCGGAGGCGAGCTCACCGTCACCGTCGCCGGCTCCGGACGCGGCGGGCCGAACCAGGAATATGCGCTCGCGGCGGCGCTCGCCCTCAAGGGCGCGCGCGGTTTCGCCGGCCTCGCCGCCGACACGGACGGCATCGACGGGGAGGGCGACGCGGCGGGCGCCTTCTTCGACGGCGCCACCGCCGCCCGCGGTGCCGAGGCGGCGCTCGCCGCCAACGACAGCGGTACCTTCCTCGACCGCCGCGGCGCCCTGTTCCGTCCCGGCCCCACCGGCACCAACATCAGCGACCTGCGCATCATCCTTCGGCGGCGGGACGGCCGCTAGGTGCCTCGTAGGTCCGCTCCCGGATCCAGCGACTGGCGAGCCATTTCTCGCCGCTCTTCACCGGCAGTCCGGAATGCGCCGAGGCGGGATCTGGGCGGCCGTCGCCCGCGACGTTGCGGAACAGGATCGCGTCTCCGACCGCCCCCTTGAGCGCCAGCCCGGCCTCCGGAAATTCGGTCTCGCCGCCCTCGAACCGATCGTTCAGCCAGACCAGCATCGTCGCCACGCGCTGGTTGGCGAAGCCGGCAATGGCGTCGAAATGAGGCCGATACTCGCCGCCCGCCCGGTAGCGCAGCACCTGGAGCGGCTCGCCCTGGCCGAAGGCGGTCCCGCTTGCCGCGGCGATCCGGCGATTCAGCGCCTGCACTGCCAGGGTCTCGAGCGGCGGGGTGAAGCCGACGCTGTCGGCAATGCGCAGCGGATCGGGCCGCTGCCGCCCGGTCCCGGGATCGATCACCACCGCCGACGCGAGCATCGGCGCGGCGGCGTCCATGAGGTAACGGCATTCCTCCGACGTGAAGAGAGCACGGAAGCTCAGGATGTCCGGCCGTTCGCAGAGCCGCTCCGGCTCCGGCACGGTCATGGGCCAGCCGTCGGGCCGGAGCGCCATCGAGTCGACCCGCGCGAGCTCCGCGGCCGAGCGGCGGCCGCTCGCCGCCAATCCGCGAAGCAGGTCCAGCGCGCGCGGCCAGTCGGCGGGCCCGCCGACCCCGGCGCCGAGCAAATTTGTGTAGATCACCGCCGCCCGCCGCTCGCCGGCGGCCGCCGCCTGCCGGAACAGCGCGCGCGCCGCGCCCGCGT
>JAXDPA010000050.1:0-32795 GCA_034668685.1 Sphingomonadales bacterium | reverse complement strand
GCCACCGCGCGAACGTCGATCACCCGCTCCACCCCGGCCGCAATCACCTCGGCGAGGAACTCGTCCATCGTCTTGCCTTCATATCCGATCGTGAACAGCCTGGGCATGACGCGATCCTAACGCGGCGTCGTCGTTGGCGGAAGCGGACACAACTGTCCGAACGCGTGCACCGAAAGTTGGTGAATCTTCCGGCTTGTTGGGAGCGCTGAATCACATCGCGACGGTTCGGTTTTCAAGAAATGGCGGATTTCCCGCATTTTCTGAGTTTGGCACGGCCTCTGCAACACTCCCTGCATCCGGCGGAAATGGCCGACCGGAATTCAGGGAGTAACGACAATGACCTTCAATATCTCGAACATGCCGCAGCTGGCGGTTTCCGTCTTCGGCGCCCTTCTGGCCGCCACCCTCTTCGTCTCCGCCGCGGTCGGCCCGGTGGGTCAGCTCATCTGACCCGTCGGCCCCGCGGGGCAGCTCAACCCATTCTTCGGACACCAACCCATGACCCGCAATTTCACTCTCGACCGCGCCAACGGCAAGCTGATGGGCGTCTGCGCCGGCCTTGCCGACGCCACCGCGACCGACCCGACCCTGGTCCGCCTCGCCGCAATGCTCAGCCTGTTCCTGCTCGGCCCGGTCACGATCTTCCTCTACCTGGTCGCCGCCTGGGTGGCGCCCGAGGCGCAATGACCCTGGGCCGCGACCTCTATCGCGAGTGGATGCGCCGCCTCCAGTCGTTCCTCGCCGCCCGGCCGATCGCCCCGAGGACTCGCCGCCGCCCGGCCTGACGG
Organism: Sphingomonadales bacterium; assembly: GCA_034668685.1. GTDB lineage: Bacteria > Pseudomonadota > Alphaproteobacteria > Sphingomonadales > Sphingomonadaceae > Allosphingosinicella. The sequence continues at coordinate 32,007 of JAXDPA010000050.1, read as the reverse complement.
CTAGTCTCCCCGGCGATGATTTTCGGATTCGCCGCCCTCCTCCTCGCCGCGCAGGCGGCGCCCGCCGACATCGCCGGCACCTGGGACCTCATTTGGCAGACCCGCCACGGCCCGTCGCGCGGCGGCTGGCTGGTGGTGACCCGGCAGGGCAGCCGGATCGCAGCCGAGATCCACGGCCGGGGCGCGGTCAAGGCGAAGGGCGAGATCACCGGCGCCGACTTCATCCTGCGCGGCAGCCGTCTCGCCATCCCCTACACGATCAGCGGCAGGCTCGAGGGCAACGGCCTCGAGGGGTCGCTGAAGATCCTTTCTATCGACCGCCGGTTCACCGGAACCCGACGCTGAAACCGCTCACCCGCGCCGGTGCGGCATGATGTCGCGGTGGGCGCGCAGCGAGCGCATCGCCAGCCGCACCTCGTAGAGGAACAGGATCAGGCCGGTCACCAGCAGCAGCATCGCGGCGATGAACAGCCAGGCGATCGGCCGGCCGAACGGGAAGTCGGCGAGATCGGCGACGAACAGGATCGCCACGACCAGGCAGATGAACAAGGCGCTCCCCGTGCAGCAGCCGATGGCGAGGTTGATCACCGTCATCCGCCGGTCGAGGATGTGGAGCTCGCGCATCGCCTCGGCCAGCGTCTCGCCCTCCAGCCCGGCATATTGGTCCTCGAGCCGCCGCCAGCGGTCGACCGAGCGGGCGAGGCGCCCGGCCAGGACGTTGAGGATCGAGCCGATTCCGGCGAGCAGGAAGACGGGCGCGATCGCCAGCGAGATGAGGTGCGCGATCGCGGAAACCGGGGCGGCCTGGTCCAGCATGGTTCGGCCCTGCCGCCCGCGCGGCGCGCTGTCCAGCGCACACTGGCCGGGCGGGCCGCTTTGGCCTATCGTGGCGGACGCCCTTACGCCAGCCCAAGGATGCCGCCGATGCGCCTCTTCCCCCTCGCTCTCGCTTTCGCCGCTTTTCCCGCCGCCGCCACGGCCGCTTTGCCGGTCGGCCAGGCCGCGCCCGATTTCAACACCAGCGGGGCGCTCGCCGGCAAGCCGTTCAGCCTTCACCTGAAGGACCAGCTGCGCCACGGCCCGCTCGTCCTCTATTTCTTCCCCAAATCCTTCACCGACGGCTGCACCGCCGAGGCCCATGCTTTCTCCGACGCCGCGCCCCAGTTCAAGAAGCTCGGCGCCCGGGTCGTCGGGATGTCGGCGGACGACCTCGAGACCCTGAAGCGCTTCTCGCACCAGGAATGCCGCGACGCCTTCCCGGTCGCGATGGCCAGCCCGGAGACGATCCACGCCTATGACGTGAAGCTCAAGGAAGGCGTGCCCTACGCCAACCGCACCTCCTACGTCATCGCCCCGGACGGCAAGGTGATCTACGCCTTCACCGACATGCAGTGGAAGGACCATGTCGCCAACACGCTCGCGGCGTTGCGCGACTGGAAGGCGAAGAAGCACCGCTAGGCGCCCGGCGCTCGTCCGCGACTCCTCTCGGTCCGCCGCATCGCGGAAACGTTTCGGCCCCAATGTGCGTTTCAGGGGCCGAAGCGGGGCAGCCTTGTGGAGTAACGGACATGAACAAGCTTCTCTTCGCGATGACGGCCGTCGGCGCCCTCGCCGTCGCCGCCCCGGCCGCCGCCCAGACCGGCTACCGGACCGGCTATAACGATCCCTACGCCTATACAGACACCCGCGCCGACGCCGGAATCGACGCCCGCCTCGGCCAGCTCGAGGCGCGCCTCAACGCCGATATCAGCGCCGGCGCGATCAGCCGCAGCGACGAGCGGCGCCTTCGCGCGCAGATCGCCGGCCTTCGCCGCCTCGAATGGCAGTATAGCCGCAACGGCCTCAGCGCGTCCGAGCGGATGGACCTCCAGCAGCGCCTCAGGGCGATGCGCGACCAGTTCCGGATGGCCGACCGCGGCTATGGCGACGACCGCTACGGCTGGAACGACCAGGGCGACACGCGCTACGGCAACAACGACGCTTATTACGACGACCGCGACCCCCGCCAGAGCCGCGGCAACGCCTATTACGGCCAGGGCGGCCCCTACGAGCCGGTCGACACCTGCTCGCGCGGGGTGATCGGCGGCGTCCTCGACGCCGTCACCGGCCGCGATTGCGCGACCCTGCGCGTCGGCGAGCGGGTCACCACCAGCCTCTACGGCGTCCCGGTCGAGTATCAGGACCGCTATCGCGACGGCTACGGCTATTATTACCGCTCCGACGGCCGCGCGATCTACCAGATCGACGCCCGCACCAACACGGTGCTGCGCGTCTACGACATGAACCGCTAACGCCCTTCGTGGGTGAGGCAGAGGAGGCGTCCCGCTCCGGCGGGGCGCCTCTTTCCTTGCCAGCCGCACGGCTTCCGTCCAGTCTCGCTTCCGCGAGAGGGGGATGCGGGTGAGGCGAGGGAGAGCATCGATCCTCATGACCGCACTCCTCGCGTCGGGCGCCGCGTCCGCCCAGGCGCCGCCCCGCCCGCCGACCCGCGAGGAGATCGAGCGCGCCCGGCCCCCGCCCGCGCCGCTCCAGCCGCCCCGCCTCACCGTCGAAGGCGGCGTCGAGCGCTCGCCCTGCGCCCTCGACGACGAGCGCTTCCGCGCGATCCGCTTCACCCCGCGCGCCGTGACCTTCGATCATCTGCGCGGCCTCTCCGCCGAGGCGTTGCGCGGCGCCTGGGCGCCCTATCTCGGCACCGACCAGCCGATCGCCGTGGTCTGCGAGATACGCGACCGCGCGGCGACGATCCTCCGCGAGGCCGGCTATGTCGCCGCGGTCGAGATCCCCGAGCAGCGCATCGCCGACGGCAATATCCGCTTCGAAATCCTGATGGCGAAGCTCGTCGCCATCCACGTGCGCGGAGACGCCGGCCGCTCCGAACGCACCGTCGCCCGCTACCTCAAGCGGCTGACCGAAAGCGAGGTGTTCAACCGCTTCGAGGCCGAGCGCTATCTCCTGCTCGCCTCGGATATCCCCGGCCTCGACGTGCGCCTGCGCCTGCGCTCGGCCCAGGCGGCGCCGGGCGAGGTGGTCGGCGAAGTGACCGTCACCCGCGATCCCGGCCTCGTTGAGGCGAACGTCCAGGATCTCGGCGCCTCCGCCCTCGGCCGCTGGGGCGGCCTGGTCCGCGCCGAGCTGTACGGCCTCACCGGCCTCGGCGACCGCACCAGCGCCGCCCTGTTCTCGACCGCCGAGACCCACGAGCAGCAGACGCTCCAGGTCGGCCACGAGATGCGGCTCGGCGCCGAGGGCCTGACCCTGTCCGGCGACTTCACTTACTCCTGGGCGCGCCCGACCCTGCCCGGTCCGAACCTCCACGTCCGCGCCACCACCCTCCTCGCCACCGCCGCGGCCCGCTATCCGCTGGTCCGGCGCCAGTCGGCGAGCGTCTGGGCCGGCCTCGGGCTCGACCTGGTCGACCAGGACGTCTCGGTCGCCGGCCTGCCGCTGACCCGCGACCGCCTCCGCGTCGGCTTCGCCCGGCTCGATTTCCAGGCCGCCGACGCGCGCAGCATCGGCAGGCGGCCGCTCTACAACGGTGCGGAGCCCCTGTGGCGGATCGGCGGAAGCCTCGAGCTTCGCGGCGGCCTCTCCGGCCAGGGCTGCGGCGCCGCCTTCGCCCGCTGCGTCGGCCCCGGCCTCGTCCCGCCGAGCCGCCTCGAAGGCAATCCCCGCGCCACCCTGCTCCGCTTCGAAGGCGGCGCCGAATACCGCCCCGTGCCGAAGCTCGCCTTCGCGCTCGGCGTGCGCGCGCAGGTCACCGGCGACGCCCTCCTCGCCTTCGAGGAATATGCCGCCGGCAATTACACGATCGGCCGCGGCTACGATCCCGGCACCCTGCTCGGCGACCGCGGCATCGGAGTCTCGGCGGAGGTCCGCTACGGCAGCCTGCTCCGCGCCCGCGGCCGAGCCTTCGCCTTCCAGCCCTTCGCCTTTTTCGACGCGGCCTCGGTCGGCAACGCGGACCGCCTGTTCGCCCCCGCCGGCCCGAACCACCTCGCGTCGGTCGGCGCCGGCCTGCGCGCCGCGTGGCAGGACCGCGCCCGGCTCGAGGCGATGGTCGCCGTTCCGCTCAATCGCGCCGGCCTGCTCGCCGCCCGCCCCGATCCCCGCTTCCTCGTCAGCCTGACGACCCGCTTGCTGCCCTGGAGATCGAGATGAGTCCCTCCCTGTCCGGGCCCCGCCTTCGCGCCCTGCTGCTGATCGGCTCGGCCGCCGCCGCGCTCGCCTCGGGCCGCGCCGGCGCACAGGCCTTCCAGGGCGCTTTCGTCAACACCGCCGGCGCGGCGTCGCGCCAGCTCACCACCGCCACCACCGAGACGATCACCGTCACCACGCCGAGCGCGATCCTCACCTGGACTCCGAGCGACAGCGCGATCGGCGGCCCGCCGATCGACTTCCTCCCCATCGGCAATGTCGCCACCTTCACCAACGGGCCCGGTCTCAAGGACTTCATCGTCCTCAACCGGATCGTCCCCAAGGACCTCACCCGCGCGATCCAGCTCAACGGCAGCGTGATCGGCCAGCTCCAGTCGGCCGGCAACACCGCGCGCGGCGGCACAATCGCCTTCTTCAGCCCGGCGGGAATCCTGATCGGAAGCAAGGCGGTGATCGACGTCGGCAGCCTGCTGCTCACCACCATCGACCCCAAGACCGACGTCAACGGCAATTTCTTCGTCGGCAACAGCTACAGCCTCACCGGCGCGGTCAATTCCAAGTCGCTCATCTCGATCGCCGCCGGCGCCCAGATCAGCGCCTTGAACGAAGGCAGCTACGTCGCCATCGCCGCGCCGATCGTCCAGCAGCACGGCTCGATCCAGGTCAACGGCAGCGCGGCCCTCGTCGCCGCGGAGGCGGTCACCCTCACCATCAACAACGGCCTGTTCGACATCCAGGTCTCCACCGGCAGCAGCAGCGCCGCCAACAGCCTCGTCCACGACGGCACCACCGGCGGCCCGGCGAGCACCGGCGCCGCCGGCGACAACCACCGCATCTACCTGGTCGCGGTGCCCAAGAACCAGGCGATCACCGCCTTGCTCCAGGGCAATGTCGGCTTCGCGGCGGCGAGCAGCGCGGCGATCCAGAACGGCGAGATCATCCTCTCCGCCGGGCGCAGCGTCACCTCGGCCGACGCCTTCAAGGCCGCGCCGACCACGCCCGACGCCAGCTTCCGCGTCCAGGGCGGCAACTTCACCTCGGACGTGGTCGGAAGCGCCGTCACCGACTTCATCGTCGACAGCGCCAACGCGAACACGAGCTTTTCGGGCAACGTCAACCTGACCGGCGACCAGCGGGCCCGCGTCGAGCCCGCCGCCGGCCGAACCGTCGGCGTTACCGGCAACCTCACCCTGCGGTCCGACGGCACCGACCAGACCCGCTCGCCCGGCATGGACAATGTCGGCGGCGACGCGAGCATCGTCGCCGCCGGCTCGACCGTGACGGTCGGCGGCAACGTCCTGCTCAGCGCGATCGGCCGGGGCGGGTTCAACTCGTCGGGCGACATCGCGGGAAGCGGCACCGGCGGCACCGCCTCGCTCGCCGCCAGCGCGGGCGGGTCGATAACCCTGTCCGGCAACCTGCAGGCCGACGCGCGCGGCTTCGGCGGGTCGGGCAGCGCGCCCGCCCAGCAGGGCGGCATTGGCAAGGGCGGCACAGCCTCGATCTCGGCAACGGGCGCCTCGGTCAATGTCGCGGGCACCACCAGCCTCGATGCCGGCGGCCTCGGCAGCGACACCGCCGGCGGCTTCGGCCTCACCGCGCCTACCGGCACCGGCGGCACCGCCTCGGTCTCGACCGGGCCGGCCGGCAACGTGAAGCTCACCGGAACGGCCAACATCGCCGCGACCGGCACCGGCGGCGCCATCGTCTCGGCGGGCGGCGGCACCGGCGGGGCGGGGCAGGGCGGCAGCGCCGCGGTGCAGGCGGTCGGCGGCCCGATCGCGTTCGGCAGCGGCGGCCAGATCCTCGCCACCGGCTTCGGCGGCGTGGGCGGTCAGGGCGGCGGCGGCACCGGCGGCACCGCCACGCTCGAGGCGACCGAGGCGACGGTGACTCTCGGGGGCGCGACCTCGGTCCTGGCCGAAGGGCAGGGCGGCGGCCCGGGAGTCGACGCCGGAAGCAGCGGCGGCGACGGCAAGGGCGGTTCGGCCTCGGTCCTCGCCCATAACGGCAAGAGCGCGAGCCTGATCACCGGCGCCGACGTCACGGTCAGCGCCGACGGCCGGGGCGCGTCGGGCGCGGACGGCAATGCCAGCGGCGGCGGCGGGGGCAAGGGCGGCCGGGGCGACGGCGGCGACGCGCGCCTGCTCGCCGAATCCGACAATGCGAGCCTCAATTTCGCCGCCGCCTCGGTCAGCGCCAAGGCGACCGGCGGCGCGGGCGGCGCCGGAATCCTCGACGGCCCGGGGGCGGGCGGCGGCAACGCCAAGGGCGGCACCGCCTCGGCCGGGACGAGCAGCGCCCCCGGCAACCAGTTCGGCGGCGGCGGCGCCTCTTTCGCCAGCCTCGCGATCAACGCCACGGCGACCGGAGGCGCGGGCGGAAACGGCGGCTCGAGCGGAGCGCCTTCGGGAGACGGCGGAAGCGTCACCGGCGGCACCGCCAGCCTCTTCTCGCGCACCGCGCCGGTCAATATCGCCGGCGCCGCGACCCTCGATGCGTCGGCGACCGGCGGGATCGGCGGCGTCGGCACCGGCACGCCGGGCAATCACGGAGTCGCCCTGGGCGGGACGGTGATCGCCGGGGCGACCCGCGACGACGCCCTGATCGGCGCCGGCAGCCTAAAGGCCGCGAGCCTCACCGGGACCGCCAACGCGGTCGGAGATTCGACCGACGACAATTCGCCCGGCGCCTGGCAGGTCGTCGCCGACAACGGCGCCGTCCAGCTCGGCGCCCTCACCCTCACCGCGGCCTCCACCGGAATCCCGGCCAACCGTCCGGCCTCCTCCTTCACCCTCACCGACGGCACCGTCTCGGTAACCGGCGCGGCGAACGCGACCAGCGGCGGCAACCTCCTCGTCACCGCCACCGGCACCGGCAAGCTCGGCGCCGGCAGCCTCGCCCTCGCCGCCCCGTTCGGCGCCATCTCGATCAGCCACAGCGGGCGCGCTCCGGGCGCGGCGACGATCGACACCGGCGATTTCGCCGCCACCAGCCGCGACTCCTTCACCGCCGCGCCCGGCACAAGGCTCGTCTCCGGCGCCTCGACCGCGATCGACGCCGGCGGCGCGATCCAGGTCGACGAGGCCGCCGCGGGCACGACCTTCGCCGCGGCGACGCCCGGCACGATCACCGTCACCGGCGCCGCCGCAGGGCGGGACATGACGCTCCGCTCGAGCGACATCGCCATCGGCGGGGCGGCGACGCTCGGCGGGGCCGCGACGAAGACGATCCTGCTCGACATAATCACCAACGGCCAGCCAGCTGTGATCGGCGGCAATGCGGCGGGGGCGGGCTACACGCTCGATTCGTCGGAGATCGGCCGAATCCGGACGGCCGCCCTCACCCTCCAGGCGCCGGCGATCGGCGCCGATCCGTTCCGCTCGGCCGACGTGATCGTTCGCGACTTCAGCCTCAGCGGCAGCGACGGCGGCCTCGGCCTCGCCGCCTTCACCCTCAACACGCCGGGACGGGTCCGCGTCGACGGGCAGGCGCTCTACCAGCGCGCCGCGCCGACCGATTCCTTCGCAATCAACGCCGGCGAGCGGATCCAGGTGGTGACTCCCTCGGGCGCCATCCTGCTCACCGACTCGGCCGGCAATCCCGGCGGCGCCTTGTCGCTCACCGCGCCGAATATCTATGTCACCGACGCGACGATGGCGCTCCAGCTCCAGCAGGCGGGCGCGTTTCCCGGCATCGCGGGCCTGCTCCTGGGCAATTCCGGGCCGGTCAACCCGCAGGGCTATCTCCAGGCCAATGCGATAAGCTTCACGGTGGGCAGCAGCCTCTACATCCGCAACACCGGCACCGCGACGGACTTTGCCGGCCTCACGGTCGGGCCGGGCGGCCTCAAGATCCGGGCCTCGAGCGCCGCTCCGATCGACGTCGTCGGCTTCGGCCGTGAGCGCCTCGCCGACGGGACCTTCCTGACCGGGCTTCAATTCTTCGGAGTGATCGACTTCGGCAAGGGTGCCGGCACCAGCTACACGAGCGAATCCGAGTTCAACCGCTGCAACATCAACAACGGCTGCCCGCCGCCGCCCCCGCCGCCCCCTCCGCCGCCTCCCCCTCCGCCTCCGCCGCCGCCACCCCCGCCGCCGCCTCCACCGCCGCCGCCACCACCGCCTCCGCCGCCGCCCCCGCCGCCGTCCCCACCGCCGCCGGTGAAGCAGGCGTCGCTGGTGCCGGACGTCCGGGCTTCCGTGTTCGTGCTCGGCCCGATGCTGGCGCCGCAACTTCCGCCGCTCGCCTTCGCGGAGCTGATCGACCTCGTGCTCGGCGCCGACCGTCCGCTCGACGAGCCGGTCACCAGCGGCGGCGACAGCGTCGTCTGGGATTCGGGCAAGAAGCCGTGAGGGCCCTCCTTCTCCTCGCCGCGCTGGCGCTCGCCACCCCGGCCGCGGCGGCGGACCCGGGCGACAGCATCCGCCTCGGCGCGTCGGGCCTCTGCACGGCGGATCTGGCGACCGGCGACAAGGCGCTGACCGGCCTGTTCGACACCGGCTACGCGATCCTCTGCCGCGACGCCGCCGCGCCGGTCGGCCGCCTCTACGCGCTCCGCCTCGGCCGCGACGACCCCGCCGTGCGGCTGGCGGCCCTGCGCTCGGCGACCGCCGAGTGCGACGGTCCGGCGCGAACCGGTATGGAGGGGCTTGGCCCGGTCGATACGCTCTCCTGCCGATTGAAGGGGGAGCCGGTCGGCTACCGAGTCTATCTCTATCGCCGCGGCCGGACGCTCTACGCAGCCGAAGGGCTCGCGGGCTACGATCCGGCGCTCCGCCTGGGCCTGCGCAGCCTCGTCGCCGGCCGAGCCCTTCCCGGCGAGGTCGAGGTGGCGATCACCGGCGCCGGCGATCCCGCCGCCTTCGCCCGGCTCCAGGCCGGCACCCTCGATCCGGGCCGCGCCCGCGCCGAGGCCTATCGCCGCAACAATGCCGGGAGCTTCGCCGAATCCGCCGAGTTCTTCGCCACCGTGGCCGAGGCCGACACGGCCGGCGACCGCGCCGAGCTGGTCGCCAATTCCGCGCTCCAGCAATCGAACCTCGGCGCCTTCGAGCGGGCCGACAAGGCATTCGCCGAGGCCGCCGCCCTCCAGGGCAACGACCCCGTCGTCGCCCGGCTGCTGCGCAACTTCCGGACCATCCACTTCATGAACCAGGGCGATTCCGCCGCGGCCCTGGCCGAGCTCGAAAAGCCGATGCCGCCCGCCACGCCCGAGTCGAAAGGCGGCGCTGGAGCGAACATCGACCCGGGGACGGCCGCGCGGCTCAACGCCGAATCCCCGCTCGCCCGCCAGCTCGGCGCCGCCGCCGGACTGACTCCCGAGGAGCGCGCCCGGCTGCTCGACGCGCAGGCGCTTCACCTGCGCGGCGCCATCCTCCGGATTGTCGGCCGCTCCGACGAAGCCGCCGCCTCTCTCCGCGCGGCGCTGGCCGCCCTCGATTCCGTCCGCCGCGGCCGGGTCGCCTCGGTCGAATGGATGCGCGCCCAGATCTGGGGCGAGCAGGCCGCGCTGGCAGAAGGCGCGGAGGCCGAACGGCTCCTCAAGGCGGCGGTCGCGCTGCTCCAGGCCGATTATCCCGGCTCTCCGGCCCTGCTCAGCGCCGAGGCGCGGCTCGCCGGTTACTATGCCCGCGCCGGCCGCACGGGCGAGGCGATGACCCTCTTCCGGTCGATCGTCGATTCGAGCGAGACCGGCGGAATCGCCTCGCCTGGCCTGCGCCGCGCGCTGGCGCCCTATTTCCGGCTGATCGCGGACCCCGCCGAATTGTTCCGGGGGAGCCAGCTCCTCGTCCGGCCCGGAGTCGCGCAGACCCAGGCCTTGCTCGCCCGCGAGCTGAGCGGCGGAAGCGACGAGGCGGCGCGGCTGTTCCGCCAGTCGGTCACCCTCGGCCGCGACATCGAGCGCGCCCGGATCGACATCGCCCGCGCCGCCGACGATCCAGACCGCGCCGCCGCCCTCCGCGCCTCGCTCGCCGCGCTCGAGAAGGACCAGGTCGCCGTCCAGGCCCGGCTCGCCGCTTTCCCGCGCTACCGGGTGCTCTCGTCCGGCGCGATGAGCCTCGCCGACCTCCAGCATTTGCTCCGCCCCGGAGAGGCCTATTTCAAGCTGACCTTCGTGAACAACGACGGCTACGGATTGTACGTCGTGGGAACTTCCGCGCGGATCTGGCGCATTCCCGCCTCCGCGGAAGATCTCGACCGCGAAGTAACCGCGTTGCGCGTGACCATTGCGAACATCGAGAACGGCCAGGTCGTCACCACCCCCTTCGACGTCGCCCTCTCCCACCGCCTGTTCGACCAGTTGCTCGGTCCCGCCGCCGCCGATCTCCCCTCGGTCCGCCACCTCATCTTCGAGCCCGACGGCGCCCTCCTTCGCCTCCCCCCCAACCTCCTCGTCACCGACCGCGCCAGCGTCGATCGCTACCTCGCCGGGGCGGCGCGCCCGGGCGACGACGGTTTCGACTTCACCGGGATTTCCTGGCTCGGCCGAGGCCGCGACGTCAGCACCGCGGTTTCCGCCCGCTCGTTCCGCGACCTCCGCCAGGCCGCCCCGTCGCATGCGCCGAACGCCTATCTCGGCCTCGGCCAGACCGCCCCGCCGCCCGCCGCCGACGCCTCCGACGCCGCGCTCAAGACCCTGCTCGGCCGCGCCTCGCCCTGCGCCTGGCCGGAGGCCCTGTGGTCGCGCCCGATCTCCGCCGCCGAGCTCCACGCCGCCGGCGACGCGCTGAGGCGCAGCGGCGCGAGCGGGATCGAGATCCTCACCGGCGAAGCGTTCAGCGATAGCGCGCTCAAGGCCCGCGGCGACCTCGCCCGCTATAGGATCCTCCATTTCGCCACCCACGGACTGGTCGGCGCGCCCCGCCCCGAATGCCCGGCGCGCCCGGCGCTGATGACCTCGTTCGGTGGCGAGGGTTCGGACGGCCTCCTGACCTTCGCCGAGATCTACGACCTGCGCATTGACGCAGACCTCGTCATCCTCTCCGCCTGCGACACCGCCGGCAAGGCCAGCCTCGCCGCGACCCGCGAGGCGGGGCTCGGCACCGGCGGCGATTCGGCGCTCGACGGCCTCGTCCGCGCCTTCGTCGGCGCCGGCGGCCGCTCGGTAATCGCCAGCCACTGGCCGGTGCCCGACGATTACGGCGCGACGGAGCGGCTGATCACCGGCTTGTTCCAGGCGCCCGCCGGTACCCCGGTGGCGACGGCTCTGAGGGAGGCCGAAACGGCCTTGATGGACCGGCCCGAGACGTCGCACCCTTATTATTGGGCCGGCTTCGCTTTGGTCGGCGACGGCGCCGCGCCGCTTCTGCCGGCGCCCGCGCCTTAACCTCCATCAAGTCCTTTTCGCTGCCGGAACAAAAGCCAAGCTGCTGCGCTTTAAGCGGTTTCGGGCTCAGGGAGCCAAGGGGAGCGGCGGCGCGTTGAGGAAGGCCGGTTGGTGGATGGCGGCGGCCGCCGCGGGCGCGATGGCGTTCGCCGGCGCGGCCGAGGCTGCGCAGCCCGCCCGCAAATCCGCTCCGATCCCCCCTCCGCCGCCGCCGGGCGCGCCGATCGTGCCGGACGACCAGTTCCAGAAGGAGCTGCCGCCGCTCGACCCCGATCTCACCAAGCCGCTCGAGCCGATCGACGCCTTCAAGGGCCCCGACGGAAAGCCGCTCACCGCGCCGATCGTTGCGCCGAACGGCACCTTGCCGCCGGTCACGACGCCTCCCGACCCGGCCCTGACCGAGCCGCTGGCGCCGCTCTCCACTTTCGACGTCACCACCCCTCCGCCCGCCGCGAAGGGGGAGAACGACGAGTCCAAGGTCGAGCCGGTTCGCTACACGCTCGTCGTCGAGGGGCTGAAGGAGGTGGGGCTGGAAGGCCGCTTCCGCAGCCTCTCGGCGCTCGACGACGCCGACGGCAAGGCGACCAACGGCGCGATGGTCTCGGCCCGCGCCCGCGAGGACGAGCTGCTCGCCGTCCGGCTTCTCCGCTCCGAAGGCTATTACGACGCCACCGCTCTGTCCTCGATCGAGCAATTGCCCGAGACCCCGGGCCAGCTGCGGGTCGTCATCACCACTGTGCCGGGCGCGCGCTACAGCCTCGGTGCGATCACGATCCAGGGACCCGAGACGGTGCCGCCGGGCCTCGCCCGCGAGGCGCTGCCGATCAAGACCGGCGACCCGATCGTGGCCCTCGACGTCGAGGCCGCCGAGGCCAATGTCCGCCTGCGCCTGCCGCAGCAGGGCTATCCGTTCGCCGACGTCGGGCTGCGCGACATTCTGCTCGATCCCGACACGCGGCGCGGCGACTATACTTTGCCGGTCGACCCCGGGCCCCGTTCAACCTTCGCCGGCTTCACCACCGAGGGGAAGCTCGCCTTCGACGCGAAGCATGTCGGAGTCCTCGCCCGCTTCAAGCGCGGCGAGCTCTACGACAGCCGAAAGGTCGACGACCTCAGGGAGGCGATGGTCGCGACCGGCCTGTTCCGGACCGTCGCGGCCGAGCCGGTGCGGACCGGCGAGACGGCGCCGGACGGCAGCGAATATGTCAACATCCGGGTCCGCCAGGATGCCGGGCCGGCCCGCTCGCTCTCCGGCACCGCCGGTTACTCGACCGGCCAGGGGCTGCGCATCGAGGGGAGCTGGGAGCACCGCAACTTCTTCCCGCCCGAAGGCGCGCTGAGGGTCAGCGGAGTCGCCGGCACGCAGGAGCAGTCGGTCGCCGTCGCCTTCCACCGGATGAACGCGGGCAAGCGCGACCGCTCGGTGCTGATCGAGGCCGAGGCCGGGCGGCGCGACCTGCCCGCCTACAAGGGCTACACCGTCCGCCTGCACGGCCTGGTCTCCCGCGAATCCACGCCGATCTGGCAGAAGAAATGGACCTGGGCCTATGGCGCCGAGGTGATCGCCACCAACGAGAACGAGAGCCGCTTCCCGACGATCTCGCTGAAGAACACCTACTTCCTCGCCGGCCTCGTCGGGCAATTGGGCTACGACGCCTCGAACAGCCTGCTCGATCCGACAAAGGGCTTCCGGATCACCGGCCGGGTCAATCCGGAGACGTCGCTTCGCGATCCGAGCCAGCCCTACATCCGCAACATCATCGACGGCAGCGTCTATTACCCGGCGACCAAGAATTTGACGATCGCGGCGCGCACCCGCGTGGGCTCGATCTTCGGCGCCTCGCTTTCCGAGCTGGCGCCGTCGCGGCGGCTCTACGGCGGCGGCGGCGGCTCGGTGCGCGGCTTCGGCTACCAGCAGCTCGGCCCCAAGGTGGAGATCCCCAACCCGAAATTCGACCCGACCGACCCCAAGGAGAAGGATCCGCCGACCATCTTCGTGCCGACCGGCGGCCGAAGCCAGATCGAGTTCGCGCTGGAGAGCCGCTACCGCTTCGGCGATTACGGCGTCGTCGCCTTTGTGGACGCCGGCCAGGTCTATGAGAGCCAGTTCCCCAGGCTCTCCGGCATGCGCTACGGGGTCGGCATAGGCGGGCGCTTCTACACCAATTTCGGGCCGTTCCGGGCCGATTTCGCGGTGCCGCTCGGACGGCGCAAGGGCGAATCGAAGTTCGCCGTCTACGTCTCGATCGGGCAGGCCTTCTGATGGCGACCGGGCCCGACGCCCCTGCCGAGGTCCATGTGATCCCGCGCGGTCGCCTGAGGGCGCGGGCGGTGGCGAAATGGGCCGGGATCGCGCTGCTCACGATCCTCGTCCTGATCGGCCTCGCCTTCGCCTGGCTGTCCAGCGACTACGGCCGCCGCTTCGTCGTCAAGCAGATCAACGGCCTCGAGATGGCGACCGGGCTCAACATCCATGTCGGCCGGATCGAGGGCTCATTGTTCGGCGAGCTCACCTTGCGCGACCTTACCTTGTCCGACCCCAAGGGTCGCTTCTTCGCCGCGCCCGAGGCGAAGATGGACTGGCGGCCGCTCGCTTATTTCTCGAGCCATATCGACATTCGCGCGATCGAGGTGCCGACGGCGCACCTGTGGCGGCTGCCGCAGCTAAGGCCAGGCGATCCCAATGCGCCGCTCCTGCCCGACATCAATCTCGACATCGGCCGGCTGAAGGTCGACCGCCTCATCATCGATCCGCCGGTGACCGGCTACCGTCACCTGCTCTCGCTCGACGGCAAGGCGAAGATCGCCAACCGCCGCGCCGAGCTCGCCTTGAACGCCGCCGCCATCGCCGGCCCGGGCCTGCCGGGCGGCGACAAGCTCGTCCTTCGCCTCGACGCCGTGCCGGAGCAGAACAAGCTCGACATGGGCGTCAGGGTCGAGGCGCCGGGCAACGGCTTCGTCGCCAGCCTGACCGGCCTCACCCAGCCGCTCAACGCGAGCCTGAACGGCCGCGGCAGCTGGGCGGACTGGAACGGCCGCGCCATCGCCACCCTGGGCGGCAAGGCCTTCGCCAACCTCGGCGTCAACGCCAAGAACGGCACCTTCACCCTCGTCGGCCCGGCCAATCCCGGCCTGATGATGGCGGAGGGGACGGCGAAGCGGCTGTTACAGCCGATGCTGCAGGTGAGCCTCGTCACGACCCTCTCCCAGCGCCGCGCCGACACGCGCCTCCGCCTCAGCTCGCAGGCGATCGCGGTCGGGGCGGAAGGATTGGTCGACCTCGGCAAGAGCGAATTCTCGAACCTCAAGCTCGCCGTCCGGCTGCCGCACCCCGAGGCGGTGATGCCCAACCTCGCGGCGCGCAACCTGCAGCTGGCGGCGGTGCTCAACGGTCCGTTCCGGACGCCGTTCGTCGCCTATGACCTCCACGCCGACTCGGTCGGCTTCAACGGCACGACGGTCGAGGGCCTGGTCGCGCGCGGCCGCGCCCGGGTCGACACCGACCGGATCACCATCCCGGTTGCCGCGCACGCCGCGCGAATCACCGGCCTCGACCCGTCGTTCGGCCGCCTGCTCACCAACGTCTCCGCCAACGGCACGCTCAGCCTCAGCGGCACGACCCTGCTCTCCGACGACCTGCGCATCCGCTCCGACCGGCTGAACGCCACCACCGTCATCGTCGCCGACCTCGCCCGCGGCCGCTACCGCGCCGGAATCCAGGGCATTGTCAACGGCTACGAGATGGAGGGGATCGGGCTGATGGACCTCACCACGCACATGGACGTGGTGACGGCGCCGGGCGGCTTCGGCCTCAAGGGCCGGGTGGCGGTCAAGACCCGGCGGATCGACAACGCCTCGGCGCGCGACCTGCTCGCCGGCAACGCCGTCGCGACGGCCAATGTCGTCATGAACCCGGCCGGCGTGATCCACCTCAGCGACATCCGGCTGAGCTCGCCAGGGATGCGCATCACGTCCGGGACCGGCACCTACTGGCCCAACGGGCGGATCGACTTCCGCGGCGCCGGAGTATCACGCGCCTACGGCACCCTCGCGGTGGTCGTCACCGGCACGGCGGCGCGGCCGAACGTCGAGCTTCGCGCCGCCAATCCCGGCTTCGGCATCGGCCTTCGCGACGTCCGGGCGAGCATCCGGGCGACCGGCGCCGGCTATGCGATCAAGGCCACCGGCCAGTCCGCCTACGGGCCATTCGCGGCCGACCTTACATTGCTTGCCGGCAAGGGCCCGATGACTCTCGACATCCGCCGCCTGACCTTCGCCGGGATGACCTTCGCCGGACGGGTGGTGCAGACCCGCGCCGGTCCGTTCGCCGGCACCCTGACGATGACCGGCGAGGGTCTCCAGGGCACCGTCCAGCTCGCCGCCGCGGGCCGCTACCAGCAGGTCGCGGTCAATGCGACGGCCAACGGCGCCACCATCCCCGGCGAGACTCCGATCCTGATCCAGCGCGGCCTGATCCAGGCCACCGCGGTCCTTTATCCGGGCGCTCCGCAGGTGACCGGCGACGTCCAGCTCGCCGGCGTCCGCAGCCGCAATTTCTACCTCGCCACCGCGCGCCTCCGCGGCAATTACCAGAACGGCCGCGGCCTCGCCCAGGCCTTCGCCGAAGGCACGAGCGGCGTGCCCTTCCGCATCGGCGTCAACGCCGCGCTCGAGCCCGGCCATGTCCGCGTCGCGCTGCAGGGCATCGTCAACCGCATTCCGTTCCGGCTCGCCCAGCCGGCCGACATCCGCAAGGCCGGGGGCGACTGGCAGCTCGCGCCCGTCCAGCTCGTATTGCCGCAGGGCAACGTCCTCCTCGCCGGCCGCTACGGCAACGGCATGGCGCTCCAGGCGCGGCTCGCCAATTTCGACATTTCGATCCTCAATGCCTTCTCGCCCGGCCTCGGCCTCAGCGGCAGCGCCACTGGAAGCATCGACTTCAACCAGGCCTCGGGCGCCGCCTTCCCCGGCGCCGAGGCGCGGCTCAACATCGCCGGCTTCAGCCGCACCGGAGTCGCGACCCGGACGCCGCCGGTCGACCTCGCGCTTCTCGGCGCGCTCGGCCCGCAGGGCGGCAGCCTCAATGCCCTCATCCGCCGGGCCGGCGCCGTCATCGGCCATGTCCAGGCGCGGCTTCAGCCGGTCGGCGCCGGCGGCTCGTGGATGAGCCGGCTGATGGCCGCGCCGCTCGCCGGCGGCATCCGCTACAACGGCCCGGCCGACGTGCTCTGGTCGTTCAGCGGAATCGCCGACCAGCAGCTCTCCGGGCCGATCGGAGTCGCTGCCGATTTCTCCGGCCGGGTCAGCAACCCGCAGCTGACCGGAATCCTTCGCGCGAACGATTTGACGTTCGTGGACGAGACCTACGGCACCCGGATCACCAACCTCGCTTTGCAGGGACGGTTCACCAGCTCGACGCTGGAGATCAGCCAGCTCTCCGGCCGCGCCGGGCGAGGCACGATCACGGGAAGCGGTACCGTCGGCTTCGCCTCCGCGGCCGGCTATCCGATCGACATCCGCCTCCACATGCAGGACGCCCAGCTCGCCCGAAGCGACAATCTCGGCGCGACTTTGACCGGCGACCTCGCCATCACCAACAACAAGGCCAATGGCGCGCTCATCAAGGGCGACCTCACCTTGCCGAACGTACGCTACCAGATCGTCCGCCAGGGCGGCGCCCAGGTCATCGACCTCGCCGGCGTGCGCCGCAAGGGCGAGCCGCTGCCCGACCCGGGCGCGATCCGCCAGGCCGAGGCGCAGGGGACTCCGAGCGTCTGGAAGCTCGACCTCGGCCTCCACGCCGCCAACCAGCTCTACATCTCCGGAATGGGTCTGGAGAGCGAATGGAGCGCCGATCTCAAGGTCCAGGGCACGACCAAGACGCCCGCTCTGGTCGGCCGCGCCGACGTCATCCGCGGCACGTTCAGCTTCTCCGGCCAGCGCTTCGACCTCACTCGCGGCACGATCAACTTCACCGGTGCCCGGCCGCCCAATCCGCGCATCGACATCGCCGCCACCGCCCAGATCAAGGACGTCGACGTCACCATCAACGTCAGCGGCAGCGCCTACAACCCGCAGATCGCCTTCAGCTCCGATCCGGGCCTGCCGCAGGACGAGATCATGGCCCGGATCCTGTTCGGCGGCTCGGTGACCGAGATCAGCGCGCTCCAGGCGATCCAGGTCGCCTCGTCGCTCAACGCCCTGCGCGGCGGCGGCGGCGGTCTGAACCCGCTCGGCAAGCTTCGCTCCGCCTCCGGCCTGTCGCGCCTGCGCGTGCTCGGCGCCGACCAGACGACCGGGCGCGGCACCGCCGTCGCCGCCGGCTTCTACCTAGGCAAGAACATCTACATGGAGGTGATCACCGACGCGCGCGGCTTCACCGTCACCCAGATCGAGATCGCCCTTTCCAAGGCGTTGAGCCTGTTGAGCCAGGTCGGCACCCAGTCGAGCACCAACAACGTCAACCTGCGCTACCGCAAGCGCTATTGAGCCGGCTTCTCCGCCCGCCTAGGCGGGCGTGATGGACTGGCACAATGTGAAGCAGTGGGCGGAGACGGCGAGCGGGCTCGACATGGACGCGCTGCACGTGCACGCAGGGGTGGCGCTCCAAATCCTGTTCGCCCTCATCCTCCGCCGCCCGCTGAGCAGCCCCTGGCCCTGGCTCGGAGTCGCCGCCGCGGAGGCGGCGAACGAGGTCTACGACTATCGCTACGAGGTCTGGCCCGACCGCTCGATCCAGCTCGCCGAGGGACTCAAGGACGGCTGGAACACGATGGTGATCCCGACCCTCCTCCTGCTGCTCTGCCGCTACGCGCCGGCCCTGCTGGTCGGCCGGCGCCGGCTCTCAAATGCCGATTCGGGTGAGGCGGGCGGCGAGACCGGGCAAAGCCGGGAAGGCGCCGATTAGGCCCATCAGCGCGGCGCGCGGCCAGGGATGCTCGGCCGCCCAGCGCAGCGCCTCGGCCACCGCCAGCGGCCGCGCCGCGCGGGCCGACAGCCGCGCCTGGTAGGCGGGCGCGTCGGCCCCTTCGAGCAGGGCCGAGGCCGCCTCCCGGCCGCTCGCCAGGGCGATGGCGATGCCGTCGCCCGCCAGCGAGGCGATCACCGCGCCCTGGTCGCCCAGGCGGTAAAGGCCGGGCTCGGTCGCCGCCGAGTGCCAGCCGTAGGGGACTCCGGAAATGGCGCTCCAGCCCATCGGCTCGCCGGCCGCCAGCCTTTCCTTCAGCGCCGGCAGCTCGTCGGCCAGTTGCCGGATCAGCTTCGGGATCCCGCCCGCCCGCTTGATCCGGTGCCGGGCGACCGAGAGGCAGAGGTTGGCGCAGCCGTCCTCCTGGATCAGCAGCCCGGCATAGCCGCCGTCGAACAGGTGGAGCTCGATCGCGCCCTCGAGGACCTGTTCCAGCCGCGGCGACGGCGACAGAGCCGTGCGAAGGCCAACCGGATCCCGGCTCGTGTCGCGCGGCCGCGCCGCGCCGCGCAGCTCATGCTTGCCGGTGGCGAGGAGAATGGCGTCTGCGGCGAGATCCTCGCCGTCCTCCACCCGCACCGTGCGCGCGGCGGGATCGGCGGCGCGCACGCCCCGTCCGCGCTCGACATAGGCGCCGGCCGCGCGCGCGGCGGCGAGCATCGTCTCGTCGAGGGTTCGGCGCGACAGGCCGGCCGCGGCATGCGGAAGCCGGGTCTCGACCGTCGCGGTCGCCGAGAGCAGGCGGAGCCGGCCGATCGGCCGGGCTCCGAGCGCCGCCGGATCGACTCCCAGCCGCCTGAGCGCGGACAGCGAATCCCAGCCGAGGAAGCCGCCACAGACCTTGTCGTGGGCGCCGGCGGTCCGCTCCAGCAAGCGCGCCCGCACTCCGCCGCGGGCGAGCGCGATGGCCGCCGCCGCGCCGGCCGGGCCGCCGCCGACGATCAGCGCGGCCGCCCGGCTCATTCGCTCAGGCGGCGCGCTTGAAGTGGAAGCCCTCGGCGGCGAGGCCCGGCCCGAAGGCGAGGGCGACTCCGCGGCGCCGCTCGCCCTGCGGAAGCAGCTCGGCCAGGACGAAGGGCAGGGTCGAGGACGACATGTTGCCGTAGCGGGCGAGCACGTCGCGCGATTCGGCGAGCGCGCCCTGCGGCAGCGCCAAACCGTGTTCTACCGCGTCGAGCACCGAGCGGCCGCCGGCATGGACGGCCCAGGCGTCGATCTCCTCGGGCGCGAGGCCGCCGAGCATCGTCTCGCGCACCGTCTCGTCGCGCAGCGCCTCGGCGATCCGGCCGGGCACGTCGCCGGACAGCTGCATCGCGAAGCCCTGGTCACCGATGTCCCAGCGGATCAGGCTCGAGGAATCGGGGAGGGTGATCGCGAACGGACTCGTGATGCCGAAGCCGACCGGATCGGCTGTGACCAGGCTCGCCGTCGCGCCGTCGGCGAACTGAAGCATGGCGAGCAAAGGCTCGATCCTCGTCTCGTCCTGGAGGTGGAGGGTCGAGAGCTCGACGGTGACGACGAGCACCCGCGCCGCCGGCTCCGAGCGGACGATATGGTGGGCGAGACGAAGCGAGGAGACCGCGGCGTAGCAGCCCATGAAGCCGACCAGGGTGCGCTCGACGTCGGGCGCAAGGCCGAGCTCGCGGGCGAGAATCTGGTCGACTCCCGGCGCGACGAAGCCGGTGCAGCTGGCGACGACGAGGTGGGTGATGCCCTCGAGCGAGACCTGCTCCTCGAGCCGCCGCACCGCCGCCAGCGCCAGCCTGGGCGCGGCCTCGGCATAGACCTTCATCCGGGCGCCGGTACTGGGCAGGGCGTCGCCGTGGTAGAAGCCCCCCGGCTCGACCGGCGGCCTGCCGCCCGGCGCCGGCGGCAGGACCGACCAGCGGTGGCGGATGCCCGAGCGGTCGGCCATGCGCCGGAACAAGGCGCGCAGGCGCGGGTCGGCGATTCGCGATTGCGCCCAGTCGATGAAGGCGCCGTGCACCTCATGGTCCGGCGCGGCGGTGCCGACGGCGTTGATGAAGGCTTGGGTCGTAAACGGCTCCCGGGATGTCGCGCTTGGTCAGTCTAAGCGGAGCTTAGATGAACGGAGGCTTAGGGAGGTTCCGCGGTCGCCGCAATTTCGGCCGCCGGGGGGATGGTGCCCAGGGGCGGAATCGAACCACCGACACCGTGATTTTCAGTCACGTGCTCTACCAACTGAGCTACCTGGGCCTCTCCGCGGCGGCGGAAGCGGGGCCTATAGAGGGGCTTATCCGCCGCTGTCCAGCCCGTCGGGATCCGCGGCCGCCGGCCCGGCCACGCGATAGCCGTCGCCGAGCCAGTTGAGCAGGTCGCGGTCCTTGCAGCCGCGCCCGCAGAAGGGCGCGTGCGCGTCGCTGGGCGGCTTGCCGCAGATCGGGCAGCCGCCACGGCGCTCAGGACGGTTGGGCGTGGACATGGCCCTGCCATGTGGTGAGACGCGGCTCCTCCCGCAAGGCGACCGGCGCGCCGATCCGCCGCGCCAGGGCTTCCAGCCAGTCCGGCTTCTCGCGCAGCCGGGCGATCACCGCCGGAGCGGCCACGAGCTCCCTTGGACCCACGCCTTGATGCCGTTCCGCCCGGCGGAGCAGGGCCCGCGCCGCCCCGCCGCTCTCGTCCCATTGTAGCAGCTCGGGCAGCGAGCGGCGCTCGCGCCGCCGCACGATCTGGAGAAAGCCGAAGCCATTGACCGCGGTCCGCTCGAACGGCCGAGGCAGAACGGCGTCCAGCGCCGCCACCGCCCGCAGCCGGTCGGCGCGCGACGGCATTGTCGGCAGGTCGATGCCGATCGAGCCACCGATGTCGAGGCGGCGGATCGCTTTGGCGGCAGCCTCCGCTCCGGCGATCGCCAGCTCGGCGGGTGGCAGGAATCCGTCGACGTCGAACAAGGTCATGGCGGGAGTCAGGCTCATCCTCAGCTTGCCCCCAGGGAAATCGATGTCCTCGCCGATCGCTTCGTCGATCAGCTCGGACCAGCCGGCCTCCTCGAAGCGATCCGGGTCGAGCGGCGCAAGCCGCGCCGGCCCGCCGATCCGCTCCGCCAAGCCCAGCCCTTCCTGCTCTTCCGCGTCGGTGATCCTGCCTTTCGCGAATTTGGGGCTTCCCGGCTCGGCGATCGGCTCGCGGACGATCTCGACCCGCACGGATTGCCCTTCGGTGAGGGACGGCGGAAGCGGCTCCACCATCACTTGCCGTTGCTCGGTCTCGACGATGCCGCGGCGCCCCGGAATCGGGATGGCGACGAGACGGCCGCTCAAGACCGAGCCGCAGCGCATCTCGCCGGGAAGCTCGATCGCCGCCATGAGGATCTCGCCGCCCTCGACCAGGATCGCCCGGTTCTCGCCGATCCCGGCCTCGTAGAGCCACTCAGCCAAGCGGGTAGCCGGCGGCGCGGAGCAATGCGCGGGTCTCGAAGAGGGGCAGGCCCATCACCCCCGAATGGCTGCCCTGGAGCGAGCGGACCAGCGCCTCGGCCCGTCCCTGGATCGCATAGCCCCCGGCCTTGCCGCGCCATTCGCCGGAGGCGAGATAGGCGGCGATCTCGCTCGGATCGAGCCGCTTGAACGTCACGATGCTGGTCGAGAGGCGGTGGCGCGCCCGCCCGTCGCCGTCGATCAGCGAGACGGCGCTCAGCACCCGATGGCGGCGGCCCGAGAGCAAGGCGAGCATCCGCCGCGCCTCGGCTTCATCGTCGGTCTTGGGGAGGATGCGCCGCCCGGCGGCGACTACCGTGTCGGCGGCGAGGACGAGGCTGCCGGGCTCGGCCGCCGCCATGGCCTTCTCGGCGGCAACGCGCGCCGCGTAAGCCGGCGGAAGCTCGCCCTTGCGCGGCGTCTCGTCGATCTCGGCGGGGCGGACCTCGTCCGGCACGATTCCGATCCGCGCGAGCAGCTCGAGCCGGCGCGGGCTGGCGGAGGCGAGGATCAGGCGCAGGCGCGCCATTCCTATTTGAATCGGTAGGTGATCCGACCCTTGGTAAGGTCGTAGGGCGTCAGCTCGACGAGCACCTCGTCGCCGACGAGCACCCGGATGCGGTTCTTGCGCATCTTGCCCGCGGTGTGGCCGAGGATCTCGTGATCATTCTCGAGGCGGACTCGGAACATGGCGTTGGGCAGCAGCTCGACCACCTGACCGCGCATCTCAAGAAGCTCTTCCTTGGCCATTCATCCTCGTCGGTCTGGGCAAAACGCGGGCCGCCATAGCGGCTCGCTTGCGAAAAGGGAAGGCGAGCGGTCAGGCCGGGTTGTGCTTGTCGAGGAACGCCTTGACCGCCTCCAGAACCTTCATTCGGCTCGATTCCAGAAGCAGATTGTGGGTCTCGCGCGGGATCTCGACATATTCGAAGTCGCGCCCCTCGACCTTGCCGGCCGAACGCAGCCGCGATACGAGGTTGCGCGCCTGAGAGACGGGGACGCGCTGGTCATGCTCGCCGTGGATGATCAGGATCGGCGCCGAGAATTGCTCGGCGTGGAGGGCCGGCGACGCCTCGATCAGGTTGGGAGCGGCCGCCCCGTTGGCGTTCTTCGCTCCATATTCGCCGAGATAATCCTTGTCGTAGGTGACCATGGCGGGGAGGTCGGTGGGTCCGGCGCCGCTGATCGCGCAGCGGTATCTGGAGCCGTCGCGCTGCGCCGCCCGCGCTGCGGCATAGCCGCCATAGGACCAGCCCATCATGCAGACCCGCTTGGGGTCGACGATCCCTTGGGCGGCCAGATAGGCGACCGCGTCGTCGAGGTCGTCCTGCATGGCGTGGCCCCAATTGCCGGCCGACATCTTTTCCCAGGCGAGGCCGTAGCCGGTCGAGCCTCGGTAGTTGGGCTGGACGACGACATAGCCCAATTCGGCCAGTGGCTGGGCCCAGGGGACATATTCCCAGTCTTCCGAATCCCGGGCGCCGAACGGGCCGCCATGGGGCAGGACGATGAGCGGCAGGTTCTTCTGCCCGGCGCGGTGACGCGGCAGGGTCAGCACCGCCTCGATCTCCTTGCCGTCCCTCGCCTTGTAGCGGATCGTGCTCACCGGATTCAGCGCCTGGTCCTTGAGCGCCGAATTGATGTAGCCGAGGCGGCCGATCGCGCCGCTGCGCGTGTCGTAGAGATAGTAGCTGCCGGGCGAGGCCGGCGGCGCCACCAGCGCCACGATCATCTCGCGGGCGCGGTCGGCGTCCGCGATATAGACGTTCTCCTTTCCGAACGTCTCCTCGAGCCCGGCCTGGATCTCCTTCATTCGCGGATCGAAATAATAGACCTTGTCCCGCTTCTCGATCGTCTCGGCGCCCTCGAACTCATCGCCCTCGGGTCCGGTCGATATGTCGTCGATGTCGTGGCCGGCCACGCCGAACACCTTCCTGCCGAACGTCATGGTATTGAGGTCCAGCTCGTAGATCGCCCGCACATCGTCCTTGCGGCTGAGCGCGAGCGCCCGGCCGTCCTTGAGGAAGACGGTCGGTATCGGGATGTCGCTGAACCTTGCGGGGGTTCCCTCGTAGATCGTGCGCATCTGCGCGTCGGCGGACGGCCGGTAGAAGACGGTCACCTTTCCCGTGCTCGCATCGCGGCCGATGCCGAGCCGCACCACGCCCTGGCTGTCGGCGTACCAGCCGCCGATCGAGGGGCTCTGGCGCTGGACGATCTGCGTGGCCCCGGTGAGGACGTCGACCTTGATCACCTCGGGCTGACCGAGCTTCTCGGTGTCGTCATTCTCCGGCGTCCGCTCGAGGAGGATCGTGGGCGGTCCCTGGCGGGAGGTCCAGAGCACCCGCCCGGCCGAGAATTTCGACCCTTCCCAGCCGAGCCGGGTCACTTTCTTGGTGGTGCGGTTCCAGGCGATCAGCCGGGTGGCGTCGAACCACTCGCCCATGAAGTTCTCGCGGCTGCTCAGCTCGATCAGCAGATTGTCGTCGTCGGCCCAGTTCCAGTCGCGCAGCCGCAGGTCGCCCTGCTTGTCGAAATCGCCATCCTTGCCGATGACCTCGGGCGCGCCTCCGCCGAGGGGGATGACCGCCAGCGCCTGGCGCCCGATCGCGGCGATCCGGATCTTCGCGGCGATCGCCTTGCCGCCCGGCGAGATGACCGGGCCGTACAGATCGGGCCAGTGCGAAAAGGCTTCGAGCGGAACCACGGCGGCGGGATTGGCGGCGGCGGCCGCTGGGGGCGAAGTCGTTCCCTGGCCATGCGAAATTCCGGTCAGCGCCGCTCCCGCAAGCAGCGCCACAAGCAGCTTCCTCATGCCGATCGTCCCCCACCCCAAAAAGCTTGGAATGACAGGAATATAGCGGGACCGGCGGAAGATGCCAACCGGCGCGAAAAACCCGTCCGGAAAAGGCTCCGGACGGGTCGTTCGCTCGATCGCCGGGCCGGCCTCAGCCGCCGGCGCGCGCCGCCAGCGCCGCCAGCAGGAGCAAGGCGACGATGTTGGTGATCTTGATCATCGGGTTGACCGCCGGGCCCGCCGTATCCTTGTACGGGTCGCCGACGGTGTCGCCGGTCACCGCGGCCTTGTGGGCCTCGGAGCCCTTGCCGCCGTAATTGCCGTCTTCGATATATTTCTTGGCATTGTCCCAGGCGCCGCCGCCCGAGGTCATCGAGATGGCGACGAACAGGCCGGAGACGATCACTCCGAGCAGCAGCGCGCCCAATGCCGCGAAGCCCGAGGCCTGCCCCGCCACCGCGGTGATGACGAAATAGACCAGGATCGGCGCCAGCACCGGCAGCAGCGACGGGATGATCATCTCCTTGATCGCGGCGCGGGTGACGAGGTCGACGGTGCGGCCGTAATTGGGCCGGCTCGTCCCCTCCATGATCCCCGGATTGTCGCGGAACTGGGCGCGGACGTCCTCGACCACCGCGCCCGCCGCCCGGCCGACCGCGGTCATCCCGAAGGCGCCGAAGCTGTAGGGGAGGAGGGCGCCGAGCAGCAGGCCGACGATCACGTAGGGGTTGGACAGCGAGAAATCGACGGTGAGGTTGCCGAAGAACTCGTGAAGGTCGGTGGTGTAGGCGCCGAACAGGACGAGCGCGGCCAGCGCGGCCGAGCCGATCGCATAGCCCTTGGTCACCGCCTTGGTGGTGTTGCCGACCGCGTCGAGCGCATCGGTGCGCTCGCGCACCTCATCGGGCAGCCCGGCCATCTCGGCGATTCCGCCGGCATTGTCGGTGACCGGGCCGTAGGCGTCGAGCGCTACGACCATCCCGGCCAGCGCCAGCATCGCGGTCGCTCCGAACGCGACTCCGATGACTCCCGCGAGCTGGTAGGCCGCGATCACGGCGACGACGATCACCAGAGTCGGCAGCGCCGTCGATTCGAGGCTGACGGCGAGGCCCTGGATGACGTTGGTGCCGTGGCCGGTCTGCGAGGCCCGGGCGATCGAGCGCACCGGCCGGAAGTTGGTCCCGGTATAATATTCGGTGATCCACACCAGCGCACCGGTGAGCGCGAGGCCGATCAGCATGCAGTAGAAGAGCTTCATGCCGGTCAAGGTAATCGTCGCGCCGGCGAGGCCGGGGATGCTGGCGATCGTCGCGTTCATGTCGCCGAGCGCATATTGCGTGGCGAAATAGAGAGCGACGGCGCCGAGGATCGCGGCGGTCCAGAAGCCCTTGTAGAGCGCGCCCATGATCGAGCCGCCCTTGCCGAGCCGGACCATGTAGGTGCCGATGATCGAGGTGACGATGCAGACGCCGCCGATCAGCAACGGCAGCGCCATCAGCTGGGTGAGCAGCTCGGTCGAGGTGCCGCGCACGGTCAGCGCGATCGACACCATGGTGACGCCCAACGTGACGACATAGGTCTCGAACAGGTCGGCCGCCATGCCGGCGCAGTCGCCGACATTGTCGCCGACATTGTCGGCGATGGTGGCCGGGTTGCGGGGGTCGTCCTCGGGGATTCCCGCCTCGACCTTGCCGACCAGGTCGGCGCCGACGTCGGCGGCCTTGGTGAAGATGCCGCCGCCGAGGCGGGCGAAGATCGAGATCAGGGAGGCGCCGAAGGAGAGCGCGACGAGCGCGTTGACGATGGTCCGGTCGGCCTGGTTGCCGGGGACGTGGCCTCCGGGGCCGGTCAGATACCAGAAGAAGCCGGAGATCGCGAGCAGACCGAGGCCGGCCACCAACATCCCGGTGATCGCGCCCGAGCGGAAGGCCAAAGTGAGGCCGCCCTGAAGGCTGGTGCGCGCCGCCTCGGCGGTGCGGACGTTGGCTTTCACCGATACGTTCATGCCGACGAAGCCGGTGGCGCCCGAAAGGATCGCGCCGATCACGAAGCCGATCGCCGAGATGGGGCCGAGGAAGAACCAGACGAGGGCGACGACAACCACGCCGACCATGGCGATGGTCATGTACTGGCGGGCGAGATAGGCGCGGGCGCCCTCCTGCACGGCGGCGGCGATGTCCTGCATGCGCTCGTTGCCGGCCGGCGCGCGCAGCACCTGCATGGAGGTGAAGAGGCCGTAGAGCACGGCGAGCAGGCCGCACGCTATGGCGATGTAGACGACGGTCATCGAAAGTCCTTCCCTGTTCTTAAGCCGGGCGGGGCGAAGCCGCCCCCGCGGCGAGCGCGCCCGGATTTGGCCGGGCTTCTAGGGGCCCTCGGCTCCGGTTTCAACCATGCTGCCAGCCGAGGTGCTCCGGCAGCGCAACCGGCGCGCCGTCATCGCTAAGCCTCAGGCCGGTGCCCTCGGCCGCGTCGCCGATGCGGCTTAGCGGCAGGCCAATGGCCTCGGATATCGAAAGGACCTCGCTCGCTCGCTCCGGCGGCGCGGTAAACAACAGCTCGTAATCGTCGCCGGCCGTCGCCGCCGCGAGCCGCGCTTGGCGATCCTCGCCTGCAGTCGCGCGAAGCGCTTCCGAAAGCGGTAGGAACGCGAGGTCGATATCGAAGCCGACCGCGCTCGCCTCCGCCATCCGCGTTGCGTCGATCAACAGGCCATCCGAGACGTCCATCATCGCGGTGACCAGCGGCGCCAGGCGCTGTCCGCCCTCCAGCCGGGGGCGAGGGTTTCGGTAGCGCTCGACCAGCGCCGCGTCGCGCGGCAACTCGCCCTTCAGCGCGCGCAGCCCGGCACCAGCATCGCCGATCGTGCCGCTCACCCACAGGTGGTCGCCCGGCCTCGCCCCGCTCCGTGACGGCACCGGGCCCGTCGCTTCGCCGATCGCGGTCAAACCCAGCACGCGCGGCCCCGCGACCGTGTCCCCGCCGAGCAGAGGCACGTCGAAGGCGCGAAGCGCCAGTCCGAAGCCGCCGGCGAACGATCGATCCCAGTCTTCGTCGCCGAGGGTGAAGCCGAGCAGGACTCCGAGCGGCCGGGCGCCCTTGGCGGCGAGGTCGGAGAGGTTGACCGCCAGCAGCTTCCAGGCGACGCCGCCCGGCGGGTCTTCCGGGAGGAAGTGGACGCCCTCGGCGATCATGTCGTGGGTCAGGACGAGGGTGGCGCCGCCCACCTCGAGCACGGCCGCGTCGTCGGCGAGGCCGCGCGCCGCCGCCGACGTGGCGAGGGCCCGCAGGCTTTCGATGAAGGCGGCTTCCGCGCTCACGCCCGCCCTCAGGCGCTCCAGCCGCCGTCGATAGCGTAGACCGCACCCGTCACGAAGCCGGCCGAGTCCGAGGCGAGGTACCCGACCAAAGCGGCGACCTCGTCGGGCCTGCCGTGGCGCGCGATGGCGAGCGGCGCGCGGTTGGCGGCCGCATTGGGGCCGTCGGCCGGGTTGCGCTCGGTGTCGGTCGGTCCGGGCTGGACGAGGTTGACGGTGATGCCGCGCCCGCCGAGGTCGCGCGCCAGCCCCTTGGTCAGCCCGACCAGAGCCGCCTTGCTCGCCGTGTAGAGGGTCGCGCCCGGCCCCGGCATGCGCGACGCGACGGAGCTGCCGATCGTGATGATCCGCCCGCCCTCCGGCATTGCCCCGGCGACCTTCTGCGCCGCGAGGAACGGCGCGCGGACATTGACCGCGAACACCCGGTCGAAATCCTCGATCCTGTAGTCGCCGAGCGGGCCGGTGACCGAGAGGCCGGCATTGTTGACCAGGATGTCGATCCGCCCGAACCGCTCGATGACGAGGTCGATGGACGCCAGCAGCGCCGCCGGATCGGCGACGTCGGCGGCGGCGACGAGCACTTGCGCTCCCGCTGCCTCGAGCTCGGCGGCGAGCCGCGCCGCCTCCCCGGAGCGGCTGAGATGGACGATGGCGACGGCACACCCGTCGGCGGCGAGGCGGCGGCTGATCGCCGCGCCGATCCCCCGGCTGCCGCCGACCACGAGCGCCACCTTCCTGGGACCTGGAACCGACACCGACCTGCTCCCTCGCCGCCGGGTCTGGACGAGGCGGTCGGTTCAGGCAAGGCGGCTCAGCTCCGCACGTCTTTCGCCACCGCGTCGAGGACGGCGTTGACGAAGCCGGTCTCCTTCTTGCCGTAGAAGGCCTTGGCGACGTCGACATATTCGGAGATGACGCTGCCGGTGGGCACGTCGATCCGCGCCTTGAGCTCGTAGGCGCCGGCGCGCAGGATCTGGCGCATCGGCCGGTCGAGGCGGTGGAGCGGCCAGTCGGCGGGCAGGCGCGCGGCGATCAGGCCGTCGAGCTCGGCCTCGCGCGCGTCCACCCCGCTCACGACGTCGTCGAAGAAATCGACCTCGGCCTCCTCATATTCCACCCCGTCGACCGTCGCTCCGAGCCGGTGGTGGTGGAATTCGTGGAGCAGCTTGGGCACCGGCACCTTCTCCATCTCGCGCTGGTAGAGCGCCTGAACGGCGGCGAGGCGGGCGGCGGATCGCGAGCGGGAACGGGTCGGGGCGGCCATGGGAGGGCGGCCATAGCGGCGGCGCGCGTACGAGGCAAAGGCCTAAGCGTCGGCGGTCTCCGCCAGGAAATCCCGCATCGCCTCGGTCACCGTCACCGGCTCTTCCCACGGGATGAAGTGGCCGGCGGTGGCGGAGGTGACGAGGCGGAGGTCGCTGACGTGGGCGTTGAGGCCCTCGAGCTGGACCGGCAGCAAAGCCTTGTCCTTGAGGCCCCAGACGACGAGGGTCGGCTGGGTCACGGGCGGGAAGGGCAGGCGCGCCCAGAGCGGGAGCTCCGCTTCCTCGCCCATCGCCGGCACCTCGATCTTCGCCGCGCGGTACCAGTTGAGCATCGCGGTCAGTGCGCCGGGCTGCGACCAGTCTTCGAGGTAATGCGCCTTTTCCTCAGGCGGGATGCTGGCGAGGTCGGCGTGGCTTCCGAACGTCTTGTCGAAGAAGGTCTCGATCCCCATCGCCCTGATGCCGGCTTCCATCATCGGGCTCCGGAACGCCCTGATATATTGCGAAGCGGCCCGCTGGTTCTCGTCTTCGATCACGCTCTTCTGGAAGATGAGCGGGTGCGGCGCGTTGACGATGATCAGCCGGCGGATGCGCAGCGGATGCTGGAGCGCCGCCGCCCAGGCGACCGCGCCGCCCCAATCGTGGCCGGCGAGGGTGAAACGGTCGATCTCCAGGGCATCGGCGAGCGCCAGCAGGTCGGCGACGATCTTGCCGGTCTCGTAATTCTCCACCCCCTCGGGCTTGTCGGAGCCGGCAAAGCCCCTCTGGTCCGGCGCCACGACGAGATGGTCCGCCGCCAGCGCCCCGATCTGGTGCCGCCAGGTGCGGTGCGATTCCGGGAAACCGTGGAGCAGGATCAGCGGGGACGCCGCGTTCGAACCCGCCACCGCCACATTCAGCGTGACGCCGGTTGAAAGGTCGATGGGCCGCGTGCCTGTCACGGATAGCTGACCGTCGCCGGCTGGACGGTGGGGAGCGGGATGAACTCGCCGTCGTCGTCGGGCGGCAGGTCGAAGCAGCCGTCGCGCCAATCCTCCCTGGCCTGCTGGATTCGCTCGCGGCGCGAGGAGACGAAGTTCCACCAGACGTGGCGCGGTCCGTCGAGCGGCGCCCCGCCGCACAGCATGACATGGGCGCCTGAGGCGGAACGCAGGGTGGCGCTGGTTCCCGGTCGGAGCACGTAGAGGACGCTCCGCTCGAGCGGGAGGCCGTCGAGGCTCGCCTCGCCTTCCGCGACGTAGAGGGCGCGCTCGTCGGCGCCCGGATCGACCGGCATGCTTCCGCCGGCGCCGAGCTGGATGTCGGCGTAGATCGTCTCGCTGTGGCAGGTGACCGGCGAGGTGCAGCCCCACAAGGTCCCAATCACCACCCGCGCCTTCGCGGACGCGGAGTCGACGCAGGGCAGCCGCCCCTCCGGCACATGCTCGAACGCCGGCTCCATCTCCTCCTTCGCGGTCGGCAGAGCGAGCCAGGTCTGGATGCCGGAAAGCTCCGGCCCTTCCGGCCTCAGCCAGTCGGGGGTGCGCTCGGAATGGGTGATCCCGCGCCCGGCCGTCATCAAATTGACCGCGCCCGGCTCGATCGTCGCGTAGGTGCCGAGCGAATCGCGATGGTCGATCGCGCCGGTGAACAGATAAGTGACCGTGGCGAGGTTGATGTGCGGATGGGGCCGGACGTCGATCCCCTTGCCGGGGTCGAGCCTCGCGGGCCCCATCTGGTCGAAGAAGATGAACGGCCCGACCATCGTCCGCTCCCGGTGCGGCAGGGTCCGATGGACCTTGAACCCGCCGAGATCGTGGGTGGTCGGGAGCAAAGTCTGGAGGATGAGGTCGGTCACGTGGCACCCCCACCGTTCGGCCTGAGCTTGTCGAAGGCCTTTCTTGTTCCTTTCCGCGGGGGAAGGGAAGGGCTGGGCTTCGACAGGCTCAGCCCGAACGGTTGCGGTTACTCTCCCGGGGCGCGGGCCTTGATGGCAAGGGCGTGGATTCGGGCCTGCAGGAGATCGGCGAGCGCCGAATTGACCGCCCGCTGCCGCTCGACCCGGCTCTTCCCAGTGAACCGGGGTGATTCGATGTCGACGAAGAAATGGCTTTCGCCCGAGCCGTCGTCGCCGGCATGGCCGCGGTGGCGGGCGCTGTCATTCCTCACTTCGAGATGCGACGGAGCGAGGCTGTCGCGCAGGCGTTTCTCGATCTCGGCGGCGAGGGACCCGGTGAAAGCTTCGGTCATCGCGTCTATATAAGGCCTGTTCTTCGAAGGGAGCAAAGTGGCGAGCTCGGGCAAGCGGCAGACTCGGTTTCACGGGCGGATCGACCGCGGCGAGGCGCCCTGCGCCCATCCCGGCTGCGAGGCGCCGGGCGAGTTCCGGGCGCCTCCGGCGGACGGCGCTCGGGCGAGCTTCGACGGTCCCGGCGACTGGCGCTGGCTTTGCCTGGATCATGTCCGCGAGTTCAACGCCGGCTACAATTATTTCGAGGGCATGAGTCCCGACGAGATCAGCGCGGCGCAGACTCCCTATGGCGGCTGGGACCGCGAGACCCGCGCCTTCGCGACCGGCGGCGCCGACGCCCCGCCGCGCTGGGCCGATTTCACCGACCCCCTGGATGCGATCGGCGCCCGCTTCCGCCGCGGCCCGGCCGACACGCCGCGCCGCGACGGCCGCGAGCTCAGCCCCGAGGACCGAAAGTCGCTGAACGTGCTCGGCCTCGGAGCCGACGCCGATCGCCGCGGCCTCCG
>JAXDPA010000049.1:0-2974 GCA_034668685.1 Sphingomonadales bacterium | reverse complement strand
CGACATGCGCCATCAGCCGGACATAGTCGGCGTAATAACGGCCCATGTCGGTGAGCGAATAGCTGAAGCCCTGGCCGCGGGCGTAATGCTGCCGGAAGTTGGAGACGCAGCAATCGAGCGGGTGGCGCCGGGCGTCGACGATCTTCGCGTTCGGCAGGACGAGGTGGATCAGGCCGATATGCACCCAATTGTTGGGCATCTTGTCGATGAAATAGGGCCGGCCCTCGCGCCGCTGGACCCGGGTGCGCTCCAGATAGTCCTCGCCCATCGCGCGCAGGTCGTCGCCCTTCAGCGCGGCAAGCTTCTCCAGGTAGCGATCGTCACCGCCATCCTCTTTCGGCCCGGCCATCCGGCGTGCGAGAGCGGGGATGTCGGGCAGCTCCATCGTGCCCTCGACGAGCGGGTGGCTGGCGAGGATCTGCTCGACCAGGGTCGAGCCGGCGCGCGGCATGCCGAGGATGAAGATCGGATCGGGCGCCGGCGAGCCCTGGCCCTCCCGCGCCGCGAAGAAATCGGGCGTAAATCGGACGATCGACCGGTCCACATGACGGGTGACCTCGTCGGCCTCGTAGTCGATGCCGGCCCGGCGGAGGCGATTGCCCTCCTCGTAGTGGCGGAAGGCGCGCTCGGGCTCGCCGGCATCCTCGAGCGCCTTGCCGAGGGCGAAATGGTGGTGGAAGCGGTCGGCCTCCGCGAGGCCGGGCCGGCCGAGCGCGGCGTCCATCGCCGCCACGTCCTCCGCGCCGAGCCTGACCGTCTTCAGGTTGGCGAGGCTCCACCAGGCTTCGCCCAAGGTCGGTGCGATCCCGATCGCTCGGCGGTAGGCCTCCACCCCGTCCGCGGTCCGTCCCACGGTCTTCAGCACATGGCCGAAGCTCATCCACACCTTGGGCTGGTCGGGCCGGCGGGCCAGTACCTCCTCGTAGAGCCGGATCGCTTCCTCGTAGCCGCCGATCCGGCTCAAAGCCGCCGCCTTGAGGTTGCGGTGGCCGAGATGGTCGGGCTCGTCGTCGGTGATCCGGTCGAGCGTTTCGACCGCTTCGGCCGGCCGGTTCTGGCGGTAGAGCGCGGTGGCGAGGTTGGCGCGGGCGGCGGTGAAGTCGGGCGCCAGTTGCAGCGCCCGCCGGAGCAAGGCTTCGGCGTCCTTGTAGCGGCCGATCCGCCCGGCGACCTCGGCCAGCATCCGGATCGCCGCGACGTCGAACGGGTCGGCGGCGAGGTGCGGGCGGAGGATCGATTCGGCGACCGGCAGGTCGTTCTCGACCAGCGCCTCGGCGGCGCGGAGCAGCCCCGGGTCCCGCTTGGCGCGCGCCAGCGCCTGCTCGAGCGCGGCGCTCACGGCGCGGTGTCGTCCTCGACCAGAGGCACGCCGTAGGCGGCGAGCAGCGCCTTCATCTCGGCCTTGTGGCGTTCCAGCGCTCCCTCGACCTCGTCGCGCAGCGCTCGGTCGGCGCGGCGGGTGCCCATCGAGATGTCGAAGGCGAGCGGGAGCTGCGGCCCGTCGAACCGCTCGGCCAGCGGCGTGACTTTGAGCGGGGCCGGCTGCCTGGGCGCGAAATAGCCGGCGACCGGGCCCCAGACGAAAGCCACGTCGACCTCGCCCGTGGCCACGGCCTTCAGGATGTCCGCCTGCGGCGCCGCACTGTCGTAATCGCCGTAGACCATGAAGCCGCGTACGTTGGCCGTGATGCCGCGCTTCGCCAGCGCGTCGGCCGGCGGCGTGTTGGCGCCGTCGTCGCCGATCAGCTGCACGCCGATCTTGAGGGTGGCGAGGCGCGGATCGTCGAAGCCGGTAATGTCGCCGAGGTTGCGGTCGGCCCGAGTCACCGCGACGTAGGTCGATCGGTAATAGGGCCGGGTGGTGAGCAACATGTCGACGCTGCTGCCGACCCCGGGGATGAGGTCGCAAAGCCCCGCGTTCAGCGTGTTGCGCACATTACCCCGCCGCTGCGCCCACCAGGTGTAGGTCACCCGCGCGCCGAGGTCCCTGGCCACCAGCGCGACCAGCTTGTTCTCGAACCCCTCGAGCTTGCTGTTCGAGAAAGGCAGGTTGTTCGGGTCCGCGCAGACCTTGAGCTCGCGCGGCGGCGAGTGCCCTCCCCCGTCACCCCAGCGAAGGCTGGGGTCCATGCTGACCCGGTGCAACGCCGGTGACTCAGCATGGATGCCAGCCTGCGCTGGCATGACGGAGAAAGCGAGGAGCATCGAGACAATCATGGCGCGACGACGATGCCCCAGGGCTTGCCGCCGACATGGACGGTGCCGATCACCTTGTTGGCGGCGACGTCGATGGCGGTGACGTCGCCGCTGAGGCCGTTGGCGCTGTAGAGCCGGGTCTCGTCGGGCGACAAAGCGACGTTCCAGGCGCGCCAGCCGGCGGGCCAGGTGCGGACGATGGCAAGGGTCGCGGGGTCGACCTCCGCGACCAGCTTGGCGCGGCCCAGGCCGACGAAGGCGCGCTTGCCGTCGCGGGTGAAGGCGACGCCGACCGGCTGGACGAACACTTCCGGGTCCTTGCCGTCGGTGAGCTTCGCCGCCTGGAAGTCGATCTTGCCGATGAGCTTGCGGCTTGCGGTGTCGAAGACGGAGATGGTGCCGCGAAGCTCCGAGGAAATCCAGAAGCGCGCGCCGTCGGGGGTGAAGGCGACGAAGCGCGGGCGCTGGTCGACGAGCAGGTTGGCGAGAACCTTGCCGGTCTCGGCGTCTATCACGTGCGCGCTCGAGCTGCTCTCGGCGGCCTGGACGGCGAGGCGGCCGTCCGGGCTGACCGCAGTGCCTTCGGGCTCCCCGCCGACCGGCACCTCGGCGATCGTCTTCGCGGCGGCAATGTCGACGATCGACATCAGATTGTCGTTCTCGTTGGCGACGTAGAGCCGCTTGCCGTCGGGCGAGAGCGCGAAGGTCTCGGGATCGGGGCCGGAGGGGAGGCGGGCCGTCACCTTGCCGGTGGCGAGGTCGACGGCGGCGATGTCGT
>JAXDPA010000048.1:0-12649 GCA_034668685.1 Sphingomonadales bacterium | reverse complement strand
GCTCGAGCAGGATCGGCCCCTTCCCTGCCCGCACCCATTTCAGCGCGGTCTCTGCGGCGCCGCGTACGGCAAGAACGTCCATGCCGTCGATCTGGAGGCCGGGGATGCGGAAGGAATCGCCGCGCTTGTAGAACAACGGCTCGGACGCCGAGCGCTCGACGCTGGTGCCCATGGCGTACTGGTTGTTCTCGATCGCGTAGATCACGGGCAGCTTCCACAGCTCGGCCATGTTGAAGCTTTCATAGACCTGGCCCTGGTTCGACGCGCCGTCGCCGAAATAGGTCAGGCAGACGCCGCCGTCGCCGCTATATTTGTGCTTGAAGGCGAGGCCGGTGCCGAGGCTGACCTGGGCGCCGACGATGCCGTGGCCGCCGTAGAATTTATGGTCGACGCTGAACATGTGCATCGAGCCGCCCTTGCCCTTGGAGATGCCGGCGGCGCGGCCGGTCAGCTCGGCCATGATCAGCTTCGGGTCGATCCCGTAGGCGAGCATGTGGCCGTGATCGCGATAGCCGGTGATGACGCTGTCCTTGCCCGGCTCCATCGCCGACTGAAGGCCGACCGCGACCGCCTCCTGGCCGATATAGAGGTGGCAGAAGCCGCCGATCAGGCCGAGCCCGTAGAGCTGGCCCGCGCGCTCCTCGAAGCGGCGGATGAGCAGCATCTGGCGGTAATATTCGAGAAGCTCGTCCTTGCTCGCCGCGAAGCGCCTGGGCTCGGGCGGTCGCTCGCGATTGGCGGTGGGAGGCGGAGCGGAGGCGGTTTTGGTGCTGGCGCGCGTGCTTGCTGCCTTGGCCACGTTTCGGCTTCCTCAGGGTTCGGGTGGGCGGCTCTATGACGGCAAACGCCAGCCCGCGCAACTTGTGCCCCGAACGCCCGGAACGCGCGGCCTATTGGGGGATCTGGAGGATCACCTCGTCGGGACGAACGACTCCGAGCTCGCGGCGCACCAGCTCGTCGGAGAGGTCCGGATCGGCGCTGCGCGGATCGAGCAAAGCGACGCGATGGGCGAGCCGCTGCTGCTCCTGCTGGAGGCTGGCGAGCTCGACCAGCCTCGCCTCCTTCTGGCGGCGATAGTCGCCCCAGCTCAATATGCCGTTCGCGCCGACGATCGCATAGCCGAGGAAGTTGACGATGATCAGCAGGGCGACGGCGGGCCAGAACGCCCGCTTGATGATATCGACCGAATGAAGCCCCCGCGCGACCATGGGCCGTTAAGAATCAGCAAAAGCGCGAAGAATCAAGCCTTTTGCGACGATGGGTGCGAAATTGTAACCTTGCGGCAATCATGCGGGACCCTTGGCGAAGACGGCGCGGCCGGCATAGCGCGCCATCGAACCCAGCTCCTCCTCGATGCGGATCAGCTGATTGTATTTGGCGAGGCGATCCGAACGGGCGAGCGAACCGGTCTTGATCTGTCCGCAATTGGTTGCGACCGCGAGGTCGGCGATGGTGGTGTCCTCGGTCTCGCCCGAGCGGTGCGACATGATCGCGGTGTAGCCGGCGCGCTGGGCCGCTGAGACCGCCTCGAGAGTCTCCGAGAGCGTGCCGATCTGATTGACCTTTATGAGAATCGAGTTGGCGACTCCCGCCTCGATGCCGCGGGCGAGGCGCTTCGGATTGGTGACGAACAGATCGTCGCCGACCAGCTGCACCCGGTCGCCGAGCCGGTCGGTCAGCGCCTTCCAGCCGCCCCAGTCATCCTCAGCCATGCCGTCCTCGATCGAGCGGATCGGATAATCGCGGACGAGGTCGGCCAGATAGGCGGCATTCTCCTCGGAGCTGAGGGTCCTCCCCTCCCCCTCCATCCGGTAGGCGCCGTCGCGATAATATTCCGTGGCCGCGCAATCGAGCGCCAGGACGACGTCGCCGCCGGGCGTGTAGCCCGCCTCCTCGACCGACTGCATGATGAAATCCAGGGCGTTGCGCGCCGATGCGAGGTTGGGCGCGAAGCCGCCTTCATCGCCGACCGAGGTCGAGAGGCCGGCGGCGTGCAGGCGGCCCTTCAAAGTGTGGAAGATCTCGGCGCCGCAACGGACCGCCTCGGCGAGGCTCGTCGCGCCGACCGGCATGACCATGAATTCCTGGAAGTCGATCTTGTTGTCGGCGTGGACCCCGCCGTTGACGATGTTCATCATCGGCACCGGCAGCAGCTGCGCCGAGACTCCGCCGACATAGCGGTAGAGCGGCAGGCCGCGGGCGTCGGCCGCCGACTTGGCGACGGCGAGGCTCACTCCGAGAATGGCGTTGGCGCCGAGCCGCGACTTGTTCTCGGTCCCGTCGAGGTCGATCAGCAAAGCGTCTATCTCGCCCTGGTCCTCGGCGTCGAGGCCCTGGATCGCCTCCGATATCTCGCCGCGCACGGCGTTCACCGCTTCGCAGACGCCCTTGCCGCCGTAGCGTTTCTTGTCGCCGTCGCGCTTCTCGACCGCCTCGTGGGCTCCGGTCGAGGCGCCCGAGGGGACGGCCGCCCGCCCCATCGAGCCGTCCTCGAGCAGCACCTCGACCTCGACGGTCGGATTGCCGCGGCTGTCGAGGATCTCGCGAGCGTGGACGTCGAGGATGGCGGTCATTGTTACGGCCCCGTTCGGAACTATATGCAAGGTTTCGGGCGCGGCTTATCGGCAGGGCGCTCGGGGCGCAACTTTCGTCGCGCCGGCCGGAACGGGAGCGACGGCCCGCCGTTTCGAGTCCGAACGCGTTGCAACCAGGAGATACAGGCCATGCCCCCTCGCCCCGATGAGCTGCCGGAAGGGACCGATCACATCATCAACGGCGCGATGGAGACGGACGGCGACAGCGCAGCCGGCACCGGCTTCGTCGCTTCGGCCGGCGCGGACGATACCGGCGGCACGGCTTCGGGCGGAGGAGGACAAGCTATGGTGCAAGCTTCGCAAGCTTCAGACGATGGCGGCGACGGCCAGGGCGGCGGAGTCCGCGACCAGCTGCGCGGACAGGTCTCGGCCCTGCGCGACCAGGCGGCCGACCGCGCCCGCGATTTCGCCGAGGGCGGCAAGACCCGGACCAGCGATGCGCTCGAGGAGCTGTCGCGAGTGGTCGCCGACACGGCCGAGTCGATCGACGAGCGCCTCGGCGGCCAATATGGCGAATATGCCCGCAAGGCCTCGGACGCGGTCTCCAATTTCGCCGACACGCTCCGGCGCACCGAGGTCGACGAGCTGTACGGCAACGTCCGCGACGCGGTCCGCAAGAGCCCGGGCATCGCCATCGGCATCGCGGCGGTGGTCGGCTTCACCCTCGCCAGGCTGATCAAGTCCGGGATGCCGGCCGAGAGCCAGGGCTCCGGCAACGATTCGTCCGGCGCCTGAGCCATGGACGCACCGGCGGGGAGGACCGGCGATCG
Source organism: Sphingomonadales bacterium (assembly GCA_034668685.1). Taxonomy (GTDB): domain Bacteria; phylum Pseudomonadota; class Alphaproteobacteria; order Sphingomonadales; family Sphingomonadaceae; genus Allosphingosinicella. The sequence goes on along the minus strand of JAXDPA010000048.1, from coordinate 9,285 downwards.
CTCGATCGGCGAGCTGTTCGGACGGCTGGCGGAGGACGGACGCAGCTTCGTTCAGGCCGAGATCGGCCTCTACAAGGCTGTCGCCGTCCGTCGCGCGGGCCTGGCCCGCAACGGCGCGATCGCGCTCGTCGTGGCGCTCTTCCTGGTCAACGCCGCCCTCGTCGCTCTGCTGGTCGGCTTCGCCATGCAGCTCGCGACCTGGGTCGGGCCGGCGCTTGGCGGGCTGATCGTCTTCCTGGTCGTGGCGGGAATCGCCTTCGCGCTGGTCCGCTACGGCGCCGGCAAGCTCGGCGCCCTCGGCGGCGACGCCGACGAACGCGCGGCACTGAGCGGCGGGAGCAAATCCTCGTGAGCGCCCCCGAACTGGTCGCCGCGAAAACGCAGGCCGACGCGGCCCGCGCCCGGCTGATGGAGACCGTCGCGGAGCTTCAGCAGAGGCTGAAGCCGGGGACGATCGCCGGCAATGCCTGGGAAGGGGTCAAGGAAAAGACCGGCGACATGGCCGGGGACGCCGTCGAGGCGGTGAAGGCGCGGCCGGTGGTTGTCTCGACAGCCCTCGGCGCCTTCGCCTTGTTCCTCGCCCGCTCGCCGATCAAATCGGCGGTTTCCCGCCTGTTCTCGAGCGACGAGGACGACGGCCTCGTCACCACCCGCCTCGCCGACGGCGACGGCAATTACGACCTGACGGCCCCGCAAGCGGAGCGGCCGCGCAAAAAAGGAGCGAAAAAATGAGCACCACCACCGATCGCCCGGGCACCACCAAAGGCGCGGACCAGGGCGACGAAAGCTCCGGCGGCGTGCTGTCGACGGCGAGCGCCGCGGCGGCGGACGCCTATCGATCGGCGCGGGAGCGCACCTCGGCCGCCTATGCCGCGGCGCGCGAACGGGCCGGGGCAGTCGGCCAGCGGACCGCGGAAAGCCTCGACACCGCTCCGATGGCCGCGGTGATCGGCGGCCTCGCGCTCGGCGCCATCGCCGGCGCCTTGCTGCCGCGGACCCGCCGTGAGGAGGAATTGTTCGGCTCCGTCGGCCGTCGCATCAACGACGGCGCCCGCGACGCCGTGCGCGCGGCCCGCGACGCTGGACGCGGCCAGCTCGACGGCTTCACCGACCGCGCCGTCGGCGCCCTGCGCAGCTCGGCCGGCGCCGCCGCCGATTCGGTCCGCAAGCGCTGAGCAAGGGCGTCCGGCGCGACCGCAACGCATGAGCAAGCTCCACCTCGTGTTCGGCGGGCGGGTCAAGGATCCTCAGGGCCTCGATTTCGACCTCGCGACGATCGACCTCGTCGGCGTCTATCCCAATTACGCCACCGCCCTCGAGGCCTGGCGCGGCGCCGCGCAGCGCACGGTCGACGACGCCGAGATGAAATATGTCGTCGTCCACCTCCACCGGCTGCTCGAGCCGGAGCTCGGCGGCGGAGCGGCGGGCTAGCTCACCGTCACCGTAACCGGCGCGGACGCGATCCCGTTCGCGACCACGACGAGGGTGGCGGTGCCCGTCTCGGCGCCCGCCGGCACGTCAAATTTGGTCGATACCGGCATTGCCCCGGTGGCGACGCCCATCGCGCTATGGTCGTGCGTTCGGAAGTACGAGACGTGGCCCGTCGCCGCATAGGTCAGGCGGACCAACGGATAATTGGTCGCGGAGGTGTGCTCGTCGCCGACCTGCGCGGCTTCGCTGAGGCCGTTCAGCTGGGTCCCGGTCAGCGTATAGGTCTGCCCGCGCACGAGGGCGTTCGCCACGGCGCTGATCGTGGGGGCCCAGGACGGCTGCGGACTCCCCACAGGCGTGTAGAGCCGCGCGAAGGTGCCGGTGTAAGGCGACAGGACCAAGGCCTGGCCCGAAGGCAAAGGCAGCAGGAACACGGGACCGTTGCCCTGAGTGGCTGACGTGACGACCCCGAAGGTCGCGCCGTTATACTCGTAGAGCCTGCCGTGCGCACCCGAGACGAGGACATTGCCGCTCGGCAGGAGCGCGGCCGACGCGTCGTCGCCGTCGTCAACCAGCGGGAAGTCGGGACCCACGGCCCAGCTCCCCGGCAGCGCGGGATTGGGGCCGGGCGTGTAAATCGCCGTGTGCGCGGCTCCCGACGCGGCGGCGCCCACCGCGAACACGGTCCCGTCGGGCCGAAGGATCGCCGGTCCGATCTCTCCGGGAGGGAAGTAGGTTCCCGAGGGACCCGGCCCGTAGGTTACGCCGCCGACCGTCTGAACCGGCGCGGGGCCGTAGGTCAGGCCGCCGGGAGTCCCCGTGGGAGAGGTGAGGACCACCGGCGTCAACGGATCCTGGATCCAGGCATTTGAAGCCGGCACGAAATGTTCGGATCGGGGCGTCGTCGTGAGGTCGATCGTGAAGACGATGCCGCCCGGCAATTGGGTGAAGCCCTCCTCGGCAAAATTGTCGTTCTTTCCGGTTGCCGGGATCGCCGTCCAGGTGAGGGTCGCCGGATCGAGCGACCACATCTGCTTGTCGAGCTTGCTTCCGAAGATGAAGCGGCCGTCGGGCAAGACCGTCGAGGGGACGTCGCCGATATAGGGGAAGCCCGGCGGAGGCGCGATCATCGTCCACTGGTTGGCGACCGGATCGAAGACCGCGGACATGTTGGTGAGCCCCGACGGGGCGAACGGCAGGCTGTAATTGTCCTGATTATATTCGCCGCCGACGAAGAGCACCCGGCCGTCGGCCAGCACGGCCGTGGCGCCCGCATACGGGGCGTAGCCGGCCGGCGGAGAGGCGAGCTTCGACCAGGTGCCGGCGGCGTAATCGCCGTTTGAGGCGGGCGTGAGGCGGTAGAAGTCGCCGGCCGATTGCCCCGGCCCATTGGCCGGCGCCGCCTGGGCCATCACGGTCCCGTCGGTCAACAGCATGGCCAGATAGACGGGCACCGGCGGCTGGTGCGCCAGGGTCTGGAGTGTAGGCGCCGGCGGCGGGGGCGGAGGAGGCACGGGCGGAGGCGGCGGTGAGGGCGTGGGCGTCGGCGTCGGTGTCGGCGCTTGCGACCCGCCTCCGCCGCACCCCGACAGCAAAAGGGCCGAGGAAAGGAGGGCGAGAGCGCTCGCTCGTCCAAGGCGGGCTGACTTCATCCGGAAACCCCCTAAGTGATTGGGAGTAGATCACATCCACCGGCCGGCAGCAAGTCATAGGCCGCCGCGGCCCAAGGCCTTCAGGCCTTGCGCCAGTGCCAGAGGAAGAGCGGCCTCGCCAGCGCCAGTCCGGCGAGGAAGCCGCCGACATGGGCGGCGACGGCGACATCGATCCCGTCCATGCTGAGCATCAGGCCGATCAGATACTGGATCGCCACCCAGGCGACGGCCAGCCACAAGGCGTTGAGCGCGACCGCGAGCCTCGGATTCGCCACCGGCACCCGGTTGCGGCCGAACAGGATCGCATAGGCGCCGATCACCGCGGAGATCGCGCCGCTGGCGCCGACCATCGGCGCGGTGACGTGCGGCCCCGCCGCATATTGCGCCGCCGCCGCGGCATAGGCGCCGACCACGTAGAGCAAGAGGAACAGGCGCGGTCCGACGATCGCCTCCACGGCCCGCCCACAGAACAGCAGCACCAGAAGGTTGAGGAGGAGGTGGAGCAGGCCGCCGTGAATCAAAGTCGCGGTCAGCGGGGTGAGGAAGAGCGGCGCCAGCACCATGTTCGCGGTGGCGCCCGACACCCGGGCCGGAATGAAGCCGCCCCAGGTGGCGACCAGCCCCGCATAGCCGCTCGCCGCCGCCAGCGCCCAGGCGACGGCCGTGACGGCGGCTATCGCGAGGGTGACGCGGGCCTGCTGCCAGCTTTCCGGGGGCCTCACCCTAGATGAACTCGACCTTCTCGATCGCGTAGTAACGGTCGCCCGACGGCGTCGACACTTCCACCTCGTCGCCGACCGTGCGGCCGATCAGAGCCCGCCCGAGCGGCGAATTGTAGGAAATGCGGCCGACCCTCGCATCGGCCTCGGTCTGGCCGACGATCTGGTAGGTGATCGGCTTGTCGTTCTCGTCGATCAGGTGGACGGTGGCGCCGAACACCACCTTGTCGCCGGACAGCGAGGTCGGATCGATCACCATCGCCCGCGACAGCCTGTCCTCGATGTCGGCGATCTGCGCCTCGACCTGGCCCTGGCGCTCCTTGGCGGCATGGTATTCGGCATTTTCGGACAAGTCGCCGTGGCCGCGCGCTTCCTCGATCGCCTCGATGATCGCCGGGCGTTCGACGCTTTTCAGGTGGCGGACCTCGTTCGTCAGCTTCTCATGGCCTTCGGCCAGCATCGGCATCTTGTCGACGGTCGCCATTCTTGTTGCCTTTCGTCAAAATTCTTTCGGGGACGGCTCCGAAGAAGCCGCCTCGGTCACGCTACCGATGTGAGGGTCATGCTCTGGAGGCGGAATAATAGTCCTGGAGGGAGCGGACTTCAAGTTTGTGCTCCCGCAGGGCCGCGATCGCGCGGGTGACGGCCGCGCTGGAGGCCGCGGTGGTGAAATAAGGCACCTTTCCCATCACGGCCGAGGCGCGGATCGAGGCGGAATCGCGATGGCTCTGCCAGCCTTCGGTGGTGTTGAAGATGATTCCGACGTCGCCGTCCTTGATCCGGTCGACGATATGGGGGCGGCCCTGCGCCACCTTGTTCACCCGCTCGACCGCGATCCCCTCCCCCGCCAGATAGTCCGCCGTGCCGCCGGTGGCGAGGACCTGGAAGCCCATCTCGGCCATCGCCCTCACCGCCGGCGCGACGAGCGGCTTGTCGCTGTCCTTGACCGATACGAACAGGGTTCCATCGACCGGCAGGCTGAGCCCGGCCGCGAGCTGCGACTTGAGGAAAGCCTTGGCGAAATCGTCGTCGATGCCAATGACTTCGCCCGTGGACTTCATTTCCGGTGACAGAACCGGGTCGACCCCCGGGAAGCGGGCGAAGGGGAAGACCGCCTCCTTGACGGCGATGTGGCGGACATCGCGGCGGATCGGCAGGAACCGCATCAAGGGCTCGCCTGCCATCACCCGCGCGGCGATCTTGGCGATCGGCGTTCCGATCGTCTTGGCGACGAACGGCACCGTCCGGCTCGCCCGCGGATTGACCTCGATCAGGTAGACGATGCCGTCCTTGACCGCGAACTGCACGTTCATCAGCCCCTTGACCCCGAGCGCGTGGGCGAGCGCGCGCGCCTGGCGCTCGATCTCGGCGATGATGTCTTCGCCGAGCGTGTAGGGCGGCAGCGAGCAGGCGCTGTCGCCGGAATGGACCCCGGCTTCCTCGATATGCTGCATCACGCCGGCGATGCAGACGTCCTCGCCGTCGGAGATGGCGTCGACGTCGACCTCGATCGCGTCGCGCAGATACTGGTCGATCAGCACCGGACTGTCGCCGGAAACCTGGACCGCGGTGACGATGTAATCCTCGAGCTGGGCCGGCCCGTCGACGATCTCCATCGCCCGGCCGCCGAGCACGTAGGAGGGCCGGGTCAGCACCGGGTAGCCGATCCGCTCGGCGACCGCGATCGCCTCCTCGCGCGAGCGGGCGATGCCGTTCTCGGGCTGCTTGAGGCCGAGCTTGTTGACGAGCGCCGCGAACCGCTCGCGGTCCTCGGCGAGGTCGATCGCGTCGGGCGAGGTTCCGAGGATCGGGATCCCGGCTTTCTCGAGCGCGGCGGCGAGCTTCAAGGGAGTCTGGCCGCCGAACTGGACGATCACTCCGACCAGCTCGCCGCGCGACTGCTCGACATGGAGGATCTCAAGCACGTCCTCGACGGTCAGCGGCTCGAAATAGAGGCGGTCGGAGGTGTCGTAGTCGGTCGACACCGTCTCCGGGTTGCAGTTGACCATGATCGTCTCGAAGCCCGCCTCGGCGAGCGCATAGGCGGCGTGGCAGCAGCAATAATCGAACTCGATGCCCTGGCCGATCCGGTTGGGACCGCCGCCGAGGATGACGACCTTGCGGCGGTCCGACGGCTGGGCCTCGTCCTCCGGCTCGCCGAAGCTCGGCGCCTCGTAGGTCGAGTACATGTAGGGCGTCTTCGCCTCGAACTCGGCGGCGCAGGTGTCGATCCGCTTGAAGACGGGGCGGACTCCGAGCTTGTGGCGAAGCCGCCGCACCTCGTCCTCGGTGGTCGCCCCGATCATCGCCTTGACCGCGTCGTGGATCAGGCCGTGGCTTCGGGCGCGGGTCTTGACCCCCTCCCCCCTGATGCCGGCCGAGCGCAAGGCCAGCTCGGCGAGTCGGCGATCGCAAAAGCCCATCGCCTTCAGTCGCCGCATGCCCGCCGCGTCGTTGGGAAGGCCGTCCGTCTCGATCGCCTTCTCGGCCGCGACGATCTCCGCGATCCGCTCGAGGAACCAGGGATCGTAATGGGTTATCGCGTTGATCTCCGCCACGGTCAGACCTTCGCGAAGCGCCTGGGCGGCGACGAGCAGCCGGTCCGGGGTCGGTCGGGCCAGCGCCGCCTCGATCTCGGGGCGCGGCGCGCCGTAGAGCTCGCGAATGCCGTCCAGGCCGATCAACCCGGTCTCGAGGCTGCGCAGCGCCTTCTGCAGGCTTTCGTGGAAGCTCCGGCCGATCGCCATCGCCTCGCCGACCGACTTCATCGCCGTCGACAGCAAAGGCTCGGCGCCCTTGAACTTCTCGAAGGCGAAGCGCGGGACCTTGGTCACCACATAGTCGATCGTCGGCTCGAACGAGGCGGGCGTGACTCCCGTAATATCGTTCTGGATCTCGTCGAGGGTGTAGCCGACCGCCAGCTTGGCTGCGACCTTGGCGATCGGGAATCCGGTCGCCTTGGAGGCGAGTGCCGACGAGCGGCTGACGCGCGGGTTCATCTCGATGACGACCAGCCGCCCATCCTTCGGATTGACCGCGAACTGGACGTTGGAACCGCCTGTTTCGACGCCGATTTCGCGCAGGCAAGCGATGCTCGCGTTGCGCATGATCTGATATTCCTTGTCGGTCAGCGTCAGCGCCGGAGCGACGGTGATCGAATCGCCGGTATGGATGCCCATCGGATCGACATTCTCGATCGAGCAGACGATGATCGCATTGTCCGCTTTGTCGCGGACCACCTCCATCTCATATTCCTTCCAGCCGAGCACCGATTCCTCGATCAGCACCTCGGTGGTCGGCGAGGCGTCGAGGCCGCCGGTGACGATGTCGACGAACTCCTCGCGATTGTAGGCGATGCCGCCGCCGGTGCCGCCGAGCGTGAAGCTCGGCCGGATGATCGCCGGCAGCCCGACATGGTCGAGCGCCCCCACCGCCTCGTCGAGGCTGTGGGCGATCCGGCTCTTCGGGCTTTCGAGGCCGATCCGCTCCATCGCCTCGCGGAACTTCAATCGATCCTCGGCCTTCTCGATCGCCTCGGCGTCGGCGCCGATCATGCGCACGCCGAATTCCTCGAGCGTTCCGTCCTTGAACAAAGCGAGCGCGGTGTTGAGCGCTGTCTGGCCACCCATCGTGGGGAGCACGGCATCGGGTCGCTCCTTCTCGATGATCAGCCGGACGAACTCGGGCGTGATCGGCTCGACATAGGTGGCGTCGGCGAGCTCCGGGTCGGTCATGATCGTCGCCGGGTTCGAATTGACCAGGACGATCCGATACCCCTCCGCCTTCAGCGTCTTGGCGGCCTGCGTCCCAGAATAATCGAACTCCGCCGCCTGGCCGATGACGATCGGCCCGGCGCCGATAATCAGGATCGAGGAGATGTCGGTACGCTTGGGCATTATTGTCCGTTTCCAGGCTCGTAGGCCTCGTTGCCGACGAAGCCCATCTTGAATGGAATGTCGCTCCGCTTGATCTCCCTCAGCATGCAGTCGACGATTTGGTACCGCTCATTGGGGTCGGGCTTGAGATGCAGATCCTCCGTTCCGACGAGAGTCCATTGCGAGCTCGGATAGCCGCATTTGCGCCCCATCGCTTCGAGCTCCGCGAGACGCGCCGCGCGGACGTCTCTGGGCGGCGTCGGCGCTTTCGCGCAGCCGGCGAGCATCGCCGCCGCGACGATGAGGATCGAGGAGATTTGGAGACGGCGCATCAGCGGCTCGCCTTCACGCCGGTCATCTCGCCGGGGCCGGCGGAGGGGACATGTCCGCTCCGGTCAAGTCGTTGACCAAAAAGGCGAGCGCCCCGTTGTAGCGGCCGCCCTTGCTTTCCCCCAGGCGGCAGATCTCGCTGGCCCAGCCCTCGGCCAGCTCGAGCTGCGGATCGATCGCGCGATAGGTCAGCGTGAGGACGAAGAGCCTTCGATCGATCGGGAAGAAAGCAAGCTCCGAATGCGGGCCTCCCGCGGCTTCGAACAGCGGAAGCAGCGCGGTTTGGGACCCGGTGAAGGTGAACACCAAGCGGGGGTGACGCGGGGCATATTCGCGCACGAAGCCGGCAACCCGGGATGCGCAGGTCTGCGAGGCGACGGCATCGGCGGCCGACGCCGCGCCCGATGCGAAAAGCGTCAACGCCAAGACGAGCGTGATCGCCGCCATGACGAGGATCCAGGAAATCTCAGCGCGGCGGGACATCAGACCGCAAGGTGCTCTATGAGTGTTGCCCAATCCTGATCGGAAATTTCCGAAGGTTGAAACGCGAAATTGCCTTGAACAGTGATCAGGTGTCTGCGTGGATCGTCGATTCCTCGTTTTGCGGCATCGGGGATCACCTCGACCATCTGAGCCACTGTCAGGGACCGTTCTGGATTTCCCAGCGGCTTGATTCCGAAGGGCAAAACCCAGGGGTCGGCCCAAATATTCTGGATCACCGCGTTGGGATCCGGGCGAGAGTAAACGACGAACGGGGTCGTGTATGAGCTCGTCTCGTTGCAGTAGAGAATCCCGAACGCTCCGATCGGCATCTTTCCTGCCTTGGTGAGCCTACCCTTCTCATACGTGCCGCTTGCAGCTTTCCCCACAGCCCAACGCTGGGCGCCGATGCCTGCCCAGATGTTGGTCAGGCTATCAGACGCGAAACCATAAATTTTCATCGGCCCTTCTCCGCCTTCCCTAGCTTCCCGACGAACTTCTCGAACAGATAGCTACTGTCCTGGGGCCCGGGGCTAGCCTCCGGATGATATTGGACGCTGAAGGCCGGGCGGTCGGTCAGCTCGAGGCCGCAGAGGCTGCCGTCGAAGAGGCTTATGTGGGTCGGCTGGGCGTTCGCAGGCAGGCTCGCCGTCTCGACCGCGAAGCCGTGGTTCATGCTGGTGATCTCGACCCGGCCGTCGGCGAGGCGCTTGACCGGGTGGTTGGCGCCGCGGTGGCCCTGGTGCATCTTCATTGTCCTCGCGCCGACCGCGAGGCCGAGCAGCTGGTGGCCGAGGC
>JAXDPA010000047.1:0-26501 GCA_034668685.1 Sphingomonadales bacterium | reverse complement strand
CGCCTATCCGTTCCGCGAGCTGCGCGAGGATGCGCTCGCCGCCGCGCGCCGGCTGATCGCCGAAGGCGTGAAGCCGCGCGACCGGGTCGCCCTGGTCGCCGAGACCGGTCCGGAATTCGCCGCCCTGTTCTTCGGCGCCGTCTATGCCGGCGCCTGGCCCGTGCCCTTGCCGCTGCCGACCTCGTTCGGAGGCCGCGATTCCTATATCGACCAGCTCTCCATCCAGCTGAAGAGCGCGGATCCGACCCACCTGTTCTACCCGGCCGAGCTGGCCGGCCTGGCCGGCGCCGCCGCCGAGGCGGTCGGCGTGAGCGGACTCGACTGGGAGGCCTTCGCCGAACGGCCGGCGCCGCCCGCCGACCTTCCGAAGGCCGATCCGGACGGGATCGCCTATCTGCAATATTCGAGCGGCTCGACCCGCTTCCCGCACGGGGTCGCCGTCACCCACCGCGGCCTGCTCAACAATCTCGCGGCGCACAGCATCGGCATGGAGGTGGTCGAGGGCGACCGGTGCGTCTCCTGGCTGCCTTGGTATCACGACATGGGGCTGGTCGGGTGCCTGCTCTCGCCGACCGCGAACCAGGTCTCGACCGATTACCTCAAGACCGAGGATTTCGCCCGCCGGCCGCTGGCCTGGCTCGACCTGATCAGCCGCAACAAGGGCACCACCCTCTCTTACTCGCCGACCTTCGGCTACGACATCTGCGCCCGCCGGGTCTCCAGCCAGACCAACGTCGCCGAGCGCTTCGACCTGTCGCGCTGGCGGGTCGCCGGCAACGGCGCGGACATGATCCGGCCGGACGTCATGCAGGCCTTCGTCGATGCCTTCCACGAGGCGGGCTTCAGCGCGAAGAGCTTCCTTCCCTCCTACGGCCTCGCCGAAGCGACGCTCGCCGTGTCGATCATGCCGCCCGGCGAAGGAATCGTCGTCGAGCTGGTCGAGGAGACGACCCTCGCCGGCGACGGCAAGGTCCACCGCGACCGGCCGCAGCGCTACCGGGCGATCGTCAATTGCGGCCGGCCGGCGCTCGGCATGGAGGTGGCGATCCGCGAGGAGGACGGTACCCCCCTCCCCGACCGCCAGATCGGCCGGGTGTGGTGCCGCGGCACCTCGGTAATGGTCGGCTATTTCCGCGACGAGGAGGCGACCCAGGCGTGCATGGACGCCGACGGATGGCTGGATACCGGCGACATGGGTTACATGTCGGGCGGCTATCTCTACATCGTCGGCCGCGCCAAGGACATGATCATCATCAACGGCAAGAACCACTGGCCGCAGGACATCGAATGGGCGGTCGAGCAGCTCCCCGGCTTCAAGGCCGGCGACATCGCCGCTTTCTCGATCACCACGCCGGGCGGCGAGGAGACCCCCGCCGTCCTCGTCCAGTGCCGCACCTCCGACGCCGACGAGCGCTCGCGCCTTCGCGAAGCGATCCGCGACCGGGTGCGCTCGATCACCGGAATGAACTGCGTCGTCGAGCTGGTGCCCCCACGCACCCTTCCGCGCACCAGCTCCGGCAAGCTCTCCCGCGCCAAGGCGCGCAGCCTCTACCTCACCGGCGAAATCCAGCCCTACGACATCGCGGCGTAGCGCCCGAGCACAGGGAGAGGATTGCGAAGCAATCGTCGAGCAGGGCGAAGAGAGCGCTACGCCCGGCCAGCCAGCCCCCGGACCCGATCCGGAGGACAGGACTGACGTCACGGGATTTAGTCCCGTGACGGACTGCAGACTCTTCGGTGAGGCACCAACCGCCGTCACGGGAGCAAGTCCCGTGACGTCGATCGCGCTGCGCGCGTCGGCCGGCGGCTTCCCGTGCCCTGCGGGCACCGGCGCCCTGCTATCGCTGCGCGCCTCGCTCCGGCCTGGCAGGAGTGGAGGGATTCGAACCCCCGGCCCTCGGTTTTGGAGACCGATGCTCTACCAGCTGAGCTACACTCCTGTGCCGGTCCCCGGGTCCCTAACCGCCGTGCCCCACCCGCGCAAGGGGAGGGCCGGCCGCCGCCCTTGCCTTCGCCCCCCGCCGACGCTATCTCGCAGGGCTCGCATGCATCGGCAAAAGCTCGGCTGACCGGCCCTCCGGTCCCCGGCGGCTGCCCCGAACGAAGACGGAGCCGAAGTGGCCAAGGTCAACCCCACCGACTTCCTGCGCCAGGTCCGCGCCGAATCGGCCAAGATCGTCTGGCCGACGCGCAAGGAGACCGTCGCCACCGCGATGATGGTGGTGATCATGACGACCATCCTCGCCTTCTTCTTCTTCGGCGTCGATTCCGCCTTCCACGCCATCGTCAAGGCGCTGCTGGCGCTGATCGGCTAGCCGCCGCCGCCCGCTCCGCCCGACGAGACTAGAGACTCCCAAGGAACCCCAAGCCAATGTCCCGCTGGTACATCATCCACGCTTATTCGGGCTTCGAGAACAAGGTGCGCGACGCCATCCAGTCCGAGGCGCGCCGGCTCGGCCTCGAGCAGCTGGTCGAAGCCGTCGAGGTGCCGACCGAGAAGGTGACCGAGGTCCGCCGCGGCAAGAAGATCACCTCCGACCGCAAGTTCTTCCCCGGCTACGTGCTCGCCAAGCTCTCGATGAACGACGACGTCTACCACCTCGTCAAGAACACGCCCAAGGTGACCGGCTTCCTCGGCTCCTCCGGCAAGCCCCAGCCGATCAGCGACGCCGAGGCCGCCCGGATCCTCAACACCAAGGAGGAAGCCGCCGCCGCCGCGCCCAAGACCAAGATCAACGTCGACTACGAGATCGGCGACAGCGTCAAGGTGCTGGACGGGCCGTTCGCGAGCTTCAACGGGCTGGTGGAAGAGCTGGATTTCGACCGCGGCAGGGTGAAGGTCGGTGTGAGCATCTTCGGGCGAGCGACGCCGGTGGAGCTCGAGTTCGAGCAGGTCGAACGCGTGAAATAATCCCACCGAAGTGGTGCTTCGGCGGGGGCCCGCTGAAGGAAGGAGGCCGGTGCGCAAGCGCCGGCCTTTTCCGTTCACGAAGGCGCACGCGGCCTGAGAGAATCCGAATTCGATCTGACTCGGAATTGATTCAGTTCCTCGCGAGTCGAGCAGATCGAGCGGATGAAGTGATCGCCTGAGCCGTCATCCCGGACCCGATCCGGGATCCACGTTCATCCTCCCGAGAGGACGGGACGGAAGCCTCGGCCTTCTTGGTTTCATGCACAGCCGCAAAGGCGCAAAGAAGGGTTGGTTCGCGCGGAGACGCGGAGGGCGCGGAGGAGGGAAGAGACGTCAACCCCCGGTTATCCGCGCGTCGAAAAAGGGGCGAACTCTCCGGTCCATCCGTCGCGATAGCGTCATACCGCGCGCAGGAAGAACTCCGTGGGGGTCTTGCCGTGTCCGCTCGCGAAGCGGGTGTGGGGCGCGTCGCTCGACCGCTGGTTGTCGGCGATCTGCATCTCGTCGGGGCCGTTGGTCGCGATGACCAGGTAGATGTGATCCGCCCCGGGAGGCGTCGGATCGTTGTCGAAGGTGACTCCGACATCGCCCCGCTGCTGGCTGCCGACGGCGATCCGGTGCCATCCGCGCCGCTCGATCGCCCGGGCCAGCCTGCCCGCCCCCTGAGTCATCGTGACGTCTATGCCCGATTGGCGCAGCAGGGCGCTGAGGTGAACCGCGCAGCCATTGTGCGGATAGGTGGCGAGCGCCCGGGCCGCCTCCAGCCGGGCGGCCTTGAGGCCGGCGGCGCTGCTCCCGCGCCGGATCAGCTCCGGGATCTGGTCCTTGTCGCTCATCGCCCCGCTCCTTGTTCGCGGCCACCGGTCGGCTCGCGCCATGCCGACCGATTAGCGGGCGCGGGCGCCGGTTCGCGTGACAGCCGTCACGCCTCCCCTCCCGCGCCGCCCCTTTCGTTTCACGCGAAGCCGCGAAGACGCGAGGGAGACCGGCGATGCGCTTGAAGTGCGGCGCGAGAGGCGGCACGTTGGGTGGATGCACCGGCTGCTCGTCCTGCTCCTCGTGGCCGCTCCGACTCCGCGGGTCGACCTGTTTCCGGAGGACTATCCGCGCGTGCCGGGCGAACACGGTCTGTGGATCGGCTCACTCCATTTGTGCGGGGCGGACGCCGCCCGAACCACGCTCGGGAAAGACCTGGCCGGCTGGGACATTCTGACGTTGACCTTCGCGCCGTCGATCCAGCCCCGCCTCGAGCGCGAGACGACCCGGCTGCTCAACCAGCCGATGCGGATCCGGGTGGACGGAATCACCGTCGCAATGCCCTACGTCGACGAGCCGATCCGAGGCACCGAGCTGGCGATGAGCGGCTCCCGGCGCGACGTGATCGAAACCATCGAGCGAGCCGCCGCCGCGCCTTGCTGAGAATTGCCCCAGGCGCCTTTGGAGCGGATAGTGAAGCCATGATCCGCCCCCTGATCGTCCTCGCTCTGCTGTGCGCGATGGAAGCCGCGCTCCCCGCCGCCGCTCGGGCCTGCGCGGTGCTCACCTCGCGCGAACCGAGCATCCCGGAGAAGCGCCGCCAGGCGAGGCTGTTGCTGAGCCAGGCGAGCGCGGTGGTGGACGGAGAGATCGTGAGGCCCCTTCAAAGGCATCAACCGGCGCTGGTGCGGGCCTATCGCGTCTTGAGAGGACCCGGCCAGGCCTTCTTCGCGGTCGGCCAGCGGACCAGCTGCGACAACGCGCTCACCCGGCAAGGGGAGCGGCTGCGCCTGATCCTCGTCGGCGGGCCGGACGTCTATTTCCTGCCGGTCGATTATGCGAACGCCGAATATGAGGACCGGCTGCTCCACTCGGACCGGCGGAAGACATGGCCGTTCCGGCCGGGCGACCCGGTCGTTGGGCCGCCTTCGCATTGACCTTCGCACGTGCGTGACCGCCGGCCGCTGACCGGCCGCGATCCGCATAGCTCCGGAACGGGCCGGCATGAGTCGACTCCGGATTTGTTTTGGATTTGTTCTGTCGCGCGACGCGCCGCCGCCAAGCCGTTTCGGAAGGACGTGGTCTAGGATTGTAGCCGATACGGTTACCGGTCCGGAGTAAAAAGAGGAAAATCTGCGCGCTTTTTGGCAGATTCGGCGCGTACCGATTCGTACGAAGGTTCGCTATCTGTTCCGGGTGAGCGACCTGCCGAGCATCTATCCCCTGGAGGACCTGTTCGATGCCGCCGTTCGGCACGGCGCGATCAGGCTCACCTGCCGGCGGTGCGGCCGGGTCGCGATCTTCAGCAGCCATGCCTTGTGGTGGCGGTTCCGGCGCCGGGGCTGGGCCGACCGGCTCGACGACGTGCGCAAGCGCTGCGTCTGCCTGATGTGCCTCCACCGCGACGGCGAAGAAGTGCGCAACCCCGAGCTCGAGCTGGTCGACGAGGCGCCGACCGACACCAGCCTGCCGAAGCCCACCGAGCTCGACTGGAAGCGCGAGCTCAGGCGGCGGCGGTAGGCGAATTGTTTTCCGTTTCTGTTCTTGTTATGTTCGACGCGACTCGGCGAAAGGCCGCGGCGGCGCCGGGGCCCCTCCGCCTGCCGGCCGGCGGATCGGGCCGGGTTCGCCGGCGGCGGCCGCCCCCGGCGGGATCGACCTGGAGGCCGCTTTGGCAGGATTTGATGCTGTTTTGGCAGAAAGAGTCCGCCCTGCCTGGTCGGAGAAGCGTGAGCGGCGAGGCCGGTCGCGCCGCGGATTACAAGACACGCCGCAGAGTTTCGGACGATAATGACAAATATAGTTCAAATCCTGCCACACACTATTTGTTCGGTTGCGTTCGGAGCAGCCGCGACGCGATTTGGCTATGATGGTCGCGTCTCCCCACATCGTCAGCGGAAAAGACGCGAAGGCTCACCGGGTCGTGGTGGTAGTGGAGGAACAGTTCGAGGTTATTGACCTCGCTGGACCCCTCCAAGTGTTGGCGACTGCAAATGACTTTAAGCAATATTATGAAGTCACTACGGCGTCCGCGCATGGCGGGCGGGTCGCCGCCGCCTGCGGCCTGACGGTCGAGGCCGACCCTCTCACCGCGCTGAGCGCGGCGGAGATCGACACGCTGGTGCTGATCGGCGGCAGGTCGGGCGAGCGAGCCCAGGAGCGGTTCGTCTCCGGCTGGCTCGACGCCCAGGCGCGCCGGATCAAGCGCCTGTGCGGCATCGGCTTCGGAGTCGAGGCCTTGTGCGCGAGCGGCCTCGCCTCGCGGGACAGCGCCGCCCGGCACTGGCGCTCGGGCGATCCGGCCGATCCCGGATCGCGGCGGTGGCCGATCGCCCGCCGCGACGGCCGGGTCTGGACGTCGTGCGGGGCCTCGGCGGCGATCGATGTCACTCTGTCGCTGGTCGCCGAGGATCTCGGCGAGCCGGCGGCGCTGGCCGTCGCCGAGGCGCTGGTCGTTCCGCTCTGGCGGCATCCCGACGACCCGCAGGTCGGCGACACCCTGGCGATGCAGGTGCGCGCCGGAGTGCCGTTCGCCGCCTTGCTGCGCCGGATGCGCAACAATTTGGCGCCCGACCTTCGGGTCGAACAGCTCGCCGAATGGTGCAACATGACTCCGCGCACCTTCGCGCGCCGATTTACCGAATCGACCGGGATGACGCCCGCCGCGGCGGTCGCGGCGATGCGGCTCGAAGCGGCGACCGCCCTGCTCAAGGCCGGCCACGTCTCGCTGAAGCAGGTCGCGGCGCGGTGCGGCTTCGGGAGCGAGCTCAACCTCCGCCGCGCGCTCGAGCGCGCCCGCCGGTCCGGCCGTCCCGGAGTCCCCACCGGCAACGGCGCCGATCCGCCGCGCCCGGCGCGCGGGGCGGCGCCCAAAGCGGACGAGTAAGGCGCCTCAGCCCACCTGCATCAGCTGGCTCGGGAAGGGCTGGGCCAGGGAGCAGGCGTCGGCCGCCTCGCCGTCGAGCCAGCGATCGTAGTCGTCGCGCTGGAGGATCACAGGCATCGCCTTGGGGTGGAGCGGCGCGACGAGGGGATTGGGCTCGCAGGTGAGGAAAGCGAAGCGGGCGCGGCCCTCGTTCCACCGCCAGATGCCGGCGAAGGCGCAGCATTCCTCGCCGTGCACAGTGAACCACCAATTTGCGGGGCGGCCGGTCTCCGGGTCCTTGCCCGGCCGCGGCTCGGCGAAGCTGGTGAACGGGACGAGGCAGCGCTGCGCCGGATTGGCGATGGTGCTCCGCCAGAAAGGGCTGTCGAGGTTCCGGACGTTGGTGACCGCCTTCTTGACCGGCTTGCCGCTCTTGCCGGGGAGGGTGCGGATAATGCCCCAGGTCATGCATTCGAGCCGGCGCTCGCCGGCCTCCTTGCGCACCACCAGCGCCTCGTATTTCGGATAGGTGTCGGGCTTCGGCTCGAACGGCAGCTCGAGCGGCCGAGCGTCGAACAGGCGCGCGACGTTCTCGGGGCCGCGAAGGCGGTAGAGGTTGCACATGAGGCCAGATTAGCAGCCTCGCGCGGGCATCCAAGCCGCCTGGCCCGCTCAAAGGGAAACGGGGCCGCTCCCCCACAGAGCGGCCCCGCCTCCGGCGCGTCGCGCTCGGACCTTTTTCCGCCACCAAGGCACGCGGATACCGAGTTCCCTCTCTCGGCAGGCTGCCGATCATACGCAACGGCGACGCGGCGAAACTGACAATAGGGGTTCAGAATCTGCCACCCGGACGAATGAGCGGGCGAGGCCGGTCACCGCCGGCTCGCCCCGCTTCCATCAGAATCGCAGCGGTTCGACCCTCTTCACGGCCGGCAAGCCCGCCAAGCGCTCGACCAACCGCGGGCCCACCGGGCTGTCGACGCTGACCAGGGCGACCGCCTCGCCGCCGGCCTTGCGGCGGCCGAGGTTGAAGGTGCCGATATTGACTCCGGCCTCGGCGAGCAGCGTGCCGAGGCGGCCGATGAATCCGGGCGCGTCCTCGTTGACGATATAGATCATCTCGCCCTCGAGCTCGGCCTCGACCCGGATTCCGAACATGTCGACGAGGCGCGGCGCCGCGTCGGCGAACAGCGTGCCGGCAACCGAGGTGGCGCCCCGCGCCGTCGTCACGGTGACCCGGACGAGCGTGTGGTAATCGCCCTCGCGGTCGTGGCGGATCTCGCGCACGTCGAGGCCGCGCTCGCGGGCGAGGAACGGCGCATTGACCATGTTGACGCTGTCCGAATAGACCCGCATCAGCCCGGCCAGCACGGCGCCGGTGATCGGCTTCTGGTTCAATTGCGCGGCGGCGCCCTCGACCTCGACCGACACTCCGAGCGCCCGCCGCCCCTCCAATTGCCCGACCAGCGACCCGAGCTTCTCGGCGAGCGCCATATAGGGGCGCAGCCGCGGCGCCTCCTCGGCCGACAGCGAGGGCATGTTGAGCGCGTTGGTCACGCCGCCGCGGGTCAGGAACTCGCTCATCTGCTCGGCCACCTGGATCGCGACGTTGACCTGGGCCTCCGTGGTCGAGGCACCGAGATGGGGGGTGGCGACGAGGCCCGGCGTGCCGAACAGCGGATTGGCCCTGGCCGGCTCGTCGACGAAGACGTCGAGCGCGGCGCCGGCGACCTGGCCGCTTTCCAGCGCCTCCTTGAGCGCGGCCTCGTCGATCAGGCCGCCGCGCGCGCAATTGACGATACGGACTCCGCGCTTCGTCTTCGCGAGGTTCTCGCGACTGAGGATATTGCGGGTCTGGTCGGTCAGCGGGGTGTGCAGGGTGATGAAGTCGGCGCGCGCGAGCAGTTCGTCGAGCGTGACCTTCTCGACCCCGAGGTCGATGGCGCGCTCGGGGGTGAGGAAGGGATCGTAGGCGATCACCTTCATCCTGAGGCCCCGGGCGCGGTCGGCGACGATCGAGCCGATATTGCCGGCGCCGATCAGGCCGAGAATCTTGTTGGTCAGCTCGACGCCCATGAAGCGGTTCTTCTCCCACTTGCCGGCCTGGGTGGAGGAGTCGGCGGCGGGGAGGTCGCGGGCGAGCGCGAACATCATCGCGATGGCGTGCTCGGCGGTGGTGATCGAGTTGCCGAACGGTGTGTTCATGACGACGATGCCGCGCGCGGTGGCGGCGGGGATGTCGACATTGTCCACGCCGATGCCGGCGCGGCCGATCACCTTGAGATTGGTCGCCGCGTCGAGCAAATCGGCCGTGACCTTCGTCGCCGAACGGATGGCGAGCCCGTCATAATCGGCGATGATCGCCTTCAGCTCGTCCTTCGACAGGCCTGGGCGCTCGTCGGCCTCGATCCCGCTCGCGCGGAAGATCTCGGCGGCCTTGGGGTCCATCGGATCGGAGATGAGGACTTTGGGCATTGGGGTTTTCCTCGTCATGCCAGCGAAGGCTGGCATCCATGCTGAGTCTGGTGGAGTGAAGAGGCCGTATGGACCCCAGCTTTCGCTGGGGTGACGCTCCCCATCACGATCGCCGCGCCTCCGAATAGGCCCAGTCGAGCCAGGGGAAGACGGCCTCGAGGTCGGCGGTCTCGACCGTTGCGCCGCACCAGAGGCGCAGGCCGGGCGGCGCGTCGCGGTAGGAGGCGACGTCGAAGGCCGCCCCTTCCGCTTCCAGCAGGGCGGCCATCCTTTTCACCAGGGCCGCCTGCGCCTCGCCGTCCCCGGCTTCGGCGAAGCGCAGGCAGACGCTGGTGTTGGAGCGGGTGGCGGGATCGTGGGCGAGATGGGCGATCCAGGGCGTGCGCTCGACCCAGGAGTCGACGGCGGCGGCGTTGGCGTCCGCGCGGGCGATCAAAGCCGGGAGGCCCCCGAGGCCGATCGCCCACTCGAGCGCGAAGATATAATCCTCGACCGCCAGCATCGAGGGCGTGTTGATCGTGTCGCCCTTGAAGATGCCTTCATTGAGCTTGCCGGCCTTCGTCATCCGGAAGATCTTGGGAAGCGGCCAGGCCGGCGAATAGCTCTCCAGCCGCTCGACCGCGCGCGGGCCGAGGACGAGCATTCCGTGGCCGCCCTCCCCGCCCAGCGCCTTCTGCCAGGAGAAGGTGGCGACGTCGATCTTGTCCCAGGCGAGCGGCTGGGCGAACGCCGCGGACGTGGCGTCCGCGAAGGTCAGGCCCGCGCGGTCCGCGGCGATCCAGTCGCCGTTCGGCACCCGCACCCCCGAGGTCGTGCCGTTCCACGTGAAGATGACGTCGGACGCCGGGTCGACCTCGGCGAGCGGCGGCAGTTCGCCATAATCGGCGCGCATCACGTTCGCGTCGAGCTTCAGCTGCTTGACCACGTCCGTCACCCAGCCTTCGCCGAAGCTTTCCCAGGCGAGCAGGGTCACCGCGCGAGGCCCGAGTATCGACCACAGCGCCATCTCGAACGCGCCGGTGTCGGAGGCGGGGACGATGCCGATGCGGTGGCTCGCCGGAACGCGCAGCACCTTGCGGGTGAGCTCGATCGCGTGGCCCAATCGCGCCTTGCCGAGCTTCGATCGGTGCGACCGGCCGAGCGACCCCAGAGCGAGATGCTCGGGGCCCCAGCCGGGCGGCTTGGCGCAGGGGCCGGAAGAGAAAAAGGGGCGCGCCGGGCGCTGAGTGGGTTTTTCCCGGCGCGCAAGCGCACCGGCCTTCGCCGGCTTCTCGATGGTCATTTCAACGACTCTCCTTCCAGAGAGCCCGCACCGCGTTGGGACGGCGTGGCCCGTCGGTCAGGGTAGAGGCGGTGCGGGGGGTGTCAACCGGCGATTGGCCGATTGACCCGGCCCGACGCTCGGCGCAGCTTCGCGACGTGCGGAAATGGGGGGCCTTGCTGGCGGTGGCGGCGCTGACCGGGTGCATCCCGCACGGCGAGCCCAAACCGGCGCCGCAGCCCCAGCCCGGCGAGATCGATGCGAAGACACGGCTTTGCTACGCGCGCCTCAGCGACGCAGGCATCGGGTTCCGGCCGCTGCGCGACCAGATTTTCGAGGGCGGCTGCTCGGCGCTCGGCGCGGTGCAGTTGATCGACCTCGGCACGCCGGTCGCCAATCTCGGCGCGATGACCTGCCCGCTCGCCGAGGCTTTTGCCGCGTGGGTGCGGGACGCCGTGCAGCCCGCGGCGCGCGCCTGGCTCGGCAGCCGAATCGTCAAGATCGAGAGCTTCGGCACCTACAGCTGCCGGCCGGTCAACGGCCAGGCGGGCGCCCGGCTCAGCGAGCACGGCAAGGCGAACGCGGTCGACGTCGGCGCATTCCTGCTCGCCGACGGGCGGCGCATCACCGTCGCGGCCGGCTGGAACGGCACGGACGAAGACGTGCGGCGCTTCCTGCGCGCGGTCCACGATTCCGGCTGCCGCCGGTTCAGCGTCGGTCTCGGTCCCGACGCGAACGCCTTCCACCGCGACCACCTCCACTTCGACCTCGGGCCGGGCCCCTATTGCCGCTAGGGGCCGGGTTCGCGGCTTACAGCCGCAGCACCAGACCCAGGAAGGCGAAGGCGGGATACATGGCGAGGAACAGGACGAGCAGGGCAAGGTTGGTCTTGCGGCCCGGGACCAGCATCAGCGCGAGGGTCAGCGCGACGAACAGGACGAAGGCGGCGAGGTAGCTCATGCCGACCGCTCCCAGGGCGAACTGGGCGCCGCGGGCGAGCAGCTTCGAGGCGAGGATTCCGCCCAGCACCTGCTTCTTGTGCTGGAAATAATAAGCGTCGAGGTCCGGCCACTGGGTCGGCTCGTCCGGGAAGACCAGGGTCGCGGCGAGGAAATAGAGGCCGGTGACGACCATCGCGATCATCAGGGTCAGGTAATTGGCGGGTATGGCGTCGCGTATCGCCCAGGCGAGCGCCCAGAAGGCGCCGAGATCGAACATGACGAGCAGGCCGAGCAGCGGCGTCAGCCAGCCGAGCCGAACCGCCTTGCGCTGCTTCAGGGTGCGCGCCAGCCCGGAGAGCAGTTCGGCGAGGCTGAGGCCGAGCAGCAGTCCGAACAGCGAGAAGACGAATTCGAATGGGCTCATCCCGCTCATTCCGCGCCGCCCCCAACTTCGGCGCCGCGAGACTATCCCAGTCGGGTGCGCCTGACGATCGCGAAAGTCAGGCCGCCGTCCAGCCGCCGTCCATGCTGAGGTTGGCGCCGGTGATCGAGGCGGCCTCGTCGCGGCAGAGGAAGAGCGCGAGCGCCGCGACCTGATCGACCGTCACGAATTTCTTGGTCGGCTGGGCGGCGAGCAGAACGTCGTTCATCACCTGCTCGCGGGTCAGGTTCCGCGCCTTCATCGTGTCCGGGATCTGGTTCTCGACCAGGGTCGTCCACACGTAGCCCGGACTGATGCAATTGACCGTCACGCCCGCCTGGGCCGCCTCCAGCGCCACCGCCTTGGTGAGGCCGGCGATGCCGTGTTTCGAAGCGACGTAGGGCGCCTTGTTGGGGCTTGCGACGAGGCTGTGCGCCGACGCGGTGTTGACGATCCGCCCCCAGCCCTTCGCCTTCATGCCCGGAAGGGCGAGACGGATGGTGTGGAAGGCGGCGCTGAGGTTGAGCGCGATGATCAGGTCCCATTTCTCCGGCGGGAACTCGTCGATAGGCGCGACATGCTGGGTGCCGGCATTGTTGACGAGGATGTCGACTCCGCCCAGCTCCGCCTCGGCCTGTGCCATCATCGCCTCGATCGCCTCGGGCTTCGTAAGGTCGGCGGCGCTGTAGAGCGCGCGCCCGCCGTTCGCCTGCTCGAGGCCGGCGCGGGCCCGCTCGATCTCCGCCGGGTCGCCGAAGCCGTTGATCACCAGGTTGGCGCCCTCTCCGGCCAGCGTCTTGGCGATGGCGAGGCCGATGCCGGAGGTCGAGCCTGTAACGAGGGCGGTCTTGCCTTTGAGGAACATGGAAGGGGGGTCCTTGGATGGGTGCGCGCCCGCCATTTGCGAGGACGGAGGGCCCGACGCAATCCCCCTCCCTGCAAGGGAGGGGTTAGGAGTGGGTAGCGAGCGCAGCGAGCCCGATGCGGCAGGGCTTGGCCGCCTTCGGCGGAACCCACCCCCGGCCCCTCCCTTCCAGGGAGTGGAGGAAGTTTTGCAACCGCCCCGCCCTCCGGTGCATTCAGCGAAGGAAGGAGAGCGGGCATGCGTCTCGACGACTACCGGATGAGCGACAATGTCGAGGAGGGGAGCTCCCGCGGCGGCTTCGGGTTCGGTGGCGGAGGTGGCGGCATGGGAGGGCTGCTGTTCGGGCTCGTGCTCAGCCGCTTCGGGATCGGCGGCGTGCTGATCCTGCTCTTGGGCTATTGCGCGCTCTCGACGCTTGGCGGAGGCGGCGGGCTTGGAGTCGGCGGCTCCGGTACGGGTGTCGCGACCCAGCAGGCGAGCGGCACCGCATCCGGCACCTCGAGCTGCACCGCCGACGCGTCTCGGCGCCTCTCCTGCCAGGTGCTCGCCAGCACCGAGGATACATGGGGCGCGATCCTCGGCCGCTCGGGCGAGCGCTACGCCCCGACCACGCTCCATTTCTACAACCGCGCCGCCGATTCCGGCTGCGGCGCCGCGCAATCGGCGATGGGGCCCTTCTATTGCCCCAACGACGGCCGAATCTATCTCGACACCGCTTTCTACGACGAGCTCCAGAACCGCTTCCACGCCGCCGGCGACTTCGCCGAGGCCTATGTGATCGCCCACGAGGTCGGCCACCACATCCAGGACCTGATGGGCACGCTCGGCAAGGTGCAGCAACAGCAGGGCTCGCTCTCGGCCAAGGCGGGCAGCGCGATGCAGGTGCGGGTCGAGCTTCAGGCCGATTGCTATGCCGGCGTCTGGGCGGCCAATGCCAAGGCGCGCGACGGCCGGCCCCTGCTCGAGCCGGGCGACGCCGAGGAGGGGCTGCGCGCCGCCGCGGCGATCGGCGACGACACGCTGCAGCGCCAGGAGCAGGGCTATGTCGTCCCGGACAGCTTCACCCACGGCAGCTCGGCGCAGCGCGTGCAATGGCTGAGAAAGGGCCTCGAGAGCGGCGACCCGGCCCAGTGCAATACTTTCGCGGGCGCCTGATCGCATTGCATCCAGTCCTCCCTGTCGGCGAAGCCGATGGGGAGGACAAGACGACCGCGTCCGGCTTGACTGTATTACGCGCATGATACACTAGGGCCGCGGGCACCCTCTACCGGTGCCCAGGAGATTTGCCGTGGTGAGATTGTTGGGCCTGATGCTTCTGCCGTTTCTGGCGCTCTCGGCCGTCGCTGCCGCGGCCGCGCCGTTCAAGAGCGATCGTTTCTCCGTCGAGGTGACGGGCAAGGGGCCGGACGTCGTGCTGATCCCCGGCCTCAGCTCCTCGCCGCGGGTATGGGATGCGACCGTCGCGGCGGTGCCGGGCTATCGCTACCATCTCATCCACATCGCCGGCTTCGACGGCGCCGCGCCGGGCGCGAACGCGACGGGGCCGGTGGTCGAGCCGGTCGCCGAGGAGATCGCGCGCTACATCAGGGAAGCCGGCCTCAAGCGTCCGGCGATCGTCGGCCATTCGCTCGGCGGCAGCTGGGCGATGCTGGTCGCCGCGCGCCATCCCGAATTGGTCTCCAAGGTGATGGTCGTCGACATGTTCCCGTTCATGGGCGCGATGTTCGGCGGCCCGGCGGCGACGCCGGACACCGTCCGTCCGGTCGCCGAGCAGATCCGCAAGGGCATCTCGTCGGGCAGCGGCGACGCCCGCAAGGCGGCGATCGAGCAGACCATCGCCGGAATGGTGAAGACGGAGAGCGCGCGGCCGACGATCGTCGCCGAGTCGCTCGCCAGCGACGGCGCCGTCTCCGGACAGGCGATGTACGAGCTGATCCTGCTCGACCTCCGGCCGGAGCTCACGCGGATCAAGGTGCCGATGACGGTGCTCTACGCCGTCCCGCCGAACGCGCCGGTGACGCCGGAGCAGATCGACCAGTATTTCAAGCTGTCCTACGCCAACACGCCGCAGGCGGTGCTGAAGCGCATCCCCGACAGCTACCATTTCATCATGATCGACCAGCCGGCCCGGTTCCAGGCCGACGTCAAGGCGTTCCTCGCCCGCTAGCCGGCGAGGAAGCGGCGGATCCAGGTGGCGACGGTCGGGCGGTCGTCGGGCGCGGAGAGCGAGGCGATCGCGGTGTCCGGATCGGGGAGGACGGCGCGTCGGGCCTCGATCAGCGCGCGGGCGAAGTCCGGCTCGAATTCCGGATGGAACTGCATCGAGATCGCGTGCTGGCCGGGATAAGCGAGCATTCCGAACGGACTGAAGGCGTTGGCGGCGAGCACCTCCGAATCGGGAGGCAGGGCGACGATCTGATCCTGGTGGGAGACCGGAACGGCGATCGTCGCCGGCGCGCCCGCCATCCATCCCGGCCGCTGCCATATCTCGTAATCCTGGAGGCCGACGCCCCAGCCCCGCTCGGATTTCTCGACCCGGCCGCCGAACGCCTCGGCCATGACCTGGTGGCCGAAGCAGATGCCGACCAGCTTCGCCTTGCCGCGGGCGGCGCGGAGGAAATCCTCGAGCGGAGCGATCCACGGCAGGAGGTCGTAGACCCCCGCCGGGGAGCCGCTGATGAGGTAGGCGCGATGGTCCTCGACCGCGACGGGATATTCGCCGCGGCGGACGTCGTAGCCGGTCGTCTCAAATTCCGCGCCGAGCAGGCGCGCGAACATGCCGTCATATTCGCCGAAGCGCGAAAGGAGGGCGTCGGGCGGCGACCCGGTGCGGAGGATGGCGACGTTCACCGCCGCCGCTTAGCCGCGTGGGCTCAGAACGGGAAGCGCAGCGTCGCGCGGACGGTGGTCGGGGCGCCGGGCATGATGTTGTTGTCGTTGAACGCCGAGGCGAAATAATGCGTGCCGAGGAGGTTCTCGACGTTGAGCTGCGCCTCGAGCGACCTGGTGAGCTTGAGATAGGCCGCGGCGTCGACCCGCGTGAAGGCGGGAAGGACCACGGTGTTGGAGATCGAGGTGAAGCTCTTCGACTGGCGGTACAGTCCGAGGCCCACGCCGAGCCGAGAGGTCACGTCGTAGCGGGCCCAGAAAGAGGCCTGGTGGCGGGGCACCAGGGCGACCTTGCGGCCGGCCGGCGCGGCGGCGGTGGTTCGGCTGATCTCGGCGTCGGTGTAGGCATAGCCGGCGCTGACCCGGAGGTTCGGCCGGACCTGGCCGGTGAGGCCGATCTCCAGCCCCTTGCTGCGCTGGGCGCCGGTCAGGACGGTGCGTGACGGATCGTCCGGATCGGTGGCGCGGGTGTTGGTGCGGTCGAGGCGGTAGACGGCGGCATTGAGGTCTAGGCCGGGGCGGACGGCCCACTTCAGGCCCAGCTCGAGATTCTCGAACCGCTCGGGCTCGAGCGCGGCCAGGGTGGGATCGAGCGAGCCGAACTGGTCGCCCGACTGGGGCAGGAACGACCGGCTGTAGCTGGCGTAGAGGCTGAGCGCCCCGGTGGGCTTGACGACCAGGCCGAGCCGCGGCGACCAGAGGCTGTCGGTGCGCCGGTAGCGTCCGCCGGCGGCGAGGTCGGTCAGATCGAGGTCGAACCGGTCGCGCCGGAGGCCCGCGATCAGGTCGACATGGTCGCCGATCGAGACCTGGTCCTGAACGTAGAAAGCGATCACGTCCGCGTCGCTCCTCACCCGCCGGTAGCCGGCGCCGTTGCGGAAGGCGACCGGCGGAACGGCGATCCGCTCGGCGAGCGGCACGAAAGTGCGGCGGCCGCCATTCACCGTCGCGACGCCGCTGTCGAAGAAGCCGTTGACATGCTCGACCCGGGTCGCCTGGCCGCTCGCCTCGATGCCGGCGAGGAGGACGTGGCGCAGCGGCCCGGTCCTCACCCGCCAGACCAGGTCGGCCTGGCCGATCAGGTTGCGGCGCTTCGTCCAATCCTCATAGGCCTCGATGCCGACCTTCGGCACTCCGCCGACGAGGGTGACAGGGGTCTGGGCCATCGCGTTGCGGTAATATTTGTCATAGTCGCCGAAGAGCCCACGCGCCGTGAGGGTGAGCGCGTCGGAGAAACGGTGCTCGACCTCCGCCTTCAGGACGTGGGCCTGGAAGGTTGTTCGATTGAGGCCCGGCACGCCGAAGAAGGCGTCGCGATAGCCGGCGAGCGGCGGCGCCGGATCGGCGAGCGTGCCGGCCCGCGCGGAAGGCACGCCGCGGTCGACCACCCGCCGGTCCTCGTCATATTCGTAGCCGAAGTCGATCCGCGTCCGGTCGCCCGCCCAGGCGAGGGTCGGGTTCACGCCGATCCGCCGGCCGTCGTAGACGTCGCGAAAGTTGCGCAGCGCCTCGTAGGCGGCGTTGAGGCGGGCGGAGAGGCCGCCGCCGAGCGGGCGGTTGAGGTCGGCGTCGGCATACCGGGCGCCTTCGCTGTCGGCGGAGAGGCCGGCCCGGGCGAAGGCGCGGGCGCCGGGGCGCTTGGTGACCCGGTTGACGATGCCGCCGCCGCCGCCGCGCCCGAAGATCATCGCATTGGGCCCCTTGAGGATCTCGACCCGCTCGAGATTGTAGAGGCCGCGATAATATTGGACGTCGTCGCGAAGGCCGTCGACGAAGAAGTCGGCGGTCGAGCTGTTGCCCCGGAGGACGATCTGGTCGCGGTGGCCCTCGCCCTGGCTGATCACCGCGCCCGGCACGTAGCGCAGCACGTCGCCGATCGAGCGCAGCGCCTGGTCGTCGATCTGCTCGGAAGTGACGATCGAGACGGCCTGCGGGACATTCCTGAGATCGGTCGGGGTCCGCGTCGCGCTGCTCGTCTCCCGGACCGTGTAGGAGTCGCGGGTGCCGGTGACGACGATCGACTCAGCCTCAGCCTCCGCCGCGGCCGCCATCGGCTCGGTCGCGAGCGCGGGGCCAGCCAGGCCGGCGGCGAGCGCCGCGGCGGAGACGAGTCGAACGATCACGGACACTCCCTTTGGAGAGCGTCCTATCGCTGTTGATAATCATTCGCAATAGCGTTTAGCGCCGCTCCAAAAGCAGTGGTAAGCCCCCGCCCGGCCTCAGTGTGACCATGCCGTGAACTTTCACCTCCCGTCCCGGCGCCGGCGCGAAGTGCCAGGCGCGGAGCCAGTGGGCGAGGATGGTGAGCGCCTCGGCGGTGGCGAAGCGGGCGCCGACGCAGAGGCGCGGGCCGGCGCCGAACGGGATGTACTGGAAGCGGTGCCGTCCGGCGCGCCGCTCGGGCGAGAAGCGGTCCGGATCGAAGACGTCGGGCGAATCCCACAGCGCCTCGTGGCGGTGGAGCAGCCACGGCCAGATCGAGACGATGTCGCCTTCGCGCACCTCATGGTCGCCGAGCCGGTCCGCCGCGACCGCCTGACGGTCGAAGCGCGGCGCCGGCGGATAGAGGCGGAGCGATTCTTCCAGCACCCGGCGCAGCAGCGGCAGCCGGTCGGGGAGCTCGGAATCCTCGCCGGCGGCCAGCGCCGCCTCCGCCTCGGCCGCGAGCCGATCCTGCCATTCGGGCTGCTCGGAGAGGAGGTAGAGCGTCCAGGTCATCGCGTTGGCGGTGGTCTCGTGGCCGGCGAGGTAGAAGGTCATCGCATTGTCGGCCGCGAGGGTCGTCGCCTCGGCCGGCTCGAAGCGGGCGCCGAGGCCGCGGATCAGCCGGCCGAGGAAATCGTCCGCGCCGCCGTCGGGCAGCCGCTCGCGCACCACCGCCTCGATCGTGCTCCGGAGGTAGATCTGGCCGCGCCGGCCGCGCCAGCCGCGCGGGCTCAAGGGGATTCGCGGCAGGCCGAGCATCGCCTGGATACGCGCCTCGCTGAACCCTTCGAGGGCGGCGGCGATATGGGCCATCGCCGCCTCGCTGGTCAGCCGCGCATCGCCGCTGAACAGGGTGTTGGAGATGATCCGCATCGTCGCCCGGGTCGCCTCGAGCGCCATGTTGCGCACGCCCGGCTCCCAGCGGGCCAGCGCGTCGCGCCCGACCTCGCCGAATTCGGGAACGAGTCCGTCGACCGCGGCCGGCGCGAAATTGGCGGCGACGATCTTCCTCTGCTCGCGCCACAGCGGGCCGTCCGACGTCAGCAGCCCGCGCCCGACCGCGGGCGCGAGCAGCGCCTTGATCAGCGGCGGCTTCTGGTAGTTGGCGGCATTGTCGAGCAGCACCCGCTGGACGAGGTCCGGATCGAGCGGGATGTGAACGTTGAAGCCGAGGATCTTGCGGCGGATGTAGCGATCCCTGAACGCCAGCTCGGACCAGCCATAGACCGCGGTCCGCGCCCGCTCGCCGAAGAAACCGCGCCACGCGGAAACCGGCCCGGCGCCGCGCGGCGGATGGGTCGGGGTGAACGCAGCATGTAGAGTGCCATCGGCTGTCATTCTACTCTCACCGCAAGTTTTATAAACCTTTTACTTGACAAGAAGTGCAATCCAGGTAAACGCTCCGTTGCATTCGAGAGGAGCATTTATGGCACAGATTCACGAGCGGATTAAGAAGGCACGCCTTGCTGCCGGGCTCAGCATCAACGCTCTCAGCAAGGCGGTTGGAGTGACCTCCACGGCAGCTTGGCACTGGGACCGAGCGGATACAACCCCACGGCCAGAAATGTTGCCAAAGATTGCCACCGCGCTTAAAGTTTCTGTTGAGTGGCTGAAGGGCGAGCCTGAAATGGCATTTACACAAGAGCGGTCTGCCAATCCAAAGGCCACCCTCGACGAGATTCTAGCAGATGCTCGGGAGCAAATCGCAGGTTTGCTTGGCATACAAGCCGAGAGGGTACGTCTCGACATGACACTGGTAGCGCAGCCGTAGGTCACTCCGCCGCCAGCAGGCGTTCCGCGCCGCCCAGGTCGACGCTGACCAGGCGGCTGACGCCTTTCTCGACCATGGTCACGCCGAACAGGCGGTGCATGCGGCTCATCGTCACCGCATTGTGGGTGACGATCAGGTAGCGCGTGTCGGTTTCGCCGGTCATCCGGTCGAGGAGGTCGCAGAAGCGCTCGATATTGGCGTCGTCCAAAGGCGCGTCGACCTCGTCGAGGACGCAGATCGGCGCCGGATTGGTGAGGAACAAAGCGAAGATCAGGGCGATGGCGGTCAGCGCCTGCTCGCCGCCCGAGAGCAAGGTGAGGGTCGCGAGGCGCTTGCCGGGGGGCTGCGCCATGATCTCGAGCCCCGCCTCCAGCGGATCGTCCGATTCGACCAGCTCGAGATGGGCCTGGCCGCCCTCGAACAGGGTGGTGAACAGGCTCCGGAAGTGGCGGTCGACCGCCTCGAACGCGGCGAGCAGGCGGGCGCGGCCCTCGCGGTTGAGGCTTCCGATCGAGCCGCGCAGCCGGTGGATCGCCTGGCCCAGCTCCTCGCGCTCGGCCTGGCTGGCGGCGCGGCCCTCGTCGAGCTCGGCGAGCTCGCTCTCGGCGACGAGGTTGACCGGGCCGATCCGCTCCCGCTCCTGCATCATTCGCTCGTGGCGCCCGGATTCGTCGCCGGCCTCGCTGATGGCGGACTCCTCGAAGCCGAGCTTTTCGGGGAGCAAAGGCGGCGGGCATTCGAACCGCTCGCCGGAGATCCGGCCCATTTCGATCCGCCGCGCTTCCTGGTTCTCGTGGCGGGCGGCGGCGCCGGCGCGCGCCTCGCGGGCGGTGGCGAGCGCCTCGCCGACCTCCGCCAGCCGCGCTTCGGTCGTCCTCAGCGCCGCCTCCCCCTCGCGCTCGGCGGCGGCGGCGGCCTCGGCAGCGGCGGCGGCCTCGGCGGCCTCCCGCTCGATCCGTTCGATCTGTCCGGCGATCGCTTCCGGCGCGTCGGCCAGCCGCTCGGCCTCCGCCTCGGCCTCGGCGATCCGCCGGCCCATGTCCTTGCCGCGTTTCTCCGCCTCGGCGGCGCGGACGATCCATTGCGCGGCCTCCTTGCGGGCGGCGTCGGCGCGCTGCCGGTCGGCGCTGACCGCCCGGGCGTGGGTCGCGGCTTCCGCGCGCACCTCGGCGAGGGCCTGCTGCGCCGTCTCGGCCGCGGCCCGGAGCCCGGCGACCCAATGTTCGGTGGCCGCGGCATCCGGGAGTGCGGCGACCACGGCCTCCGCCGCGTCGAGCGCCTTGCGGGCCTCGTCCGCATCGACCCTCGCCTGCCCGACCCGCTCGCCCAGGCCCGTGCGCCGGATGTCGAGCCGCTCGATCTCGGTGCGCGCCGAATCCTCCGCCCGCGCCGCTTCGCGTATCGCCGACGAGGCCTCGGCCTCGCTGCGCCGCGCGCCGTCGGCCGCCTCGCGCGCGGCCTGCATCGCCGTGAGCGCCTGCCGGGTGCGCGCCTCGGCCGCGTCGGCCGAGTCCGCCGCGACCGGCAACGCCTGCTCGATCTCGGCGAGGCGATTGGCCCGGATCAGCCGCTCCGCGGCGGCGGCGCCGAGACCGCTGGCCACGAAACCGTCCCAGCGCCGAAGCCTTCCGTTCCGAGTGACCAGACGCTGGCCGACGGCAAGGCTTTGCCCCTCGTCGCGCTCGACGACCGCGACCTGTGCCAGCCGGCGCGCCAGCGCCGCCGGGGCGGTGATCTGGTCGGCGAGCCGCTCCGTACCCGGCGGCAGCGCCGGATCGCCCGACTGGGCCTCCGCGCCCGCCCAGCGCCTCGGCGCGTCGCCTTCCAGCGCCGCGTCGAGATCGTCTCCGAGGGCGGCGGCGAGCGCCCGCTCGTAGCCGGGCGCCGCCTTGACGTGGTTGATCGCCCTGTCGCCGCTGGTGCCTTCGACCGCCTTGATCAACGCCGTGGCCTCGGCTTCTAGGGCCGCCAGCGCCGCCCGTGCCGAAGCGCCTTCGCTTTCGGCGGCATCGCGCGCCGCGGCCGCCTGCTGACGCCGCGCCTCGGCCTCCGCGATCGCGTCGCCGGCCGCGGCGAGCCGCGTCTCCGCGGCCTCCCGTCGCGCCTTTGCGGCGGCCAGCGCTTCGACCAGCGGCGCCTCTTCGCCGAGCGCACCCATTTGCTCGGCCAGCCTCGCGAGCTCCGCCTCGGTGCGGTCGAGCCGGCCGCGCGCCGCCTCGAGGGCGGACTCGGCGACCCGCGCCTCGGCCTGCTGCCCTGCCTGCACGGCGCGCGCCTTGCCAAGCTCCGTCTCGGCCGCGCGAGCCGCGTCCTCGAGCTCGACGGTGCGGATGTCGATCGTCCCGCGCGCGGCTTCGGCGGCTTCGAGGCGGGCGGCGATGTCGCGTGCTTCCTGATCGAGCCGCTCGAGTGCCGCCCTGGCGTCGGCGCCGAGCGCCGACTCGCGCTCCCGGTCGGTGTGCAGCGTCGCGCGCCGGTCGGCCAGGTCGGCGATGCGCCGGGCCAAAGTATCGCGCTCGGCCCTCAAGGTCGCGAGGCGGTGCCCCAGCGCGCTCGCCTGCTCGCGCGCCGCCTGCGCCGCCGATCGCTTCTCGGCCAGCGCCTGGACCGCCTGCGCCTGATAGGCCGCCGCCGCGCGCTGCGCCTCCGCCGACCGCTCGACGGCCGCGCTTGCGGCCTCGGCCTCCCGCTTCGCAATATCCGCCGCCGCCGCCGCTTCGCGCCAGCGGGCGAAGATCATGCGGCCTTCGGCCACCCGGATCTGGTCGGAGAGCTTGCGGTAGCGTTCGGCCGCCTTGGCCTGGCGGCGGAGCGCCGCCGCGCGAAACTCCATGTCGCCGAGCAATTCGTCGAGCCGGGCGAGATTGGTCTCGGTCTGCCGCAATTTCTGCTCTGCGTCGCGGCGGCGGACGTGCAGGCCGGAAATGCCCGCCGCTTCTTCGAGCATCATCCGCCGCTCGGTGGGCTTGGCGGCGATGACCTGGCTGATCTTGCCCTGGCTGACCAGGGCCGGGGAGTGGGCGCCGGTGGCGGCGTCGGCGAACAGCAGGGCGACGTCCTTGGCGCGCACGTCGCGACCGTTGACCCGGTAGGCGGAGCCGGCGCCGCGCTCGATCCGGCGGGTAACCTCGACGTCGCCGACAGGCGCCAGGGTCACGTCGCCGGGCATGTCCTCCGCCGTCCGCTCGAGCAGAAGCGAGACTTCGGCGAAGTCCCGCGCCGGCCGCATCGCGGTGCCGGCGAAGATGACGTCGTCCATCCCCGCGCCGCGCATCGATTTGGGGCTCGATTCGCCCATCACCCAGCGGATCGCCTCGAGCACGTTCGACTTGCCGCAGCCGTTCGGCCCGACGACTCCGGTCAGCCCGGGCTCGACGCGAAGCTCGGCGGGCTCGACGAAGCTCTTGAAGCCGCTGAGCTTCAGCCGTTTTATCTGCACGACGCGCCCCCCGCCGCCATCGGCCTAGCCCCCCGTGGCCTGGCGGATCAGCGGCTCGACCGAAGGCCATTCGTTGACGTCGAGCATGTTGCCGTTGAGGAAGAAGGTGGGCGTGCCCGTGACTCCGAGCGCCTGGGCGGCCTGGTACATCTGGCCGAGCCGCTCCAACCCTCGGGGATCGGCGAGGCACTGACGCGCCCGCGCCGCGGTGAGGCCGTAGCGCGCAGCGACCTGGTAGAAGCCGCCGATCTCAACGACCCGGGGGAGCCTTTGGGGTTCCGGCAGCGCATTCAACCGATCCCTTTCGGCCAGGATGCGATCGACCCATTGCTTTTGCGTGGCGTACAGCGTCTCGGCGATACGGAAAAAGCCGACCGGCCCGGCACAGCGCGCCACCAGGCTTGCAGAGACGTCGATGCTGTTCAGGATGTAATTGCGGAATTCGTAGCTCACCTTGCCGGTGCGCACATATTTGGCGACCAGCGGCGGCGTCCCCTCGCGGGCGAAGGCGGCGCAATGGGGGCAGGTGAGCGAGCCATATTCGACGAGCTTCACCGGCGCGGCCGGATTGCCCATCCGGAAGCCGCCCTCCGGAGTGGCGACGACGGTCCGGGACCAGTCGCGCGCCGCCGGCGCGGGCGGCGCCCGATGAACGGGCGCCGCCCCGGCCGGAATGGCGAGAGCGAATGCCGCGAGAAAAAGCGCCGCCCGTCTCACGGGATGGCGCTCCTCAGCTGCGGCTCGAGCGCCGCCCAGCTCGCCGTATTGTCGACGATCTTCCCGTTGATGAAGAAGGTCGGAGTGCCGGTGACGCCCTGCTTGGTGCCGAGGTCGGTCAGGGCGACCACCTTGTTGAGGTTGGCCGGGTCGCCGAGGCAGGCGTCGACCTTCGACTGCGGCATGCCGCGCTCGCGGAAGAATTCGTCGAGCCCGGCGAGCTTGACGAGCTGCTTCGGCCGCTCGGTCGCGGGCATCTCGGAGATCTGCTGCATCTGCGCCTCGGGCACCGCCTGCAGTCGGCCGACCCAATTGGGCTGGTCCGCATAGAGCTCTTCGGACAGTCGGAAGAAGGGCGTCGCCCCCTGGCAGCGAAGCAGCATCGAGGGGCCCGGATCGCTCGGGAACAGCATGTAGGGCCGGAATTCCCAGCTGACCTGGCCGCTCTTCACATATTTGTCCCGGAGCGGCGGCAGGCCCTGCTCCTCGAACTCGCGGCAGTGCGGGCAGGTGACCGAGGCATATTCGATAAGCTTCACCGGCGCGTCGGGATTGCCCATGCGCATGCCGCCTTCCGGAGTCTCGGCGACGGTCTGGGTCCAGTCGCCGTTCGGCGCCGGAATCTGCTTGAGCGGGGCATTGCTGACCTCGGTGCTGCCGTTGTTGCTTCCCCCGCCGCAGCCGGCGACGAGCAGGGCAAGGGCCGCGGCCCCGATCGCGATACTGGCTCTCATCACTTCCTCTCTCCGATTGTGCCGACGACGGGGATGGCCGTCGTCGGCGGCGCCGTCTCGTCGGCGACTCCTCTCGCCAAGGCTTCCAGGCACGCGCGCAGCTCCGGATCGGCGACGGCGCGCAGCGATTCCCCAAGCTCCGCCGGAAGCGGCCGAAGCGAGGGAGGCGCCGGCTGCGGCTTCGCCGGGCGAAGCTGAACCACGCCTTGCCGGAACTGCACCCGTTCCACCGCCGGATAGCCGAAGAAGCGGTTGACGCGCTCGACGATCGTCGGCGCGACATGCTGCATCATCGTCGAATGGGCGCCTTCGACGACCAGATGGAGCACGCCGCAGGAGCGCTTGCCCTGGGGAAAGCGGATCGATTCGGGCGAGGAGACCCGGGCGTAGCGCTCGCCGACGATCTCGCGCCAGCGGCTGACCACCGACGACTGGACGAAACCGAAGCGGCGGAAGGCGGCTCCGCCTATCTCCGGAAGCATGTCGGACACCGCCCGGGCGCGATAGGCGCGCGGCTTCTCGCCCGCTCTGCTTTTCACCGTTCCGCCGGATTTCGCCATGGCTTCGACCATGGCATAGCGGAACCATGGCCGTCGATGCTTCCGAGGCGCTTCTGCGCTGGTTTGCTGTGGATAAGCGGCGATTGCCGTGGAGAAATGCGCAAGGCGGGCGGCGGGACCCCTATCGGGTGTGGCTGTCCGAGATCATGCTCCAGCAGACGACGGTGCGGCACGCCACCCCCTATTTCGAGGCCTTCACCCGCCGCTGGCCGGATGTCCGGGCGCTGGCGGAGGCGCCGGAGGCCGAGGTGATGGCGGCCTGGGCGGGCCTCGGTTATTATGCGCGGGCCCGCAACCTCGTCGCCTGCGCGCGCAAGGTGGCGTCCGATCTCGGAGGACGCTTCCCCGACAGCGAGGACGGGCTGCAAGCTTTGCCGGGGATCGGCCGCTATACGGCGGCGGCGATCGCGGCGATCGCCTTCGGGCGGCGCGCGGTGGTGGTCGATTCCAACGTCGAGCGGGTGGTCGCCCGGCTGTTCGCCGTGGAGGAGCCGCTGCCGGCGGCGCGCGAGGCGATCTACCGCCTCGCCGACCGCCTCACCCCGGACCAGAGCGCCGGCGATTTCGCCGAGGCGATGATGGACCTCGGCTCGGCGATCTGCACGCCGCGCTCGCCCGATTGCGGCCGCTGCCCGCTCGCCGCGATGTGCCGGGCGCGCGCCGCGGGAGAGCCCGAGCGGTTCCCCGTCAAGGCGGCGAAAGCGCCGAGGCCGCGGCGCGAAGCCATCGCCTATTGGCTGGAGCATGACGGCGATGTCCTTCTCGTCCGGCGCCCCGCCAAGGGCCTGCTCGGCGGAATGCTGGCGCTTCCCGAGGCACCGCCGGCCGCGGCCGAATGGCGCGAGGCGGGGGCCGTCGACCATGTCTTCACCCATTTCGCGCTGACCATGCGGCTGCTCTGCGCCGCCGCCGAGACTAGGCAGGACGGCCTGTGGTGGCCGGTCGATCGGCTCGGCGAGGCGGGCCTCCCGACCCTGTTCGCCAAGCTGGCGGCGCGCGGCCGCGAGTGGCGGCAGGCGGCATGAGGCCGGGCTTCACCGGCGCCGGGCTCGACCGCGCCGACCATCTCCGGCTCGACGAGGCCCGGTTGGCCGAGCTGGCCGCGGCGGCGGACGCGCGGCTGCTGCGGCTCGCCGGCCTCGACCCGATGCTCGACGCGGACGAGCGGCTCGCCTGGGACGCGCTCGAGGCGGCCGAGGAAGAGCTGATCTTCCTCGGCCTCCTCGGCGGCGCCCCCTTGTTCGCGCCGGTGCCGCGGATCGAGCCGGGGCAGCGCGCCTGGAGCGTGTTCGCCATCCTCGGCCGGATGGCCCCGGAGGACGCGGCTGTCTGGGGCGCGGCGCGGAGCCTGATCGAGTGGCACAACCGGCACCTGTTCTGCGGCCGCTGCGGCGCGGCGACCCGCCTGTTCCGCGCGGGCTGGGGGCGGAGCTGCACCGGCTGCGGCCTCGACCATTTCCCGCGCGTCGAT
>JAXDPA010000046.1:0-5123 GCA_034668685.1 Sphingomonadales bacterium | reverse complement strand
TTGTCGTTCTCGTTGGCGACGTAGAGCCGCTTGCCGTCGGGCGAGAGCGCGAAGGTCTCGGGATCGGGGCCGGAGGGGAGGCGGGCCGTCACCTTGCCGGTGGCGAGGTCGACGGCGGCGATGTCGTTGCTGTCGCTGGCGGCGACGTAGAGGGTCTTGCGGTCCGGCGACAGAGCGATTCCGCGAGGGCGCTTGCCGACGTCGAGCCTTCCCGTCTCCTTCAGGCTCGCCGAGTCGATGACGTGGACGACATTGTCGCCTTCGTCGGAGACGTAGAGCGTGTCGGCGCGCGCGGCGGCGGAACAAGCGGCGAGGACGAGCGGCAGGACCGCGGCGCGGATCATGTCCTCGTATAGAGGAAGGCGGTGATGTCGCGCGAGTCCTGCGCCGTCACGCCCTGCTCGGGCATCGCCGTGCCGGGCGAGACCTGCTGCGGGTGCTGGATCCACAGCATCATGTTGTCCGGCTTGTTGGCGAGCCGCCCGCCGATGATGCCGCGGGCCGCGATCCCGTCGAGCGGCGGGCCGACCGTGCCGTTGGCGCCGGAGGTTCCGAGGATCGTGTGGCAGCCGCCGCAATTATATTTGCCGAACGCCTGCTGGCCGGCGGCGACCTTGCCCATCGTCATCGCCTCGACCTTGGCCTTGAGGTCGGCGGCCTCGTAGCGGCTGTCGGCGTAGAAGCCGAGCAGCGCCAGCGCGATCGCGCCGACCACGATAGAGGTGATGAAGAGGGGCTTATTCCGCCGCGACGGCATGGCCGACCTCGCTCGCTTTCAGCCACTGGTAGAGGAAGAAGAGGGCGGCGGCGGCGTGGAAGACGCCGCCCGGAATCCACATGATGAGGCCGGCGAGCTGCTGGTCCTCGGCCGGGCTGAGCCCGGCGGGAGTCATCCCCATCGCCGCGTAGCCCGAATACCAGGGGCTTGCCGAGAAGGCCATCAGGGCTCCGAGCGCGCCGCCGATCAGGGTGGTGACGAACAGGCACAAAGCGACGAGGCCGTAGCCCTGCCGCCCCGCCTTGCCATGGGCCATCGCCCACCAGAACAGCAAGGCGGTGAGCAGGAAGGACATGTGCTGGGCGATGTGCCAGCCCTCGCTGTCGAGCGCCCGGTCGAACAAAGGCGGCATGTGCCACAGCCACAAAGCGGCGCCTTGGAGGATCGTCGCCGCGACCGGGGTCGAGGCGACGGCCCATATCCCCTTTCCCGAGCGGGCGACCGAACCGAAGGCGCCGCGGATCGGCGTTGGAAAGGCCCAGAGCAGGACCGGGCCCGGCCGGGCGAGAACCAGGAGCAGGGCCGCGGGGAGCATGATCAGCTCATGCTCGATCATGTGCATGGTGAACGAGCGCTCGCCCGCCTGGTGGAGCGGCGAGGCGATCGCCCCGGCGAGGACCAGCCAGCCCGCGGCGAACAGGCCGGCGCCGCGCGCGAGGTCGTCGCGGCCCTGGCCGGAGCGGGCTCGCAGGCGCGCGAAGCCGACCGCGTAGAGGATTGCGAGCAGCAGGAGAGGGACGACCACCGCCGGTTCCGGGCTCCAGCCTTCCTCGCTCCCGCCGTGCGCGGAGGCGGCGGTCGGCAGGACGAGCAGGAGGGAGGCGGCGAGGCGCTTCATCCGAAGCAGCTCGGAATGATCAGGCCCGCCGCGCCCTGCAGGATGATGGCGACGGCGAGCAGGCCGGAGGTCAGGATTCCGACCAGGGCGACGAACGAGCGCGGCGCCTCGTCGTCGCCGCCGCGCCAGACGTTCAACGAGCAGAAGCCGCCGGCGACGATCAGGGCCAGGGCAATGAGGCTGATCACGAACGCGAACAGCCCGTCGCCGGGGCTGCAGCCGGCGATCACCCAGTTCGACCCAAGTTGCTGCGAGCCGAACCACGCGAAGGCGCCGGTGAAGAGAGCGGTCCAGGCGATGAGATTGTCGCGGGTCTCGCGCCTGAGCTTCATGCCACCCACCTCGGCACCCAGTAGATGAGCGCGTAGATCGGCAGCCAGCACAGCCAGACGAAGCGCCAGTACATGGCGTTCTCGGAGACGTCGACGACGCGCCGGTTCTCGGCCGAATGGCGGGTGAACATCAGGGCGGTCAGCACCAGGCTGTCGATGATGTCGGTCCCGATATGGGTGGTGTGGAGGACGAGCAGGGCCCAGAGGATCGAACCGTAGGCATTGTCGGTCCACCAGACGTTCAGCGAGGCGAACTCGAAGCCGCGCAGGACCGCCAGCCCGGCGAAGACCGGCAGCAGGATCAGCATGTAGCGCTTGACGGCGGCGAGGTCGTGCCGTTCGGCCGCGCGCTTGACCAGGGTGTTCGGGATCTCGCTGAGTACGATCAAGATCGTGAACAGGGTCCCGGCCAGCAGATTGGGCGGCAGCCACGGGTCGGGCGGCCAATTGTCCTCGAGCCCCTCGAGGAAGAAATAGGTGCCGACGGCGAGGGCGAAGCCAGTGCCTTCGATCATGAAGAAGGCAATGACTCCCCAGAAAGTCAGGCTTTTCGGCCCGAAGCCGTGGGTCGGGAGGTGGGCGAGGTCGCCCTCGAATTTCGGGGGGAGCGCGCTCATTCGATCACCGGCTCGACGCTCGGCGGGCCCTTCGGCCAGAACCAGGCGATGAGGGCGGCGGCGATCGGGAAGGTGCCGATCAGGATCGCCCAAGGGGTGAAGATCGAGGAGATGAACATACACATCGTCGCCATCGCCGCGCCGAACGGCCAGACGGTCGGCATCGGCGACGGCTCGCGGCCTTCGGGCTCGGCGTCCATCACCGTCGTGAGCAGCAGCTCGCGGTCGTCGACCCTGAGGCCCGTCATCACCGGCAAGGCGGCGCGATTGTCCCAGAGCGGGGTGCGGCTGGTCACCACCGGGATGTGCTCGAAATTATATTGCGGGGGCGGCGAGGACATTGCCCATTCGAGCGTCGGAGCGTCCCAGGGATTGGGGCCGGCGACGGCGCCCCGGAACCAGCTGTTGACCGCGTTGACGAGGAACAGGAGGATCGCCGCGGCGACGATGAAGGCGCCCATCGTCGACAGGAAGTTCATCTCGTCCCAGCCCATTCCGGCGGGGTAGGTGTAGACGCGCCGCGGCATCCCCATCAGGCCCAATATGTGCATCGGGAAGAAGGCGACCTGGAAGCCGAGGAACACCATCCAGAAGCTGACCTTGCCGAGCCCCTCGGACATCATCCGCCCGCAGGCCTTCGGGAACCAGTAGGTCCAGGCGCCGAGCAGCGGGAAGACGGCCCCGCCGATCAGCACGTAGTGGAAATGGGCGACGACGAAATAGGTGTCGTGGACCTGGAGGTCGATGGGAACGCTCGCCTGCATGACGCCGGAGAGGCCGCCGATCACGAAGGTGACGATGAAGGCGACGACGTAGAGCAAAGGCACGCGGAAGCGCGGCCGCCCGTCCCACATGGTCGCGATCCAGCAGAAGATCTGGATCCCGGCCGGGACCGCCACCGCCATGCTCGCCGCGGTGTAGAAGGCATAGCCCATGCGCGGCAGCCCGGTCGCGAACATGTGGTGGACCCAGACCCCGAAGGCGAGCAGCCCGGTCGCGACCAAGGCCAGCACCATCGCCGGGTAGGCGAAGACCGGCCGCCGGCAGAAGGTCTCGGTGATCTGGCTGACGAAGCCGGCGCCGGGCAGGAAGATGATGTAGACCTCGGGGTGGCCGAAGAACCAGAAGAGGTGCTGCCAGAGCAGGGCGTCGCCATGCTCGTAATGGTTGTAGAAATGGGTCCCGACCAGCCGGTCGGAGATCAGGAAGCTCGAGGCGAGCGCGACCGAGGGCAGCGAGAAGATCACCATGAAGGCGGTGACCAGCGCCCCCCAGACG
Organism: Sphingomonadales bacterium; assembly: GCA_034668685.1. Taxonomy (GTDB): domain Bacteria; phylum Pseudomonadota; class Alphaproteobacteria; order Sphingomonadales; family Sphingomonadaceae; genus Allosphingosinicella. Next base: position 1,280 of record JAXDPA010000046.1, on the reverse strand, counting down.
AACAAGGGCATGCGCGCCAGGGTCATGCCCGGCGCGCGCTGCTTGAGGATCACCGCGACCAGCTCCACCGCCACCGCCAGCCCGGCCACTTCGGTGAAGGTGATCATCTGCGCCCAGACGTCGACCCTCTTGCCCGGCGAGAATTGCGGGCCGGAGAGCGGCGTGTAGGCGAACCAGCCGGCGTCCGGGCCGATGTTGAGGACGAACGCCACCCACAGCATCACCCCGCCCGACAGGTACATCCAGTAGGAGAAGGCGTTGAGCCGCGGGAAGGAGATGTTGCGGGTGCCGATCATCAAGGGCACGAGGAACACCGCCATCGCCTCCATCACCGGCACGGCGAAGAGGAACATCATCGTCGTGCCGTGCATGGTGAAGAGCTGGTTGTAGCGGTCGGGCGAGATCAGGCCGCTCTCCGGCGTCGCCAGCTGCAGGCGCATGACCAGCGACAGGATTCCGCCGAGGCTCAGGAAGATGATCGCGGTGACGATGTAGCGAAGGCCGATCCGCTTGTGGTCGGTCGTGGTCAGCCAGCCCCAGAAGCCCGGCGCGTCGCTCCACGTCCGCTCGAGCCGGGCGGCGAGCGCGGCGCCCTGCAGATCCTTGCCGTCGCGCGGCAGGTCCTGGCCCGACAGCACCGTCATTTCAGCGTGTCTCCGTTCCCCGTCACCCCAGCGAAAGCTGGGGTCCATGCTGATTGCGATCCCCGCGACGGAGCCCGCATGGATCCCAGCCTTCGCTGGGATGACGGGTGAAGGCGCGCCGTCATTTCAGGGTCTCCAGATAGGCGACGACGTTGTGCAGCTCGTCGGCGTTGAGGCCGACATAGGGCATGTTGTTGCCCGGCTTGACGCCCTGCGGGTCGGCGACCCAGGCGTGCAGAGGGCCGATGCCGTTGGGCAGAGTTCCGGCGGCGATGGACTTGCGGGTGGCGACGTGGGTGAGGTCGGGCCCGACCGTCGCGCCCGCCTCGGTGCCGGCGATGGCGTGGCAGGAGCTGCACTGCTTCGTCATGAAGAATTTGTAGCCGGCGAGGGCCTGCGGGTCGGTCGGAAGCTGCGCGGTCTGCTCCTGCTGCGCCATCCAGCGCTCGAAGTCGGCGGGCGAGTCGACGATGACGTCGAGCGCCATGTGGGCGTGCTGCAGCCCGCAATATTCGGCGCACTGGCCGCGATACTGGCCGAGGCGCTGCGGAACCAGGACGATGTCGTTGACGTGGCCGGGGATGAGATCCTGCTTGCCGGCGAGGTTCGGCACCCAGAAGCTGTGGATGACGTCGT
>JAXDPA010000045.1:0-51845 GCA_034668685.1 Sphingomonadales bacterium | reverse complement strand
TCGCCATTCTCATCGATCACGCGCACCTTGGGCACGGAGATGAACTCGTTGTAGCGGGGGCCGTTTAGCGGCGGCGCCATCGGGCGCCGGGTCATGGGCGGACGTATAGTGAAGCCTCCTTGGGTTTCCGGTTCGGCCCTACCTAGTGTTTCCGTTCCTGCAATGAAAGACGAACGCACGCGGCGGCGGATTTTTCCCGCGCCGCTGTTGCCGCGGTGCCGCGCCGCGTCAGCGCAGATCCGGCGCGATCGCCTCGGCCCCCAGCCGCGCCACCGCCTCGTCGAGGCCCAGCACCTCCTGCCGTGCGCCCTCGCCGAGCGGGCGAAGCGCGACGGTCCGCTCCTCCGCCTCGCGCTTGCCGAGAACGAATAAATAGGGGACGTGCGCCAGGCTGTGCTCACGCACCTTGTAGTTGATCTTCTCGTTCCGAAGATCGAGCTCGGCCCGGATCCCCGCCGCATTCAGCGCCGCATGGACGTCGCGCGCATGATCGTCGGCGTCCGAGACGATCGTCGCCACCACCGCCTGGACCGGCGCCAGCCAGAGCGGGAAGCGACCGGCATAATGCTCGATGAGGATGCCGATGAAGCGCTCGTACGAGCCGAAGATCGCGCGGTGGAGCATCACCGGCCGGTGCCGCTCGCCGTCCTCTCCGACGTAGGTCGCATCGAGCCGCTCGGGCAGCACGCGATCGGACTGGATCGTCCCGACCTGCCAGGTGCGGCCGATCGCGTCGGTGAGGTGCCATTCGAGCTTGGGAGCGTAGAAGGCGCCCTCGCCGGGGAGCTCTTCCCAGCCATAGTCCGGCGTCGCCAGCCCGGCCGCGACCACCGCCGCGCGCAGCTCGGCTTCGGCCTGGTCCCACATTTCCTCGGTCCCGAAGCGCTTCTCCGGCCGCAGCGCCAGCTTCACCCCGTAGCCCTCGAAGCCGAGATCCTTGTAGACGCGGTCGGCAAGCTGGCAGAAGGCGCGCACCTCGTCGACGATCTGCTCCTCCCGGCAGAAGATGTGGGCGTCGTCCTGGGTGAACTGCCTGACGCGCATCAGCCCGTGCAGCGCCCCGTGCGGCTCGTTGCGGTGGCACGAGCCGTTCTCGTACATCCTCAGCGGCAGGTCGCGGTAGCTCTTGATCCCCTGGCGGAAGATGAGGACGTGCGCCGGGCAGTTCATCGGCTTGAGCGCCATCCATTCCGCTTTGCCCGAGACGACCGGCCCGTCCTCCTCGGTGTTCGGGATCTCGTCCGGGATCACGAACATGTTCTCGCGATACTTGCCCCAATGGCCCGACTGCTCCCACTGGCGCGCGTCCATGATCTGCGGGGTCTTGACCTCGCGGTAGCCGGCATCGTCGATGCGGCGGCGCATATAGGCTTCGAGCTCGCGCCAGATCAGATAGCCCTTGGGGTGCCAGAAGACGGAGCCGTGCGCCTCCGCCTGGAGGTGGAACAGGTCCATCTCCTGGCCGAGCTTGCGATGGTCGCGCTTCGCCGCCTCGGCCATCCGGTGCAGGTGGGCGTCGAGCTGCTTCTTGTTGAGCCAGCCGGTGCCGTAGATTCGCGACAGCATCGCGTTCTTCTGGTCGCCGCGCCAATAAGCGCCCGACACCCGGGTCAGCTTGAACGCATTGGGGTCGAGCTTGCCGGTCGAGGCGAGGTGCGGCCCCCGGCACAGATCCAGCCAGTCGCCCGAGCGGTACATGGTGATCGTCTCGTCGGCGGGGAGCTCCATCACCCATTCCGCCTTGAACGCCTCTCCCTGCTTCTCGAAGAAGGCGCGGACGTCGTCGCGAGTCCACACTTCGCGGACCAGCGGCTCGTCGCGGGCGATGATCCGGCGCATCTCCTCCTCGATCGCGGGCAGGTCCTCGTCGGTGAAGGGCCCGCGCTCGGCTGTCGGCGCGAAATCGTAATAGAAGCCGTCCTCGGTCGCCGGGCCGAACGTGATCTGGGTTCCCGGAAAGAGGTTCTGCACCGCCTCGGCGAGGACGTGGGCATAATCGTGGCGGACCAGCTCGAGCGCGTCCTTCTCGTCGCGCGCCGTGATCAGCGCCAGCTCCGCATCGCCCTCGAGCGGCCGATTGAGATCGCGGACGTCGCCGTCGACCCGCGCCGCCAGCGCCGCCTTGGCGAGCCCCGGTCCGATCGCGGCCGCGATCTCCGCCGGCGTCGTCCCCGGCGCCACCTCGCGCACCGAGCCGTCGGGTAGGGTGATCTTGAAAGGCTTCGTCATAACGCAGCGGCATGTAGCGAGTGACGCGTGCTTCCTCCACCCCCGTTCCCCGCTTGCTAAAGGGCTTGCGGCGCGGCTCCCGCCGTTGCAGTCTCCCCGCAAAGGGGGATTCGCAGAAAATGAATGACATGCAGGGGGTTAGTGCGCCCGCGGAGGCGGAGCCGGAGAGCGCGTTCATATTCGAAGGGAGCTGGCGGGAATATCTCCCGATCGCGCTCACCAACCTGTTGCTGATCGTGGTGACGCTCGGCATCTACCGCTTCTGGGCCAAGGCCCGCGAGCGCCGCTACCTGTGGAGCCGGACCCGCTTCATCGACGACAGGCTCGAATGGACCGGCACCGGCAAGGAGATGTTCATCGGCTTCGTCGTCGTCATGCTGGTGCTCGGCCCGCTCTTCTTCGGGGTTCGGCTGCTCATCGAGGCGCTGACCATCCGCGGACAGGGCGGCGCGGTCGCGCTGGTCGGCCTGACCTCCTACCTGGTCTTCTTCTACCTGATCGGAGTCGCCCAGTTCCGGGCCATCCGCTATCGGCTGAGCCGCAGCTACTGGCACGGCATTCGCGGCGGAAGCAGCGACGGCGGCTGGGGCTACGGCTACCAATATCTGTGGAAGACGATCGCCGGCGGCCTGGTGCTCGGCCTGCTCATCCCGTGGAAGATGGCGAACCTTTGGAACGACCGCTGGAACAAGATGAGCTTCGGCCAGCATCCGATCGAGGCGGGCGCGAGCTGGGAAGGCCTGATGGGCCGCTGGCTGCTCGTCTACGCCGTGCCGATCGGGGCCCTGATCCTGACCATTGTCGCCGGCAGGATGTTCGTCGTCGCCGCCATCGCGGGCGGAAGCCCGGGAATGGCGGCCGCGGCGGGCGTCGTCGCCATCCTCATCGTCTATCTCGGCTTCCTGCTCGCCAGCCTCAGCTATTACGCCGCCTATTACCGGCAGATGGTCGAGGCCACCTCGTGGGGCGGAATCGACTTCGTGTTCACCGCCCGCACCAAGGACTGGCTGAAGCTGATCTTCGGCACGATCGGCCTGATCATCGTGACTCTGGGCGTCGGATTCCTGTTCGTCGGCTACCGCAATTGGTCGTTCGCGGTGAGGCACCTCGAGGCGACCGGGGAGATCAACCTCGACACGCTGCTGCAATCGCAGGCGGCGGCGCCGCGCGAGGCGGAAGGCTTCGCCGACGCCTTCGACATCGGCGCCTTCTAGGAAGCCGGTCTTGGCCGTCCCGGGCTGGCTCTACGACGGATCGAGCGCCGTCCGGCGGACGGTCGAGGTGCGTGCGTCGGCCGGGGGCGGCCTCGACATCGAATTCGCGGACGGCGGCGCCGATCACGTTCCCGGCGAAGCGCTCTGCCACATAGAGTCGCGCCGCGACGGCGATGTGTACGGCCGCACGGACATCGCGGGCTGGCGGCTGGGTCTCACCGGCCCGGTCGGGGAGATCGCCGAAGCGCTGCCCGGGCGCCAGAAATACGGCCGGTGGATCGATCGGACCGGTCTGGTCCCGTCGATCCTCATCGCCCTTGCCATCTCCGCCGCCGTGCTGTTCGGGGCCGACCGCTTCCCCGCAGCCGTCGCCCCCTACGTTCCGGCCTCGTGGGAGAAGAAGTTCGGTGACGCCCTGGTCGGCGATTTCGGCGGCCGCTTCTGCACCAACGCCGACGGCCAGGCCGCCTTGCGCAAGCTCGCGCGCGAGCTCAGCTCCGACTCCGACCGGCTCAACATCCGGGTCGTCCATGTGCCGATCGTCAACGCGGCGGCGCTTCCGGGCGGCAACATCGTCATCTTTGACAAGTTGCTCGAGCAGGCGTCCGGCCCGGACGCGGTCGCCGGCGTGCTCGCCCACGAGATGGGCCATGTCCAGGAGCGGCACGTCACCCAGGCGATGATCCGCGAATTCGGCTTCAGCGCCCTGATCAGCGTGCTCGGCGGCAGCGCCGGTTCCGGCATCGACACGCTCGGCTCGCTCCATTATTCGCGCGGCGCCGAGGCGCAGGCGGACGGGGACGCGATCGTCACTTTGAGGCGCGCCGGAATCTCGCCCGCGCCGACCGCCGATTTCTTCCACAGTCTCGCCGAGCAGGAGAAGATTTTCGGCCGCGCCGACGCCGCGCTCGGCTACCTCTCGACCCACCCGCTCACCGCCGAGCGCGAAGCCCGCTTCCGCGCCAGCGCCGTCAACGGCACAGCCTATCGGCCGTCGCTGAGTCCGGAGGAATGGGCCGCGCTCTCGAACATCTGCCACTAGGCTTCTGTAAAGCACCCTGGATAATATGCACTTAACATACCGGACATGATGTCCTCTTTTCCCTCCGACAGTCCGGGCGCTCTCATTTTTTGGAGGGATGGCGGTTGACGAAGTCGGGTGGATTCGGGTAGGTGGGACTCATGCAAGAGAATCCCTCACCTGTCGCCCAAGTCCTCGCCGAGATGGAGGCCCTCCAATCGGAGCGCGCCACCCATGTTGCCCGGATCGTGGAGATTGATCGGAAGGCCGCCAAGATCGCTGAACTCTTGGGGGTCAGCCTTGCTTCGTCGCCGGCGTCAACACCGTCAATCCCTCGGCTTCAGCGGGAAGACCGCCGTAGCGCGGGGACGATGAGTCAGGCCATGCTCGAAATCCTCCTCAAGGCGGAGAAGGGCTATACGCGGCTCGAACTTAAGGAGGAGATTCGGAAGACTCCGAAGTTCGCCGAGCAGCTCGACCGCAATGTGAACGCCTATTACAACAATGTCCTGCGCTATATTCGAGGCGGGAAGATCGTGGAGGTCGATGGCCTCATGTATCACCCGGATCGAGCCCCCCTCCCCGAGGGGGAGGAAGATCCGAGCGGTCGGCATCTTCCCCCGAACGTCAGCCCGCTATTCGCCGAAAGGAAGACCGACGCTGGCTGAAACGAGATCGGCCAGAGGGGGTAGGACCCCTCTGGCCGTATTCCGGTGGGTTGGTCACCCACTAACCCCGCCCCTGACCCGGGCAATGCACGGAAGGCAGGTGATGCCTATGAGAAAGGGTTGAACATGTCCGCGTCGCTGGGGTTGACCGCCCGGCGGCGCGGCTTGTTCCGTGCCCTTTCAGGCGGCGAGGAGATTACCGAAATGCGCCCGATTGTCAAGGAATCCGAGGATTTCACCGAGGAAGAGATCGCCGCCAGACGTGACGAGGTTGTGCGGCGGATGCTCGCCACTCCCCCGGAAAGGCAGCCGAGAGGCACCCGCAAGGGTAAGGTCGGCAGACCTATCGCTTCCTAGGGCGCCAGCGCGACCGGCGCTTCGGCTGGACCGCTGGCTTAGGCGGCGACCGCACATCTTTGATACATCAGGCGGCGACCGACAGCCCCTTTTACAGCGAGGATCGCCCGCTCCGCGTCGTTCGTGCCGACGGCTTGGCGGTGAGTGTAGCGGAAATCGAACTCGGCGAGATAACGGTGAAGATGCTGCTTGCCGCAATGCTGATAGATGCCCCGCATCCCGCGCTTGAAGATGCCAAAGAAGCCCTCGATCTGGTTCGTGGTGATCGAGCGATCCTGGCGGGAAACGTACTCGCCCCGCGCGTGAGCTACCGAACCGTGGGCCGCGAAGGCCTTGCCGGGCGTCCGGTAGTGGTGAGCCTCGTCGGTAAGAAGGCGGGCTTCCTTGGCGATATTGGCCTCGAGGACCGGCATGATGTTGGCGGCGCTGATATGGCCGTCAAAGACCATCGAAACCGAGCGACCAGTGGCGCGGTCAACGAGGGTGAGAATCTGGTTCATGTTGCGGAACGGCGTCCGGCTCTTTGGCGCATCGGGGTTGCGGCCGAAGTAGGTTTCGTCGGCGAAAACGTCGCCACCGCCCGAACCCATCGGCGTGGTGTCGTCTGAGCGCATTGCCTCGCGGATGCGGTGCGCCATGAACCAGGCGGTCCGGTAGGAGCCGAAGCCGAGGTTGCGGTGGAGCTGGGCGGAGCTGATGCCCTTTTTGCTCGACACCATGAGGTGCGTCGCGAGAAGCCACTTGTGAAGCGGGATGTGCGACCGCTCATAGATGGTGCCGATGGTGGCGCTGAAGGGGCGAAGGCAGTCGTTGCACTTGTAGAGGCCGGGGCGGGTGCTTTTGCCCTTCAAGAGAGTGGAGCGATCCACCGTGCCACAATGGGGACAAATCCTGCCAGACGGCCACCGGATCGCTTCGAAGTGGGCGCGGGCGGCTTCTTCATTGGTGAAGATCGGATCGGTGAGGTCGACGGCAGGCATTAGGTCTCTCCTATGGCGCCGTTCTACCCTCCGAACTGTGGTATGTCAAGTGCATATTATCCAGCACCCTTGACAGGGGGCCAGTCGTGCTGTAAAGCGACCTTGACTAACTAGAAAGGTTGCTTGACATGCTCCGCACCCCCGCGTGGAAACACTACAATTGGCGCGTGCTGTGGCTGAGCCTGCTTTACGTGCTCCTCCTCCTGAGCGCGGTCTACGGCTTCAGGCACCGGCTGATTTCCGGCCCGCTCGCTTATGCCGTGGCGATCCTGCCCGCGCTGCCGATCATCGGCATTATCGGCGCGATCGGCCGCTACCTGGTGGAGGAGCAGGACGAATATGTCCGGATGCTGATGGTGCGGCAGACGCTCTGGGCCAGCGGCTTCTCGCTGAGCGCGGCCACCATCTGGGGCTTCCTCGAAAGCTTCGGCCTCATCGGCCGGGTCGACGGCTATTATGTGGTGATCGCCTGGTTCTTCGGGCTTGGCGTCGGCGGCCTGGTCAACAGGTTCACCCTCGGCGACGGCGGCTGCTGATGAGGAACCGCCTGAAGGTGCTCCGCGCCGAGCGGGACTGGAGCCAGGGCGATCTCGCCGAGCGCATTGAAGTATCGCGCCAGAGCGTCAACGCGATCGAGACGGGCAAATACGACCCCAGCCTGCCGCTCGCCTTCCGGATCGCGAAGCTGTTCGGCCTCACCGTCGAAGACATCTTTCCTCAGGACTGAACCCCGAAAGGAATTTCCGAAATGACCCGCTTCCTTGCCGCGGCGCTCGCCGCGACCGCCCTTCTTTTGCCCGCTCCGGCCGACGCCGAGTCGCGACCGGAATCGTCCCCGGCCGCCGCGATGCCGACGCGATTCACGGTCACCGTGACCGGTTCGGGGCCCGACCTCATCCTGATTCCCGGCCTGTCCACGCCGCGCGAAGTCTGGTCGGCCACGGCAGCGGCGTTCGCCGGGACCCACCGGCTTCACCTCGTCCAGATCGCCGGCTTCGGCGGCACGCCCGCCGGCCCGAATGCCGGGGGCCATATCCTCGACGGCAGCGTTGCCGAGCTCGAGCGCTACATCGCCGCGCATCGCCTGAGGAAGCCGGCCATCGTCGGTCATTCGATGGGCGGGCTGATCGCATTGATGCTCGCCGAGCGCGCGCCGCACTCGGTCGGAAGAGTGATGGTGATCGACGCTCTGCCGTTCATCGGCACCCTGTTCGCTCCCGACTCGACGGTGGAGACCGTTCGTCCGCAGGCGGAACGGCTGCGGTCGGCGATGGCGCAGGCGGCCACACCGGAGCAGCGCCGCGCCGGCGCACAGCAGGTGGCGGCGGGCCTCGCCAAGACGCCGGCGGCGCGTGCACTCGTCGCCCGCTGGGTGACGGATTCGGACCCGTTGGTCTCCGCCGAGGCCGCCTACGAGGACATGGTGACGGACGCCCGTCCCGGCCTTCCCGCGATCCGAGTGCCGGTGACGGTCCTCTTCGCATGGGACGCGCCGGCACTGCCGCTGGAGCGCGCCCGATCTCTCTATGCCGACGCCTATGCCGGGACTCCGCAGCTCGAGCTGAAGCCGGTCGAAGGCAGCTACCACTTCATCATGCTCGACCGCCCGGACGCCTTTCAGGCCGAGTTGCGCGCATTCCTGGCCCGGCCGGCCCCCCGCTTGTGATAGGGCGCGGTCGTGACCGCGAACGATTTCTCTCCCGCGCTCGAGCGGATTGAACGAGGCGGGCGGCGGATCGCCTGCCGGCACCGGCGCGGCCGTGGCCCGACGCTGGTCTTCCTGCCCGGCTATGCGTCCGACATGGAGGGATCGAAGGCGGCGGCCCTCGACCGCTGGGCGGCGGAGCGCGGCCAGGCGATGCTTCGCTTCGACTATGCCGGCTGCGGCGCCAGTCCCGGCGACTTCGAGGCGCAGACCCTCGAAGGCTGGCGCGACGATGCCCTGGCGACGATCGACTCGGTACCGGACGGACCGGTCGTCCTCATCGGCTCCTCGATGGGCGGCTGGCTGATGCTGCTCGCCGCGCTGGCCCGGCCGGAACGGGTGAAGGCCCTCATCGGAATCGCCGCCGCGCCCGATTTCACCACCTGGGGTTACAGCGACTCCCAGAAGGCGACCATCCGGGAGACGGGCCGGCTCAGCGAGTCCTCGCCTTACGACGACGCTCCGATGGTCACGACTCGCGCCTTCTGGGAGAGTGGCGAGCGGCTAAAACTGCTCGGCGGCCCCATTCCGTTCGCCGGACCGGTCCGGCTGCTCCACGGCAGCGCCGACGCCGACGTCCCCTGGCGCATCTCGCTCGAGCTGATGGACCGTCTCGCCACCACGGACGCCCGCCTCACCCTCGTCAAGGGCGGCGACCACCGGCTGTCGCGCGAGGAGGATATCGCCCTGCTGCTTGCGACCGTCGGCGAACGGGTGAGGTAAAAGCCGTTCAGGCGGCGTGCAGCCTGTTGCGCTAGGGCGGCGCGGTGACTCCCTTCCTTCTCGCGCTTGCCGCCGCCGCGCCCGCCACTCCCGCCACCTTCAAGGCCTGCACCGAGCTCGTCCGCTCGGACCCGGAGCGGGCCGCGACGGCGGCGGCCGAATGGTTCGCCAAGGGCGGCGGCCTCGACGCGCTCAATTGTCGCGGCCTCGCGCTGGTCGCGCTCGAGCGCTGGAGCGAGGCCGCCGCCGCCTTCGACCAGGCCGCGCTCCAGGCCGATCAGGCCAGGGACCGGCGCCGCGCCGATTTCCGCGTCGCGGCCGGCAATGCCTGGCTGGCCGCCGGGGATGCGGCCAAGGCCCGAGCGGCGTTCGACGCCGCGCTCGCCAGCAACCCGATGACTCCCCCGCTGCAGGGCGAGGTGCTGCTCGACCGCGCCCGCGCCGCCGTCGCCGCCGGCGACCCCGCCGCGGCCCGCGCCGACATCGACAAGGCCCTCGCCTTGGTCCCGACCGATCCCTTCTCCTGGTACCTTTCCGCCGCGCTCGCCCGCCGCGAGCGCAACGTGGCACGCGCCAAATCGGACATCGCCAAGTCCGTCGCCCTCGCCCCCGACGACGCCGCGATCCTGCTCGAGGCGGGCAACATCGCCGGCCTCGGCGGCGACGTGCCGGCGGCACGGGGCTTCTACGCCCGCGCCGCCAGGGCGGCTCCCGACACGCCGATCGGCCGCTCCGCCGAGGCCGCGCTCGCCGAAAATGGCGGCGAGAATCCCGCCCCCGAGCCGCCGGTGACCCCGCCGAAATAGCGTTCCCTAATCCTCCCTGTGCGCGAAGCGCATGGGGAGGGGGAACCAGCCGAAGGCTGGTGGAGGGGCAGTTCCGACTCAGCAGTCCCTTCCACCGCGCTACGCGCGGTCCCCCTCCCCCACGCGCTTGGCTCGCGGGGAGGACTAGGCTTCGCCTCACTCGTCCTCGCCCTCGTCCCACATCTTCGTCCGCTCGGCGGTGAGCCAGGCGGCGAGGGTGTCGCGCGGCACTTTCGGGTAGCGAACCGCCGCGAAGGCGAGGAAGGCGTCGCGATAGGCGATCCACGCCCGCTGGGCGGAGCGGATGCCGTCGCGGGTGACCGCGCCCGGCGCGTCGCTCGGCTCGATCGACTGGAGTTCCTTGCGGTAGCGGGCGTTGAGCGCAGCGTCGGCGGCGACGAACTGGGCGTGGCCGAGCGCCGGCGCCCGCCCCGCCTCGAGCCTCTGCACCATCGCCAGCAGCGCCTTGTCGAGCTTCTCCACCGCCTCGACGTAGAAGGCGCCGCGAAGCGTGCCGGTCATGTCGACCTCGCCCTCGGCATGGGCCTCGGCGAAGGCCTTGTGGGCCGCCTTGAGCCGCGTCAGCGCCTGCTTCTCCGCCGGGGTCCAGCCGGCGGTCAGGCGCGCCCAGACCGCGTCCCGCTTCGCCCGCTCGTTCTCCGCCGCGTGCTCGGCGCACTGGCCGCCGGAATTGCCGCTGGTGATGTCGTTGCAATAGTCGAAATCGCTGCCACCCTTGGTCCGGCGCCCGGTGAGGTCCTCGATTCGGCCGAGCATCTCCATCGGCGCGCCCTCGATTCCGCAGGCGAGGTGGATGGCGACGTCTATGTTCTTCGCCGCGCCCCTGCCGTTGGCGTAGACGGTCATCAGCATCGCCCGGCCCGAGAAGGGCGCGTCGCCATTCTCGCTCTCGGCCTCGAGGAAGGCGCATTGCCGCGCCTTCACCGGATCGGCCGGCACGCCGATGCCGTAATAGAGCTTCTCCGAATCGCAGCCGTCGAGGGCCTTGGCCGCCGCCGCGCTCGGCCGGTCGGCGGCGGGCGGCTCGCGGTCCCTGAGCTTGCGGCAAAGCGCCTTCGACGGCGCATATTCCGGCGTGCTGGTGAACTCGTCCTTGGTGTCGCCCCAGTCCCAGCGGGCGGCGGGGGCGGCGGCGAGCGAGGCGCCGAGGGCGACGGCGAGGGCGGCGGCTTTCATGGCCGCGAGGCTAATGCGCCGCCGCTGGAACTCAAGCGTGCGCCGGGCCTATAGGGCCCGCGAAAGGAGCCTCCGCCTTGAAATATCTCCACACCATGATCCGGGTTTCCGATCCCGAAGCGACGGTCCGCTTCTTCGAACTGCTCGGCCTCAGGGAGCTCCGGCGACGGGACAGCGAGCAGGGCCGCTTCACCTTGATCTTCCTCGCCGCGCCCGGTGACGAGGACGCGCAGGTCGAGCTCACCCACAATTGGGATGAGAAGGGCTATGGCGAGGGCCGCAATTTCGGCCATCTCGCTTACCGGGTCGACGACATCTACGAGACCTGCCGGCGACTGATGGAGGCGGGCGTCACGATCAACCGGCCGCCGCGCGACGGCCACATGGCTTTCGTCCGGACTCCTGACAACATCTCGATCGAATTGCTCCAGGCCGGCGACTCCCTCCCGCCCGCCGAGCCTTGGGCGTCCATGCCCAACACAGGAACATGGTAGCCGACTGGCCCGACCGCCGCTTCCTCGACCTGGTCGGCGCCGAGCACCCGATCGCCCAGGCGCCGATGGCCGGGGCCGGCGGCGTGGACCTGTGCGTCGCCGCCGTCGAGGGCGGAGCGCTCGGATCGCTGCCCTGCGGAATGCTGGACCCGGACCAGGTGGCGAGGCAGGTCGCCGAGGTCCGCGCCCGGGCAAAAGGGCCGCTCAACCTCAACTTCTTCTGCCACGAAATGCCCGAGGGCGTCGACGACCGTACCTGGAGCGCCCTCCTCGCGCCTTATTATGCGGAATTCGGAGTCCAACCGGGCGCGGACGGCGCCCTGCGCCGTCCGTTCGACGCGGCGATGGCCGAGGCGGTGGAGACGCTCCGCCCGGGGGTCGTCAGCTTTCATTTCGGACTGCCCGAGGATCGGCTGCTCGCCCGGGTGAAAGCGTCCGGCGCGGTCGTGATCGGCAATGCGACGACGGTCGCCGAGGCGCGCTGGCTCGCCGAGCGGGGCGCCGACGCAATCATCGCCCAGGGGTGGGAGGCGGGCGGCCATACCGGCCGGTTCCTCGCCGCGGACCCGGCCGAGGCCATGGGCCTCATCGCCCTGCTGCCGCAGGTCGCGGACGCGGTGGACGTGCCGATCATCGCCGCCGGCGGCATGGGCGACGGTCGCGGCATCGCCGCCGCCTTTCTCCTCGGGGCGAGCGCCGTCCAGCTCGGCACCGCCTACCTCCACTGTCCGGAAAGCCTGGCCTCCCCCGCCCATCGTTCGGCGCTCCGAAGCGAGCCGACTTTGCTCACCAACCTCATGACCGGCGGCCTGGCGCGGGGCGTCGCGGGCCGGCTGGTGCGCGAGCTCGGGCCGGTGCGGCCGGAGGCGCCGACCTATCCGCTCGCCGCCTCCGCCCTCGCCCCGATCCGAAAGGCGGCGGAGCAGAAGGGCGAGTTCGGCTTCGGCCCGATGTGGGCGGGCCAGTCGGGGCCGCTCGGCCGGCCGGAGCCGGCGGCGGCCCTCACCCGCCGGCTCGCCGCCGAGGCGCTGGCGATCCTGGACGGCGCGGCGTAGAGCGGCCATCGGTGATGCTCGAGATCGTCCCCGTCCCCGTCCTTTCGGACAATTATGTCTGGCTCGTCCACGATGCGGATTCGGGCGAGACGGTGGCGGTCGACCCGTCGGTGGCAGATCCGGTTCTGGCCGAGGCCGAAGCGCGCGGCTGGCGGATCACCCAGGTGTGGAACACCCACTGGCACCCCGATCATACCGGCGGCAACGATTCGATCCGCGATGCCACCGGCTGCACCATCACCGGGCCGGCCGAAGCCGAGCGGGTATCGCGGATGGACCGGATTGTCGCCGGCGGCGATCGGGTCCGGATCGGCGGCATCGAGGCGGAGCTGATCGACATTCCCGCCCACACCGCGGGCCATGTCGCCTTCCACCTGCCGTCCGAGCGGGTCGCCTTTACCGGCGACACCCTGTTCGCGATGGGCTGCGGAAGGCTGTTCGAAGGCAGCGCGGCGCAGATGTACGACAACATGAAGCGGCTCGCCGCTTTGCCCCCCGAAACGCAAGTCTATTGCGGCCACGAATATACGCTTGCCAACGCAATCTTCGCCCTCACCGTCGAGCCCGACAACGCAGAGCTGCTCCGGCGGGTCGAAGAGGTCCGGGCGGCGCGCCAACGCGGCGAGGTGACGCTGCCGACGACGATCGCGCTGGAGCGGGCCACCAATCCGTTCATGCGCGCTTCAAGCGTGGAGGCGTTTGCTGAGCGACGCCGGGCCAAGGACGAATTTCGCGGCTGAGGCGCCGAACCGCCGAGCCGCGCGTTTTCTGCCCGCAAGGAGGTTAGCGATGAGGAACATCATCATTCTGGCAGGCGCGGCCCTGGCCGTCGCCGCCTGCACCATGAGCGAGCCGACCGAGGCGGACCGAACCGCCCGCGAGGCCGCGGTCTCGACGGCGCTTCGCGACTACGAGCCGGCCGGCCCGCCGGTCACCTGCGTCCAGATGCGCCAGCTCGCCGGCAACAAGTCCGCGGGAGACGCCATCATCTTCGAAGGCACCACCCGCGAGCGGCTGTGGGTCAACCGCCCCGCCGGCGGCTGCCCTGACCTTCGCGATCATGCGCTCGTCACCCGGACCTCGTCGGATCAGCTCTGCCGCGGCGACATCGCCACCGTGCTCGATCCGGTCAGCCGGGTCACCTACGGCGGCTGCGGCCTCGGCGACTTCCAGCCCTACCGGCGCCGGGCGGGCTGAGGACCGTCAATCCTCCCCGAGCTTGACTCGGGGAGGGGGACCACTCGCCAGGGTGGTGGAGGGGCAAGGACACCGCCTGCCCCTCCACCGCGCTTCGCGCGGTCCCCCTTCCCCAGCAAGCTGGGGCAGGACCTCGTCACTTCTTGTACAGGCCCTCGAGCCGCTCCCCATAGACCTGCTTGAGGACGTGGCGGCGGATCTTGATCGAGGGGGTGAGCTGCTCATTGTCGACCGTGAACGGCGCGTCGGCGAGGATGAATCTCCGCACCTTCTCGATCACCGACAATTGCGCGTTCACCCGGTCGACCGCCTCGGCGAGAGCGCGGTGGTAGGCCGGATCGTCGCGCAGGGCGGCCGAATCGTTCGCCTTGCCGTTCGCCTTGGCCCACTCGGCCGTCCACTCCGCCTCGGGGACGATCAGGCCGACGAGATAGGGGCGCCGGTCGCCATGGACCATCGCCTGGGCGATCTCGGGCTGGAGGGTCAGCATGCCCTCGACCCGCTGCGGAGCGACATTGTCGCCCTTGTCGAGGACGATCAGATCCTTCTTGCGGTCGGTGATGACGATCCGGCCCTTGGCGTCGATATGGCCGACGTCGCCGGTGTGCAGCCAGCCGCCGATCACCGTCCGCTCGGTGAGGCCCGGGTTGCGCCAATAGCCCTTCATGACCAGCTCGCCGCGCACCAGGATCTCGCCGTCCTCGGCGATCCGCACCTCGGTGTTCTTGAGCGGCGGGCCGACCGTGTCGAGCTTGATCCCGACGCTCGGGCGGTTGCAGCTGATCACCGGCGCCGCCTCGGTCTGGCCGTAGCCCTGGAGGAAGGTCAGGCCCAATGAATGGAAGAAGATGCCGACCTCCGGCGTGAGCGGCGCGCCGCCCGACACCATCGCCTTGATCCGCCCGCCGAACTTCGCTCCGATCTTGGGGCGAAGCGTCCTGTCGAGAAGGAAGTTAATCGGCCGGTCCCAGATCGGCAGCGTCCCCGCATAATCCTTCGCGCCGATGTCGAGCGCCCGCTTCATGAGATAGGCGGGGACCTTCCCCTGTTTCTCCACCTCCCGGAGGATTCGCTGGCGCAAGACCTCGAACAGGCGGGGCACGACGACCATGATCGTCGGCTTGGTCTCCTCGATATTGGCGGCGAGCTTCTCGATCCCCTCGGCGTAGTAAATCTCGGCGCCGAGCCCGATCGGAAACATCTGGCCGCCGGTATGCTCGTAGGCGTGGCTGGCGGGGAGGAAGGAAAGGAAGACCTCGTCGTCCCAGCCGAAATCCTCGGCGATCACTCCGAGGCAGCCCTCGACATTGTGGAGGATGGCGCCGTGGTGGAGCATCACCCCGCGCGGCGCCCCGCCGGTCCCCGACGTGTAGATCAGGCAGGCGAGGTCGCCCCGGCCGAAATCGGCCCCGGCGGCGCAGGCGGCGACATCCGGCGGCTCCGAGGCGATCAGCGCCGCCCAGTCGTGATACTGGATGTTGCTGGTCTGGCCGCCGGGCAGCGGCTCGATGGCGATGACATGCTCGCAGCCCGAGCTGCGCTGCGCCGCCGGAAGCACCGATTTCGCCAGCTTCTGAGTCGAGACGATGACGGCGCGGGCGCCGCTGTCGTCGATGATGTGCTGGTGGTCGCGTTCGGTGTTGGTCGTGTAGGTCGGCACGGTGACGCAGCCGGCCGCCATGATGGCGAGGTCGGCGATGCACCATTCCGGCCGGTTCTCGCTGACCAGCATCACCATGTCGCCCGGGCGAAGGCCGAGCTTCCTGAGCGCGGCGGCGAGCGAGGCGACCCGCTCGGCCGCCTCGCGCCAGCCGATCGGTCGCCATTTTTTGTCGATCTTCGCCCACAGGAACGCCGCGTCGCCTTTCTCGGCGGCGCGGGTGAAGAACATGGTGACGAGGTTCGGGAAATGCTCGAACCGGCGCACGTTCTTCCCCCTGCTGCCCCCCGCCGCGCTCATTCGGGCGGCCGCTCCTGCGCGCCGGCGCGGACGATGCGCGTCACCTCGCCGGTCTCGCTCATGCCGACGCCTTCGCTGCGCGGATCGGCGGCGCCGGCCCAGCGGCCGTTCACCCGCTCGATCGCGTTCGCCTTGAGGCCGAGCGGCATGACCTGCACCTTGTGGCCGAGCGCCCGAAGCGCCGGCGCCATCGCCTCCAGCGCCGTCCCTCTCTCGGCCATCGCCGTGTCGCCGGGCGAATAGAGCAGGCCTAGGCCGATCGCGTCCTGGGCGCTCATGTTCCAGTCGAGCACCGCGACCAGCGCCTTCGCGACCTGGGCGATGATCGTCGAGCCGCCGGCGGCGCCGAGCGCGATCCTGACCTTGCCGTCGGGGCCGTAGACGATGGTCGGCGCCATCGAGCTCCTCGGCCTCTTGCCGCCCTCGACGCGATTGGCCGCCAGGTAGCCGTCCTTGACCGGAACTATGTCGAAATCGGTCAGCTCGTTGTTGAGCATCGTGCCGTCGACCGACAGTCCCGAGCCGAATGGGCTCTCGATCGTCGTCGTCACCTCGACGACGTTGCCGGAGCGGTCGACGGCGACGAGGTCGGTGGTGCCCGCCGCCTCGCCCGGCGGCGCGCGCAGCCGGGCCGGCGCCCCGCGCGGTGTTCCCGCCGTCACATGCGCCATCGTCCGGTCGGGGGAGATCAGGGCTGACCGTGCCGCGAGATAGGCCGGGTCGAGCAGCCCGGCGATCGGCACCTGCACGAAATCGGGATCGCCGACATAGAGGTCGCGGTCGGCATAAGCGAGGCGCGAGGATTCGGCGAACAGGTGCCAGGCGACCGGCGATTTCGGCCCGAGCGCCGCCATGTCGAACCTCTCGAGCTGCTTCAGGATCATCAGCACGGTGACCCCGCCCGACGATGGCGGGCCCATGCTGCACACCCGGTAGGCGCGGTATGTAGCGCAGACCGGCGCCCGCGGCTTCGCGCGGTAGGCAGCGAGGTCAGCCGCAGTCATTTTCGAAGGATTGCGCGCCGCGCCGTTGACCGCCGCCACGATCTGGCGGCCGGTGGCACCGCTATAGAAAGCCTCGGGGCCCGTGCGGGCGATGCGCTCGAACAAAGCCGCCTGCTCCGGGTTGCGCACCCGAGTCCCGGCCGGCAGCGGCTGTCCGTTCGGGTCGAGGAACACCCGCGCGGCGCCGGCGTCGACGAAGCCCGCATAGGAGCGCATCATGTTGGCGAAGCGGGGACTCAGCACCCAACCGTCGCGCGCCAGCCGGATCGCCGGCTGGAACAAAGCCGACCAGGGCAGCCGGCCACCTTTCGCATGGGCCATCGCCATCGCCCTCAGCGTTCCCGGAACCCCGACGCTTCGCCCGCCCGGAATCGCTTCCTCATGGCCGAGCGGCGTGCCGTCGGGCCGGTAAAACCAGCGCATGTCGGCGGCCCGGGGCGCCGCCTCGCGGCCATCGATCGTCGTCGTCCCGCCGCTTCGCGCATCGTAGCGGACGAAGAAGGCGCCGCCGCCGATCCCGGCACTCTGCGGCTCGACGACGTTCAGGGCCAGCATGGTGGCGATCGCCGCGTCGGTGGCGCTTCCCCCCTTGCGCAATATCTCGACCCCGGCGGCGGCCGCGCGCGGGTCGGCGGCGGAAACCATGCCGGGCTCGGCCCGCTCCGCTGGCGGGGCGGATCTCCGAGCCTCCAGCGGAGCGGCGACGAGAGCAAGGGCGGCGAGGAGGAAAGTCGAAAGTCGGTTCAACATCGCGCGCGACACTAGTCGCCAGCGCCCGCACCGCAAGGCCTAAGGCGCCGCGCTGCCGACCGCCTCGTCCAGCCTGGCGAATCCGTCGCGCAGCAGCAGCGCCTTCAGCTCCCGGGCGATCCGCCGCGCCAGCCCCGGTCCCTCGTAGACCAAGGCCGTGTAAAGCTGGACGAGGCTGGCGCCCGCGCGAATGCGCTCGTAGGCGTCGGTGCCGCTTTCGATGCCGCCGACGGCGACGAGGGGGATTTCGCCGCCGCTCGCCTTGCGAAAGTCGCGCAGCCGCTCCAGCGCCAGCGATTTCAGCGGCCGCCCCGACAATCCCCCCGCCTCGGCGGCGAAGCGCGAGCGCAGCGCCGGCCGGGAGACTGTGGTGTTGGAAACGATGAGCGCGTCCAGCCGCCGGCGAAGCGAGACCTCGACGATGTTGTCCACATCGCCCGGCTCCAGGTCCGGAGCGACCTTCAGGAAGAGCGGCGGTCCCTCGTCTCCGCGCGCCTCGACGACCGCGGCGAGCAGCTCGTCGAGCGCCCCCTTGTCCTGCAAAGCCCTCAGGCCCGGCGTGTTGGGCGAGGAGACGTTGATCGCGATATAGGTCGCACAGGGGCCGATCCGGCTCACCGCTTCGACATAGTCGGCGACCCGGTCGGAACTGTCCTTGTTGGCGCCGATATTGAAGCCGACCCATCCGGGTTTGCGGCCCGACAACTTGAACTCCAACTCCCGAAGCTTGAACTCCACTTCCCGAAGCGGCGGTCGTCTTGCCGTCCTTCTGGCTTCGAGGCGAGCGAGACCGCCATTGTTGAAGCCCATTCGGTTGATCACCGCCCGGTCCTCCTCGAGACGGAACAGCCGGGGCCTGGAATTTCCCGACTGGGGACGCGGAGTCAGCGTCCCCACCTCGACGAAGCCGAAGCCGAAGCCGAGCATCTGCTCGAACACCTCGCCGTCCTTGTCGAAGCCGGCGGCGAGGCCGATCGGGTTCGGAAAGTCGATTCCCGCGACCCGGATCCCGAGCACCGGGTCGGTCGGCTGCGGCAGCCGGGGCTTGAGGACCCTCAGCGCCGCGATCGTCAGCCGATGCGCCCGCTCCGCGTCCAGAGTGAAAATCAAGGGGCGGACCAGGCGGTAGAGCACGGCTTGCAATCGCATGTGCAATGACACACATGCAATCCGACCGAATCAGTCCGATTGGAGCCATGCGCCTCACTTCGCTCGCCGATTATGCCGTCGTGATGATGGCCGCCGCCGCCCGGCATGCCGACGGCGCCCGCCTGACCGCGGGCCTGCTCGCGGCCGAGACCGGCGTGCCGCTGCCGACCGCGCAGAAATTGATGGGCCGGCTCGCCTCCGCCGGCCTGCTCACCTCCGCGCGCGGCACCGGGGGCGGCTTCCGGCTGGCGCGCGAGGCGGGCGGGATCAGCCTCGCCGACATCATCGAGGCGGTCGAGGGGCCGATCGCGATGACCAATTGCATCGAGGGCTCCGCCTACGATTGCGCTCTGGAGCGCAGCTGCCGGGTCAAGCCGCACCTCAACGCCGCCAACGTCGCGGTGCGCGGCGCCCTCCAGGGCGTCAGCCTCGAGCAGCTCTCGCGTGCTCCTGCGCAGGCGGGAGCCCAGGGCGGCGGGGACTGGACCCCTGCTTTCGCAGGGGAACAGGCGTGAGCGAGGTCCGCAACCGCGAGGCCCAGGCGGCGGTCGACCGCGCGTCGACCTACGAATGGGGCTTCACCTCCGACATCGAGCAGGATTTCGCCCCCAAGGGCCTTTCCGAGGACACGATCCGATTCATCTCGGCGAAGAAAAGCGAGCCGGAATGGATGCTCGAATGGCGGCTCAAAGCCTTTCGCGCCTGGCTGACCATGGGGGAGGTGACCTGGGCCAAGCTCGACATCCCCCCGATCGATTTCCAGGACGCTTATTATTACGCCGAGCCGAGGCAGAAGCCGACGCTCGCCTCCTTGGACGAGCTCGACCCGGAAATCCGCCGCACCTACGAGAAGCTCGGCATCCCCATTGAGGAGCAGAAGGTCCTCGCCGGGGTCGAGGGCGCCCGCAAGGTCGCCGTCGACGCGGTGTTCGATTCGGTCTCGGTCGCCACCACCTTCCGCGAGGAGCTGTCCCGCGCGGGCGTCGTCTTCCTCTCCATCTCGGAGGCGATCCGTGAGCATCCCGAGCTCGTCCGCAAATATCTCGGCTCGGTCGTGCCTCAGCGCGACAATTACTTCGCCTGCCTGAACAGCGCGGTCTTCTCCGACGGCACCTTCGTCTACATCCCCGAAGGCGTTCGCTGCCCGATGGAGCTTTCGACCTATTTCCGGATCAACGCGGCCAATACCGGTCAGTTCGAGCGCACCCTGATCGTCGCCGACAAGGGGAGCTACGTCTCCTATCTCGAAGGCTGCACCGCGCCGATGCGCGACGAGAACCAGCTGCACGCCGCCGTCGTCGAATTGGTCGCGCTCGAGGATTCCGAGATCAAATATTCGACGGTCCAGAACTGGTATCCGGGCGATGCGGAGGGGAAGGGCGGCATCTACAATTTCGTCACCAAGCGCGGCGCCTGCCGCGGCGCCCGCTCGAAGATCAGCTGGACCCAGGTCGAGACCGGCTCCGCCATCACCTGGAAATATCCCTCCTGCATCCTCCAGGGGGAGGAGAGCGTCGGCGAATTCTATTCGGTCGCTTTGACCAACAACCGCCAGCAGGCCGACACCGGCACCAAGATGATCCATATCGGCAAGAACAGCCGCTCGACGATCGTCTCCAAGGGGATCAGCGCCGGCCGCTCGAACAACACCTACCGGGGCCTCGTCCGGGTGCTCGCCAACGCCGATAACGTCCGCAACTTCACCCAATGCGACAGCCTGCTGCTCGGCGACAAATGCGGCGCCCACACCGTCCCGTACATCGAGGTCCGCAATCCCAGCGCCCAGATCGAGCACGAGGCGACCACGTCCAAGATCAGCGACGACCAGCTCTTCTACGCGATGAGCCGCGGCCTCAGCCGCGAGGACGCCGTCGCCCTCATCGTCAACGGCTTCGCCCGCGAGGTCCTGAAGCAGCTCCCGATGGAGTTCGCCGTCGAGGCCCAGAAGCTGCTCGGCATCAGCCTCGAGGGGAGCGTGGGATGATCCTGTCGATCGCGCTTCTCGCGCTGGCCGCTTCGGCCGAGCCGCCGCCTCCCGCGCCCGACCCCGATGGGGCCCCGACGCGCGCCTACGCAGCTTGCGTCGGGCTGACGGCGGTGAACGGAGATTTCGCCGGGCGGTCGATCGACGAGGCCGTCAAGAGGGCCTTCGAGCGCTGCGTTCCGGAGCGTCAGACGCTGGAGCATGTGCTGGTCGACGAATTTACGCACGCCGGCCTGAGCAGCGAACGCGCGAAACAGGAGGTCGGTGAGCTCCTGCAAAGCGCGGATCGAACCATGTCCGCCCAGCTCATGAGCGACATCGCCTATCACCGAAAGACCGGGACTCTTCCGCCACATCCCGAGCTGGAGCGGCCGGCGCGATGATGGATGCGACGACGAGACTGGACGAGCTGAGGACCGATTTCCTCGCCACCAGCACCCGGTCCATGCCGATCGCCGGCATGCTGTTCTGGACGGCGGCGGCGATCGCCAGCCGGTTCCTGACTCCGGCGCAACTGGCCTATTTCGTCGGCTTCGGCAGCGGCACGGTGTTTCCGCTCGGGCTTCTGATCGACCGGCTGCGGGGACGCCCGCCGCTCCAGGGCAAGAGCACCAACCCGGTGGTCGCGATGTTCCTGCAATGCCTGGCGCTGGTCGCGATGCTGTGGCCGCTCATCATCATCGGCGGCATCGGCCGCCCTGACTTCATCGTCCTCGGCGGTGCGATCCTGATGGGGCTGGTGTGGGTGCCTTATGGCTGGGCGGCCGACGATCCCGTCGGGATGCGCCACGCCGTCGTGCGCGTAGCATTGTGCTACGCCGCCTATCTCTTTCTTCCGCAAGGCCTTCGCGCCACGGCGATCTGCGTCGTGGTGCTGCTCTGCTACGCTTATTCCTTCGTCACCATGCGGAAACCCTGATGCTCGAGATCGACAACCTCCACGCCATTGTCGCCGGCAAGGCGATCCTCAAGGGCCTTTCGCTCGAAGTGAAGGCGGGCGC
Organism: Sphingomonadales bacterium; assembly: GCA_034668685.1. Lineage (GTDB taxonomy): Bacteria > Pseudomonadota > Alphaproteobacteria > Sphingomonadales > Sphingomonadaceae > Allosphingosinicella. The sequence goes on along the minus strand of JAXDPA010000045.1, from coordinate 30,351 downwards.
GGTGCATGCGATCATGGGGCCGAACGGGGCGGGCAAGTCGACGCTCGGCTACGTGCTCGGCGGGCGCGAGGGCTATGAGGTGACGGAAGGCTCAGTCACGTTCGAGGGGCGCGACCTGCTGGCGATGGAGGCGGACGAGCGCGCCGCCGCCGGGCTGTTCCTCGGCTTCCAGTATCCGGTCGAGATACCCGGCGTGTCGAACGTCCAGTTCCTGCGCACCGCGCTCAACGCCCAGCGGCGCGCGCGCGGCGAGGCCGAGATGTCGGCGGGCGACTTCCTGCGCCTCGCCCGCGAGCAGGGGGACGCGCTCGGCGTGTCGATGGACATGCTGAAGCGCGGCGTGAACGTCGGCTTCTCGGGCGGCGAGAAGAAGCGCAACGAGATGGTCCAGATGGGGATCATCGCCCCGCGCCTCGCCGTGCTCGACGAGACCGATTCCGGCCTCGACATCGACGCGCTCCGGGTGGTCGCCGACGGGATCAACCGGATCATGCGAGCGCCGGACAAGGCCGTGCTGCTCATCACCCACTACCAGCGCCTCCTCGATCTGGTCGTACCCGATTTCGTCCACGTCCTTGCCGACGGCCGGATCGTCCGCTCCGGCGGTCCCGAGCTCGCCCGCGAACTCGAGCGCGAAGGCTATGCGGAGATCGCGGCGTGAGCGCAGAATTCACTTTCCTACAGGCGTCGGTTCGTGGTCTGTTCCCGCCCGTGGAGCCGCGCTCGCCCCTTCCGATTCGCGCGCCTGCAAGGCGCCGGAGGGGCGCTTCGGGCGGGAATCGAAACCGGCTCTCGGCAACCCTCAACTTCCTCAACTTATTTGACGGAGCGGTGGGCTGATGCCGCTCGATCTCCCCTCCAACCGCGACGAATCCTGGCGCTGGAGCGACCTGTCCGCGTTGCCGGAGATCGCCGCCCGCACGGCCGTCGGGACGGTCCCGGACGCACTGCCGTGGATCGACTGCGGTGCCGGCCCGCGCTTGCTGTTCGTCGACGGCAGGCTCGACGCCGAGCGCAGCGATCCCGGCCTGATTGCTCTCGGTTCAGTTCGGGCCGAGGCCGGCGATCATGACCTGGCGCGTCTCGCCGGGCGCGACGGCTGGCGGCTTCGGCTGGGCCGCGACCACGCGCCGGCGGGCCTCGTCCAGATCGTCCACGTCACCACCGGCGGGGCCGACCATCTCGCCGCCGCCATCGAGCTCGACGTCGACTCGCAGGCGTCGGTCGTCGAGACCTTCATCGGCGAGGGCTGGGCGAACCGACTCACCGGCATCACCCTCGATCGCGGCGCCCGCCTGATGCTGGCGCGGCGGGTGCTGGGCGAGTCCGGCTTCGCCAGCCTCACCGACCGCGCCACGATCGGCGAAGGCGCGAGCCTGGTCGCGACCACCCTCGCCGCGGGCGGCGCCGACACAAGGCTCGACGGCGAGATCCGCCTCGCCGGCGAAGGCGCCTATGCGGAAGCCGGAGGCGCCCTGCTCGCGCGCGGCCGGCAGCGCCATGATGCCAATCTCGTCGTCCGCCACGACCAGCCCGGCGGCACCAGCCGCCAAATCTGGCGCTCGGTCGCCGACGATCGCGCGACCTGCTCGGTCGCCGCCCGGGTCGAAGTCGCCCGCGGCGCCCAGAAGACCGACGGCGAGCAGTCGCTGAAGGGCCTGCTCCTCTCGCGCAGCGCGACGATCAACGCCAAGCCGGAGCTCGAAATCTTCGCCGACGACGTCAAATGCGCGCACGGCTGCGCGGTCGGCGAGCTCGACCGCGACGCCCTCTTCTACATGGCCAGCCGTGGCGTCCCCGCCGCGGAAGGGCGTGCCCTCCTCACCCGCGCCTTCGTCGCCGACGCGGTCGATCGGGTGGGGGAAGGGGCAGTGCGGGACGCGTTCGGGAAGAATGTCGAGGATTGGTTTGGAGGTGGAAATGGTTGACGCCTCGAAACCCCCTCTCCCACTTGCGGGAGAGGATGAGCAGGCACGCCATGCCCCCGGCATGGCTGCAAATGTCCGGGGGACATTCGCACCTGCTCATGGTGAGGGTCTTGGGCAGGGCTTCGTCAGGAAAGAAGACCCTCACCCTGCCCTCTCCCGCAAGCGGGAGAGGGGGACTTCGCCCCTCGACCTGGTCGCCGACTTTCCCGCCATCCCGCCGGGCTGGTCCTATCTCGACAGCGCGGCGACCGCCCAGAAGCCGCGGCCGGTGATCGAGGCGATCGCGCGCGGCTATGCCGAGACCTATGCGACCGTCCATCGCGGGGTCTACCAGCGCTCGGCCGAGATGACCCTCGCCTTCGAGGCGGCGCGGCGGCGCACCGCGGCCTTCATCGGCGCCCGCTCGGCCGAGGAGGTGGTGTTCGTCCGCGGCGCGACCGAGGGGATCAACCTTGTCGCCCAGAGCTGGGGCGGCGCGAAACTGAAGGCCGGCGACCGGATCATGCTGTCGGTGCTCGAGCACCATTCCAACATCGTGCCTTGGCAGATGCTCGCCGAGCGGACCGGCGCGGCGATCGATGTCGCTCCGCTCACCGCGGACGGCCGGATCGACCTCGACGCGATGGCGGCGATGCTCACCGAGCGGCACAAGCTCGTCGCTTTGGCCCACGTCTCGAACGTGCTGGGCTCGGTGCTCGACGCCCGCCTCGCCGGCGAGCTCGCCCATGCCGTGGGCGCCCTCCTCCTCCTCGACGGCTGCCAGGCGGTGCCGCGCATGCCCGTGAACGTCGCCGAGCTGGGCTGCGACTTCTATGTCTTCTCCGCCCACAAGCTCTACGGACCGACCGGTATTGGGGTGCTGTGGGGCCGCGCCGAGCTGCTCGAGGCCATGCCCCCCTGGCAGGGCGGCGGCGCGATGATCGACAAGGTGACGTTCGACAAGACCACCTACGCTCCGCCGCCGGCCCGGTTCGAAGCCGGGACTCCCCATGTCGTCGGCGTGCTCGGCCTCGAGGCGGCGATCGCCTATGTCGAATCCATCGGCCTCGACGCCATCGCCGCCCACGAGGGCGCGCTGGTTCGGGAGACCCGCGACGCTCTGGCCTCGCTGAACAGCGTCCGGCTGTTCGGGCCGGAGGATTCGGCCGGAATCGTCAGCTTCGCGGTCGAGGGGGTGCATGCGCACGACGTCGGCACCATATTGGACGAGAGCGGGGTCGCCATCCGCGCCGGGCACCATTGCGCCCAGCCGCTGATGGCGCATCTGGGAGTCGACGCGACGGCGCGGGCCAGCTTCGGAGTCTATAACGGCCATGGCGACGTCGAGGCGCTGGTCCGCGGCATCGAGCGGGTAAGAAGGATCTTCGGGTGAACGAGGAGCGCAGGATCGAGGTCGAGGAGGTGGACGGCGTCGCGCCGCCCGCCAAGGCGCGCGTGTCCGACGTGTTCGAGCGCAAGCGCGATTATCTCGAAGGCTTCCTCAAGGCCAAGGCGCCCGATACAGGCGCGGAGACGCCGGGCGGAGACCTCTACGAGGCGGTGATCGAGGCCCTGAAGGACATTTACGACCCCGAAATCCCGGTCAACATCTACGATCTCGGCCTGATCTACGACGTCGAGATCACGCCGGAGAACCACGCCAGGATCAAGATGACGCTGACGACGCCGCATTGCCCGGTCGCCGAATCGATGCCGGGCGAGGTGGAGCTGCGCGTCGGCTCCGTCCCCGGAATCGGGGACGCCGAGGTGGAATTGGTCTGGGATCCGCCCTGGGATCCGCAGAAGATGAGCGACGAAGCCAAGCTCGAACTGGGAATGCTGTGATGAACGCAACGACCGCCAACCCCCGCGCCCGCCCGGCCGCTCTCAGTCTGACCCCCGCCGCCGAGGCGCGGATCGCGGCTTTGATGGCGAAGGCCCCGGAAGGCACGGTCGGAGTCAAGCTGTCGACGCCGCGGCGCGGCTGCTCGGGCCTTGCTTATTCGGTCGACTTTGTGAGCGAGGCGAAGCCCTTCGACGAGCGGATCGACACGCCCGCCGGCGCCTTCTACATCGACGCCGCGTCCGTCCTCTACCTGATCGGCAGCGTGATGGACTGGAAGGAAGACGATTTCACCGCCGGCTTCGTCTTCGCCAACCCCAACGCGAAGGGCGCTTGCGGCTGCGGCGAGAGCTTCACGGTCTGACCAGCGGCGAGAGCACCGAGTGAAAATTTTTGAATCTAGTCTGTTTGGCAAAGTCCCTTCTCCCACGCAATTTGACGAGATCTTGAATCTCATATTGGCCCCAGTCGCAGATGCTTACCATAACGTTCGTATGTGGCGGGGCCAAGCCGACATACAGTGGCCGGTCCATAGTGCAGCCTATCGTCGGCTGGCGAAAGATTCTCGCGTCCCAAAGGACCAAGACCTGATTTCTTACGAGAAGCGGCTGCTGAGGCGGGCCACGCATCGGGGGTATCGGATATTCGAAGGACGAGAGCTGTCCGATTTTGAACTGTTGGCGAGGTTGCAGCATCACGGTGCGGCCACCCGCCTGCTGGACGCAACGCGAAGTTCGCTTGTGGGGCTCTTCTTCGCTTGTGAGCGTCTGCCCACTAAGACCGGAGTATTGCTCGGTTTTCACGCCTACACGATGGGTGGATATGAAGGGCAGCCTCTCGAGAAGGCGTACGACGCAGTTGTCGAGGCTTTGCCTAAGTACGAGCATCCGCAGACCTGGGAGCCGAGCAACGTCTCGCCCCGTATCGCTGCCCAACACTCACAACTGCTCTACAGTGCTGTTTCACCGGACCCACGAGGTAGCCTCTGGATCGGTGACGATAAGAAATACCCCTTGGTCGCAGTCGCGATCTCTCCCGCGATGAAACGCATCTGCCTCAAGACGCTTTCAGAGTCTTTCGACATACGCGAATTGACCCTATTTCCAGATCTCTACGGGTTTGCAGCGAGCAACGACGTGCTACACGGCGAATACGACGATGCTCGGTGGTGACCTGGATTGGAAGACGCACGACTCGCCGCCGAATTCGACTTAGCCAACCCGAATGCCAAGGGCAGTTGCGGCTGCGCTGAGAGCTTCACCATTTCAATGGACATAGCGTGACGGCTTTTTACCTTGGTGTCGCGAGTTTGGTCGGAGCCGGCGTCGGCATCCTCGTTGCCATATGGGTCGGGCTGCCAGGAAAAGTCCTTGCGGGACGTCTACTTGCTAAGACACGAGCGCTTTCGGTCCAGCTCAATCGCAGCGACGCGGAGCACCTCGTGTGGGTGCTGGACGCGGGCGAAGCCGAGGCTTTCATGGTCGAGGTGGAACTTGCTGTTACGAACGAAGGCTCCGAGACCATCGATGATGTCACGGTGCAGTTGGACATACCCACGTTCGTTTACCTTCCGACGCTGCCTCGGGACGATCCCGGTCCTGCGACGCTCGTCAGGATCGAGCGGGCAACAGACCCCGTCGAAGGCACGGAAAGATCTCTTGTGACATTTAGGATACCTGCCGTGCACCCCAACGTGACTGTGGGCATCCGCGACCACTTGTTTTTGCCTGCCTCAAGCCGACACCGCTCAGCCGTCGAAGCCGTCACGAAGGATGGTTTCCCGGTCAAGGTGGGTTATCAATTGAACCTCGGGTGGGCCGCGCGAATCGCTGTAACGGCCCGAGATATGCAGTCGCGGACCGGACTATATGGCCTATTCTCTTACGCACCTGATGATGCGATTTTAGCTAGCTTACAAGACACAGAAGCAGCCATGTCGAAGCTACTTGAGTATTACTACAAAACGGACCGAAAAAAGAGTGCAACCGCTACAATACTTTATCCACAACGAACCGACGACCCTCCAAGCTGGATGACTGAAATTCTGGGGAAATCGATCAGGCGGGTGAGTTTAGAGTCACTCGCGGCGCAACAGGCTACCCTGTACCCCCCGTTCGGATACCTCCCGCTGCGGGCCTCTCCGCCGGGTTCGGCTAGCGGCTGAAGGGGACCAACTGATTTGCACGAGCACTGCATCCGATCCGAGGACTCTATCGACACGCCGGCCGGCGCCTTCTACATCGACGCCGCGTCCGTCCTCTACCTGATCGGCAGCGTGATGGACTGGAAGGAAGACGATTTCACCGCCGGTTTCGTCTTCGCCAACCCCAACGCCAAAGGCAGCTGCGGCTGCGGCGAAAGCTTCACCGTCTGACCGGCGGACCGGCCTGAAGGAGAAAGAATTTGGGTGGCACTGCCCGCGACATGACGTTCGCCAACCGGGACCACGTCGAAGTCGACGGCGGCACTTTTATCGATTGCGACTTCCGCTTCGCGGTCCTGCACTATTGCGGCGGAGAGCATCCCAAATTCGAGAATTGCAGCTTCGGCGACGTCAGCTGGCATTTCGAGGGGCCGGCGCTTCGGACCATCCAGCTGCTCCAGCTGATGGCCGGCTCGGCCGAGGGCCAGGACTTCATCAAGGACCTGTTCCAGTCCGGCAAGTACCTGACCGACTAGCCTCGCCCGGTTCGTCTCCGCCCCGGAACGAAGCGCGGGCCAAGCGGGTTTTCACCGCCCGAAGCAAGGTCCGTCAGGGATTCCCTTATGGTTAGCCGCGCGTTAACCCTTCCGCCTTATGCTCCTTGGGGTCGCTCGGAGGACGTGTGATGGGAGACAAGGATTTCCTGCTCCAGCTCAAGGGCTACGGCCTGATGACGGCCGAGATCAGCTATTACATGCCGGACCACCCCGCCCTCCTCCAGCTGTTCGTCTGGCAGCAATATGACGTCGCGCCCTGCTTTCCGGTCCTGCACGATTTCCTCGACCATTGGCGGGTCAATATCGAGGCGGCGATCCATTCGGTGCGGATCGCCCACCAGCATCTCGTCCGCCCCGCCGAATGGCGCGCGGTCGACGGCGTGATCACCATCAACTGAGGCTGTCGGGGATGCGGCTCAGAAGCCGAGGGTGAAGCGGATGGCGGCCCCGAGGTCGGCGTCCTGCGCGGCGATATTGCCGGGCTGCCGCCGAGCGAAGGCGTTGGCGCTGAGGTCGCCGCCCAGCAACGGCACCGAATAGGCCGCCTCGAGGTCGATCTCCCGTCCGGTCGGCGCGAGGCCGTAGAGCCGGGTCTCGTATCCCGCGCTCTGCGTCGCGTAATCGTAGGAGACCGGGACGCTGAGGTTGAAGCCACCCGACCGCACGCGCAGCGGCTGCATCAGCCGGACCGCCAGCGTGTCGCCGGCGGCGAACGCGCCGCGCTTGGTCACGTCGAAGCTCCAGGCGTCGGTCGAGAGGCGGCCGCCGGTCGCCAGCGCCGCGCCGCCCGACGCGATCGTCCAGCCGCGCCGGTAGCTCGCCGCTGCACCCCAGCCGCGGCCGAGATCGAGGGCGGCGCTGGCGTCGGCGAACCAGCTGGTCGCGCGCCCGACGCCGAGCATGTCAGTGAACCGGGCGCCGAGCACCGTTCTCTGCTCGTCGAGGCGGGTGGCCGACAAGGTCACGCTCGCCGGCCCGAGCCGGCGGTCGAGCGCCACCGAGGCGATGCTGTAGCCCGGCTGCACCAGGTTTCGGCTTAGCCCGCCTTGCCAGACCTGGCCCCGCTCGCCGGTCACGGTGACGCCGACCGGCCCAAAGCTCTGGCGGATTCCGACGCTGCCGGCGCTGGCGCCGTAAAAGCCCATGCGGGTCAGCGGATCGCGAGCGACCAGGAAGGCGCTGCCTTCCTGCCGCGCCAGCCGCTGCTGCAAAGTCCGGCCGCTCTCCGACAATCCGAGGGCCACTGCGGTGCGGCGGCTCAGCCGGCTGACCGCGAGGCCCGAAAGGATCTTCGCCTTGCGCGCGTCCTCGTAGGTGAGGCCGAGCTGCGCGAAGCCGACATTGGGCTGGCCCATCAGGTTGCGCTGGACGGTGATCGAGACGGCCGTGCCGCCGGCGCCGACCGCGGCGCTATGGATGCCGCCCTGGAGCGCACTCGCCAGCGGCTGTTCCTGCGCCGCCTGCTGGAGCGTGTTCGCGAGGTTCATGACATAGGCCCGCGAATAGCCGTCAAGGATGACGATTCCGGCAAGCCTCGGGCCGGCGTCTCCCATCGGCGCCGATCCGGTGCCGCCCACCGGGGTCACCGGAACCTTCGAATCGGGCAGCGACAGCGTTCCCTGCGGCGCGAAGGCGCGGGCGATGTTGAGGATGCCGTGGCCGTAGACCGGATCGACGCCCGGCGCGCCGGCATCGTCCGCCGAGCTGAACAATATGCCCATGATCTGCTGGCCGGTGAGGTTGGGGAAGGCGCTGGCCAGCAGCGCCACCGCGCCGCTGATCACCGGCGCGGAGAAGGATGTGCCCGACCAGAGGAACAGCGTTCCGGTATTGTCGGGGGCGAGGACCCGCGAGCCGATCGCCGCGAGGTAGTAGGCCTGGCCGTTGCCCGCGCGGTTCGAGAAGCTGGAGAGGGTCCGGTTGGAGTCGATCGATCCGGCGATGATGACGTTGCCGGCCGGGGCCGCGCCCAGCGCGAACCCTTCCGGATTATCGCCCGTCGACGTGTCGCCGCTGTTGCCGGCCGACATGACGACGATGATCCCCGCCGCCGCGGCGCGCGCGACCGCCTGGTTGACGCCGAAGCTCGGATCGTCGCCGCCCAGCGAGATGTTGATCACCCGGGCCCCGGCGGCACGGGCGAGGTCGATCGCTCGGGCGATGTCGGCGCTGCTGTGCTTGCAGCCGTTGTCGCCGTCGCAGTCATTGGGATTAGAGGTGTTGAACGAGACGATCGTCGAGTTGAACGCGACCCCCATCATGCCCGAGCCGTTGCGGGCGGCGGCGGCCACGGCGGCGGTGGCGGTGCCATGGCCTTCCGTATCCGTGATTCCACGGTTCGCCGCGACGTCCTGGCTCGCCGGATCGATCTTGCCCGCGAACTCGTCGAGATTGGGGTTCACGCCGGTATCGATGAGGGCGATCTTGATGCCTTGGCCGGTGGCGCCGGCATTGTAGGCGGTGATCGCGCTGTGGAAATTGGCGCCGTTCGAGCGGCGATATTCGGCGTCGTCGTAATTCGTCCCCGGCGGCGGAGGCGGAGGCGGAGGCGGAGGCGGGGGGACCGGAACGGGCGGTGGGGGCGGCGCCGGGGTGATCGGAGTCACCCCTCCGCCGCCGCCGGTGGCGCCGCCGCCGCACCCGCTCAAGGCCAGCGCCAAGACGCAGGCGGAGAGGACAAGCCTCACTCTGCACGAACTGCCGTTCATCGACCCTCTCCGGGCTAAGCTTTTGTCAGCTTTGGGATTTTTCGCTCCTACCTTACCTCCGCCAAGCTTTCATTTTGCTGAAGACGATGGCTTGCGCTACGGGCAACCATGCTACCGGCTCCTCTCCGGCACGTCGACGCGTGGATTTTCGACCTCGACAACAGCCTCTACCCCGCCTCGGCGAATTTGTTCGAACTGATCGATGTTCGCATGGGCCGGTTCATCCAGCAACTCGTCGGCTGCGATCCGGAGGAGGCGCGGCGGGTGCAGAAGGGCTATTTCCGCGACCATGGCACGACGCTCGCCGGCCTGATGAAGACCCACGGTACCGATCCCCGCGCCTTCCTCGACTTCGTCCACGACGTCGATCTCGCGCGAATCGCCGCCGATCCCAAGCTGGTCGCGGCGCTGGACCGTCTGCCCGGCCGCAAGTTCGTCTTCACCAACGGCGACGAAGCCTATGCCCGCCGGGTGCTGGACCGGCTCGGCCTCGCCAACGCCTTCGACGGCCTCCACGACATCCACGCCATGAATTACGTGCCCAAGCCGAATCCCGACGCCTACCGGGCGCTTTGCGACCGATGGGCGATCGATCCGGCCCGCGCGGTCATGGTCGAGGACATGGCGCGCAACCTTCATCCGGCCAAGCAGCTCGGAATGGTCACCGTGTGGATCGACAACGGGTCGGAGCAGGCGAGCCACGAGGCCGATCCGGCCTTTATCGACTATCGCATCGCCGATATCGGCGCTTGGCTGACCGAGATCACCGGGGACCCGACATGATCGAAACACTGAAGCACAGGATCGACGAGGCCTGGGAATGCCGGGAATCGATCGGTGCCGACGATTCGGAGGTCGCCGAGGCCGTCCGCTACGCCCTCGAGTTGCTCGACGCCGGCGAAGCGCGGGTGGCCGAACCGGGCGAGGGCGGGTGGACCGTCAACCAGTGGCTGAAAAAGGCGGTGCTCCTTTCCTTCCGCCTGGCCCCGATGGAGGCCATTTCCGGCGGGCCGGGGGGCGCCCCCTGGTGGGACAAGGTGCCGTCCAAGTTCGCCGGCTGGGGCGCCGCGCAATTCACCGCCGCCGGCTTTCGCGCCGTCCCCGGAGCGATCGTCCGCCGCGGCGCCTTCATCGGCAAGGGCGCGGTGCTGATGCCGAGCTTCGTCAATATCGGCGCCTATATCGGCGAGGGAACGATGGTCGACACCTGGGCGACGGTCGGAAGCTGCGCCCAGATCGGGCGCAACGTGCACATCTCCGGCGGGACCGGCATCGGCGGGGTGCTCGAGCCCCTGCAGGCGGGGCCGGTGATCGTCGAGGACGATTGCTTCATCGGCGCTCGCTCGGAAGTCGCCGAAGGGGTCGTCGTCGAGCGCGGGTCGGTGCTCTCGATGGGGGTCTTCCTCGGCGCCTCGACCAGGATCGTCGATCGCGCCACCGGCGAGACCTTCATCGGCCGGGTGCCCGCCTATTCCGTCGTGGTCCCCGGCGCCCTGCCGGGCAGGGACGGCGGGCCGAGCCTCGCCTGCGCGGTGATCGTCAAGCGCGTCGATGCTCGGACCCGCTCCAAGACCGGCATTAACGAACTGCTGCGCGACTAGCGGCGCCGAAAGGCCTCCTTGAGCAAGGCCGCGGCCTCCGGACCTCGCCAGTCGAGCGGTCCGCTCACGCGCCATTGCTCGCGCCCTTCCGCGTCGAACAGGATCGTGGTGGGAAGTATCTCGACGCCGAGATCCTTCATCAGCTGCAGCTTCGGATCGCGATAGGCTTCGAGCGTCGAGAATTTCCGTTTGGCGAAGAACGCATCGACCTTCTCCGCCCCCCCCATGTCCTGGCTCACCGCCACGACCTGGAGCTTGCCGCCCTCGGCCGCGGCAAGCTTGTCGAGCGTCGGCATCTCCTGGACGCAGGGCCCGCACCAGGTCGCCCACAGATTGACCAGCACCGGCTTGCCCTCCAGTTCGGCCAGGCTCGTGCTCTGCCCGTCCGGATCGAGAAACTCGGTCTGCGGCCCGGGCCTCCCGGCATGGCTGCGATCCGGCTTTCCGAGCGGCGCGGGCGCCTCGACTCCGGACTGCGCATTGTCCGGCGCGGACTTGTGGCAGCCGACGAGGGCCAGCAGCAGGAAGGGGAAGGCACGCCGCATCGCGGGCGGGGTACCGGCGGCGGCTCGGTTCGGCAAGGCGCGAGCCTTTTTGGGCGTGACCGAATGCGGCGCCCTCGGCTATGGCAGCGGCGGCCATGCAGCGCTTCACCTTCCTCGCTTTCGCCCTCGCCGCGCTCGCCGCTTGCGGCAGCCGCGACGACCTGCGCCCCGTCTCGGTCGAGAAGACTCCGCAAAAGCCGGCCATGGCGGCGAAGGCGCCCACCACGACCGAGCTGCTGACCCCGCCCCCAATCGCCCAGCCTCAGCGCCAGGACGACGGCCTCGCCCGCTCCCAGGAGCGCAAGGACGATCGTTTCGATATGCCGCCGACGCGCTGACGTGCCGTTTCGCCCTACGGAGACGAGATGAAGAGACTTCGCAAGGCGGTGTTCCCCGTCGCCGGCCTCGGCACGCGCTTCCTGCCCGCGACCAAGGCGATGCCGAAGGAGATGCTGACCGTCGTCGACCGGCCGCTCATCCAATATGCCGTCGAGGAAGCGCTGGAAGCCGGGATCGAGCAGATGGTCTTCGTCACCGGTCGCGGCAAGGCCGCGCTCGAGGATCATTTCGATATCGCGTACGAATTGGAAGCGGTGATTCGCGGCCGCGGCAAGTCGCTCGACATCCTCGATTCGACGCGGATGCCGGCCGGGGCCATTGCCTCGGTCCGCCAGCAGGAACCGCTCGGGCTCGGGCATGCCGTCTGGTGCGCCCGCGAGCTGGTTGGCGACGAGCCCTTCGCCGTGCTGCTGCCGGACGACCTTATGGTCGGGAAGCCCGGCTGCCTCGCCCAGATGGTCGAGGCCTATCATCAGGTCGGCGGCAACATCGTCTGCGTAGAGGAGGTGCCGGGCGAGCGCACCGCCAGCTACGGCATCGTCGCCCCGGGCATACGCGACGGCCGCCTCACGGAGGTGAAGGGGCTGGTCGAGAAGCCGAAGCCCGAAGAGGCGCCCTCCAATCTCGGCATCGTCGGCCGCTACATCCTCCAGCCCGAGGTGATGGCCATCCTGGACTCCAAGGAACGCGGCGCCGGCGGCGAGATCCAGCTGACCGACGCGATGGCGAAGCTGATCGGAGTCCAGCCGTTCCATGGGGTGACGGTCGACGCCGAGCGCCACGATTGCGGCGACAAGATCGGCTTCGTGAGGGCCAATATCGCCCTCGCGCTGAAGCGCGACGACGTGGCGCCGGCGATCCGCGCCTTTCTCGCCGGTCTGGGATGAGCTGCACCGCCCTCCTCGTCGGCGATGGTCCGCCCCGACCGGTCAGTGCGGAGGAAGCGGGCGCTTATTCCGGCCCCGGGTTTGTCTGGATGCATATCGACGGCGAAGACCGGCCGAGCCTCGGCTTGCTGCTCGGGCAGGACATACCCGACGTGGCGGCCAACGCCCTCGTCGCCACCGAGACCCGGCCGCGCTGCGAGCGGATCGAGGATGGGGCGATCATCAACCTGCGGGGGCCGGCCGCGGAAGGAGTCGACATTTCCGATCGGCTGGTCTCGATCCGCATGTGGGTGCGCGCCGGCAAGGTGAGCTCGCTGACCCGCCGCCCGCTGCTCGCCACCGCGGTCGTGCTCGACGAAATGAAGGCCGGCAAGATCCAGGATCCGGGCGACCTCGTCGCCGCCTTCGCCCGCGAGATCAGCCGCGAGCTCGACCCGCAGGTCGCCGCGCTCGGCGACGAGCTCGACGATTGCGAGACCGAGCTTCAGGATGGCAACATCTATCATCTGCGCACGATGATCGCCTCGATCCGGTCGCAGGCAATCACCTTCCGCCGCTTCGTCGCGCCCGACCGCGACGCCCTCAACACGCTCTCCCAGCTCGATTTCGCCTGGCTCGCCGAGGACGATCGGCTCCACATCCGCGAGGCGGGCGACCGCTTCGCGCGAATGGCCGAGGAGCTGGAAGCGGTGCGCGAGCGCTCGGCCCTGCTCCACGAGCAGCTGACCGACCTGCGCGCCGAGGAGATCGACCAGCGCGGCCTGCTCATCTCGGTCGTCGCCTTCATCTTCCTGCCGTTGACCTTCATCACCGGCCTGCTCGGAATGAACGTCGACGGCATCCCGTTCGCCAAGGAGCCCTGGGCCTTCTGGGGGGTGTGCCTGTTCTGCGTCGCGGTCGGCGCGGCCGTGCTCTGGTGGTTCGCCCGAAGGCACTGGCTTCGGCGCTGATTCCCCTCCCTGGAAGGGAGGGGTTAGGGTGGGTAGCGAGCGCAGCGAGCCTTTCTGCCGACGTGGCAGTTTCGACGCCTCCGGCGTACCCACCCCCGGCCCCTCCCTTCCAGGGAGGGGAGTCAAGTCGCGAAGCGCTCCTTCAACCCAAGCATTGCCAGCGCGGCCTTGGCGGCCTCACCGCCTTTGTCCTTTTCATCCGAGCGCGCTCGGGCGAGGGCCTGGGCTTCGTTCTCGACGGTGAGGATGCCGTTGCCGATGGCGAGGCCGTCGAGCGTGAGCGCCATGATCCCGCGCGCGCTCTCGCCCGCGACGATCTCGAAATGATAGGTCTCGCCCCGGATCACCACCCCCAAAGCCACGAAGGCGTCGTAGCGACCGGTATCCGCAGCCAAGGCGATCGCCGCCGGCACCTCCAGCGCTCCGGGCACCGTCACCGTCTCATGGGCGTGGCCCGCCGCTTCGATCGCGGACCGCGCGCCCGCCAGCAGCAGGTCGTTCAAATGCTCGTAGAAGCGCGCCTCGACGATCAGCAACCGGGCCATTTCAGGCCTCGCCGGTCGGGATCGGACGCTCGGCGACGATCTTGAGGCCGTAGCCCTCGAGCGCGATCGGCGTGTGGTGGGTGTTGGTCAGCAGGATCATGTCGTGGATTCCGAGGGCGGAGAGGATTTGGGCGCCGCCGCCATAGTCCCTGAGCTGGTCCATGTCCTTCGTCGCCTTGCCCGACCGGGCGTTGAGGATGTCGGAATAAGGCGCCTGGCGGTCGAGGCAGACGATCACTCCGGCGCCTTCCTCGGCGATGGCCCGCATCGCCCCGGGGAGAAGGCCGCTTCGCGCATTCGCCTCGCCCAAAGCGTCGGCGAACAGGTTGAGCTGATGCATCCTGACCAAAGTCGGCCGCGACGGATCGAGCTCGCCCTTGACCAGCGCGACCGTCTCCCGTCCGACCGCCTTGTTGAGGAAGGCCTTGGCCGTCCACGTCCCGCCCCATTCGCTCTCGAAGCTGGTCTCGGCGGTCTGCTCGACCAGGTGGTCCTTCTTCAGCCGGTAGGCGATGAGGTCGCGGATGGTGCCGATCTTGAGGCCGTGGCGCTGGGCGAAGGCGACGAGATCGTCCATCCGCGCCATCGTCCCGTCCTCGCGCATGATCTCGCAGATCACGCCGGACGGGTTGAGGCCGGCGAGTCGGGCGACGTCGACCGCCGCCTCGGTGTGGCCGGCGCGGATCAGGACCCCGCCTTCCCGCGCCACCAAAGGAAAGACGTGGCCGGGCGTGACAATATGCTCCGGTCCCTTGGAGGCGTCGATCGCGACCGACACGGTGCGGGCCCGGTCGGCGGCGGAGATGCCGGTGGTCACTCCATCCTTGGCCTCGATCGAGGTGGTGAAGGCCGTCTCGTGACGGGTGCCGTTGTGGCGGCTCATCAGCTCGAGCCCGAGCTGCTCGACCCGCTGACGGGTCAAAGCGAGGCAGATGAGGCCGCGCCCGTGGGTCGCCATGAAGTTGATCGCGTCCGGAGTCGCCATCTGGGCCGGGATGACGAGATCGCCCTCATTCTCCCGTTCCTCGTCGTCGACCAGGATGAACATGCGGCCGTTGCGCGCTTCGTCGATCAGCTCCTCGGGCGAGGAGAGGAAACCCCGCTCCATCAGCCCCGCGCCTCCAGCATCCGCCCGAGATAGCGGGCAAGCACGTCGATCTCGAGGTTGACGCCGCTTCCGGCCGCGAGGTCGCCGAGCGTCGTCTGCTCGGCGGTGTGGGGGATGATGTTGACCTCGAAGCGGGCGCCGTCGACCGCATTCACCGTGAGCGATACGCCGTCGACGGCGATCGATCCCTTTCCGGCGATGTAGCGCGCCAGCCCGGCCGGAGCCTCGATCGTCAGTCGCCGCGAATCCCCGACCGGCTCGACCGCCGCGACTGTGCCGACGCCGTCGACATGGCCGGTGACGATATGGCCGCCCAGCTCGTCGCCGAGGCGCAGCGAGCGTTCGAGGTTGAGGCGCCGTCCCTCGCCCCACATGTCCCTCGCCGTACGGCCGGCCGTCTCGGCCGAGACGTCGACCGCGAACCAGTCCGGGCCCTTGTCGACCACCGTCAGGCACACGCCCGAGCAGGCGATCGAGGCGCCGAGGTCCACCGTCTCCATGTCGTAGCCGCAGGCGATCCTGAGGCGGAGGTCGCCCCGCGCCTCGACCGCCGCGATGCGCCCGACGTCGGTGATGATTCCGGTGAACATCAGGCCTCCCGGACCCGCTCGTAGACTTCGAGCCGGTCGATTCCAAGCCGGCGCTCGTCGGCCAGCCGCCAGCGGCCGTGGGCGTCGGCGAGGCTGGCGAGGCCGATATAGCCGACCGACGACCTGCCTTCGCCGATCAGGATCGGCGCGCGGTAGATGAGCAGGCGATCGACGAGGTCGGCGGCAAGGAAGGCAGAGGCGGTGGCGGAGCCGCCCTCGACCAGCAGGTCGTTGACGTCGGCGAGGCCGAAGACGTCCTCCGGCGACGCCAGCCGGGTCCAGCCCTCGACCGGCTCGCCGCGGGTGAGCAGCGCGCGGCGCGGCGAGCGCTCCTCCAGCCCCGGCAGCCGGACGTCGAGCGCCGGCTTGTCCGCTTCATAGGTGCCGCGGCCGACCAGGATCATGTCGGCGCGCGCCCGTTCGAGGTGGACGTGGGCGCGGGCGTCCTCGCCGGTGATCCAGCGGCTCTCTCCCGACGGCAAGGCGATCTTCCCGTCGAGGGACAGCGCCAGCTTCAGAGTCACATAGGGCCGGCCCAGCCGCTGCCGAGTGAGGAAGCCGGCCATCGAACGCTCCGCCGCTTCGGCGCCCGGTCCGACTTCGATCGCCAGGCCGGCCGCCCGAAGCCGTTCGAAGCCCCCGCCGGCCACGCGCCGATCCGGGTCTTCGAGGGAGGCGACGACGCGCGCGACTCCGCTCTCGACCAGCCGGTCGGCGCAGGCGGGCCCGCGGGGGCTGGCGTGGCAGCAGGGCTCGAGCGTCACGTACACCGTGGCCCCACGCGCCGCCTCGCCGGCCTCGTCGAGCGCCATCTGCTCGGCATGCGGGCGGCCTCCGGGCTGGGTCCAGCCGCGGCCGACGACGACATCGTCCGAGACGATCACGCAGCCGACATTGGGATTGGGCGCGGTGCGGCCGCGGCCGCGTTCCCCGAGGGCGATCGCCGCCCCCATCCAGCGCGCGTCCCCGCTCAAATGCCGATCTTCTCCAGATCCTTGTCGAGCTTGCGGAACTGGCGCTGGCGCTCCTTCATCGCCGCATCCCGCCTCGTCTGGTCGCGCTTCTGGTCCGCCTTGATCTGGGCGTCGGTGCGGTTCGCCGGCCAGGACTCGACGTAGATCAGCTGCGGGCCCGGAGCGATTCCGTGCGAGCTGTCGTGATAGAAGCCGGCGACGATCAGCAACGGCATGACGATCGCCACCAGGGCTCCGACCCACTGCACCCGGCTGCGCTGCCGGGTGAACTCGCGAATATCGGCGATCAGCGCGCGCGGGCCGGCTGGGCGGGGGAACCAGGACATGGCCGGAAGATAGGCCGTCCCCGTCCCCCGCGCCAGAGGCCCGCGCGGGTCTCCTGGGTCAGCCTTCCGGCAGCACCCACTTGATCGCGTTGGCGACCGTGTCGGTGGTCGGCTTGCCGTCGCTGTCGCGCGCCGGTGAGAAGCGCGCCCGGCTCTTCATCAGCCGGCAGGTCGCGGCATCGAGCGCACTCGACCCGCTCGAGCCGGTGACCGAGCAGTCGGCGACACGCCCGTCGGGCGACACGGTGAGCCGGAAACGGGTCACGCCCTGCTCCTCGCGGCGGATCGCCTCGGCCGGGTAGTCGGCATCGGAGACGTAGCTGCCGAGGTTGGCGCGGGCCCGTGCCGGCTCGACCTTCTTCGGCTCGGCGGGCTGAATCGCGGAGGACGGCGGCGCGACGATGTCCCCGGGGCCGCTGGTGAAGCTCTGCTGCACGGGGGTGGTTGGGCCGCTATCGCTCTCGAAGCTCGGACGGGGCGGAAGATCGATCACCGGCGGCGGCCGGTCGATGATCTGCGGCACCGGCGGGAGCTGGATCTGAGGCTTGGGCAGAGGCTTGGGGTCCGGCGGCTTGTCGAGCGGCACCTGGATCACAACGGTCGGCTTGAACGGGTTGGGGATGATGTCGGTGCCCTTGACCAGCACAAGGGCCGCGAGGGCGGCGCCGTGCAGCAGGATGACGGCGGTGAGGGCCGTCTTGTTGGGCTTCATCGCGGGGGAGAAAGCGGCGGCAGTCATGGCATCTCTCCTTCGGTTCGGTCGCCGTGTGCGACTCTATGAGAGGTTATCTCATAACATGATGTTACAACATCGCGTAAATCGGCGAAAGAGATTTTGTTCCGCAGGCTCGAAGATCAGCCGCGCAGTCGGCGGAGCGCTTCGTCGCGCCCGATCAGCGGGAGCAGGACGGCCATTTCCGGCCCGCTGTCGCGGCCGGTCAGCGCCCGTCGGAGCGGGTGGAAAAGGGCCTTGCCGGCGCGCCCCGTATCCGCCTTGAGGCGGGCCACCAGCTGCGGCCAGGGATCGGCGGACCAGTCGAGGTCGGCCAGGGCGTGGGCCGCGGCGTCGAGCAGCGGCCGGTCATCCTGGGCCGCTGCGGCGTCGACGTGACCGTGCAGGATCTCCCACCAGCCGGCCGCCTCCGCGACGGTCTTGAGATTGGGCCGGAGCGCCAGCCAATCCGCCTCGCTCATCCCCGCCGGCAGGCGGTCCGCGATCGCCGCGAACGGCAGCTGGTGGACGATCTTGGCGTTGAGGCCGGCCAGCTCGTCGAGGTCGAACCGCGCCGGGGCCCGCCCGAAGGTGGCGAAGTCGAAGCTCTCGATCAGGGGCGCGGGCTCGATGACCGGCTCGACCGGCAGGCTGGTGCCGATGCGGGCAAGCTTGGCGACGAGAGCCATCGGCTCGATGCCCTGCTCGCGGAGCGAATCCACGCCGAGCGAGCCAAGGCGCTTGGACAACTTGCCTTCCGATCCGACCAGCAGAGCCTCGTGCGCGAAGGCTGGAGGGGCGGCGCCGAGCGCCTCGAACATCTGCAGCTGAAGCGCGGTGTTGGCGACATGATCCTCGCCGCGCACGACATGGGTGATTCCGAAATCGATGTCGTCGACGGCCGAAGGCAGCATGTAGAGCCAGCTGCCGTCCTCCCGGCGCACCACCGGGTCCGAGAGGAGGCGTGGATCGAAATGCTGATGGCCACGGATCAGGTCGTCCCAGGCGATCGGCGTCTCGTGGTCCAGCCGGAATCGCCAGTGCGGACGTCTACCCCCGGCCTCGAGCCGCACCCGATCGGAATCGGACAGCGTCAGAGCGGCGCGGTCGTAGACCGGCGGTTTTCCCCGTCCCAGGGCCACCTTGCGCTTGAGCTCGAGCTCCTGAGCCGTCTCGTAGGCCGGATAGACCCGTCCCGCCGCCTTCAGCCGCTCGAGCGCGACCTCGTAGGCGCCGAACCGGGCCGACTGGCGATGCTCCGCGTCCGGGTCGAGCCCCAGCCAGGCCAGATCGCGCCGGATCCCTTCCGCGAATTCCTCGCGCGATCGCTCGCGGTCGGTGTCGTCGAGCCGCAGCAGGAACCGGCCGCCGCCAAGCTTGCGCGCCCACAGCCAGTTGTGAACGGCGGTGCGGATGTTGCCGACATGGAGCCGCCCGGTCGGCGCGGGGGCGAAGCGGGTGACGACGTCCATCGCCGGGCTCTAGGGCGCCCGCCCGAAGCGGACAAGCTCAGCCAGGGACCCCGTGCGCTGCCGACTCGGCACGGAAGCTCTCGATTTGCGCGGGATCGAGCGCGGCGGTCGGCAGGCCCAGATATTGACGGTCGTTGAAGAACAGCAGGAAAGTATGACGGCCTTCGACGACTCGGTGGAGTTCGCTCCAGGCGTAGCGCATCTCTCCGTTCGGCGTGGCAAGCGAGATCCCTTCCGGCCCCCATCGCCACCGATAATCTCCCTCGCGCACTCGGTGCTGTCGAAACAGCCGGCGGATCCGCCACGGCAGCACGAGATAGGAGCCGGCCCATACCAGGACGAACAGGACGACGCCGTAGGCGAACCCTTCGCCGAAGCCGATCGCCACGTCATCGAGATCGTCACCGTAGAACCAGGAGATGCCGGCGAACAGAGCGCCGCACACCAGGCATATTGCCAACGCCTTCACGGCGGTGCGGCGGCGGCGGAGCACATGCCAGTACCAGTCGCGGGCCGCATCGACCGATTGGTCTTCGGTCGGCGTATAAGTCACCTCGTTCCCCACGCCGTCCTCCCTGGCCCTTGTCGCGGGTGCTACCGCCCTCCTAAGGAGGCGGCAACTGGCGTCGGAGGAAAACCCAGATGAAGCTGATGGCCGGCAATTCGAACCTGCCGCTGGTGCGGGACATCGCCGCCTATCTGGAGCTGCCGGTCACCGACACGTCGGTCCGCCGGTTCGCCGACGAGGAGGTGTTCGTCGAGATCAACGAGAATGTCCGCGGCGAGGACGTGTTCGTCGTCCAGTCGACCTCCTACCCGGCCAACGACAATCTGATGGAGGTGTTGATCTGCATCGACGCCCTGCGCCGCGCCTCGGCCAAGCGGATCACCGCGGTCCTGCCCTATTTCGGCTATGCCCGGCAGGACCGGAAGCCGGGGCCGCGCACCCCGATCTCGGCCAAGCTGGTCGCCAATCTGATCACCGTCGCCGGCGCCAACCGGGTGCTCTCCGTCGACCTCCATGCCGGCCAGATCCAGGGCTTCTTCGACATCCCCACCGACAATTTGTGGGCGGCGCCGGTGATGGCCGAGGACATCAAGGCGAACTTTTCCGGCCGGCCGATCACCGTCGTCTCGCCGGACGTGGGCGGAGTCGTCAGGGCGCGGGCGCTGGCCAAGCGGCTCAACAACGCCCCGCTCGCCATCGTCGACAAGCGCCGCGAGAAGCCGGGCGAGTCGGAGGTGATGAACATCATCGGCGACGTCGCCGGGCGCTTCTGCATCCTGATCGACGACATCGTCGATTCGGCCGGGACCCTCTGCAACGCCGCCGCCGCGCTCAAGGAGTCCGAGGCGGAGGACGTCGTCGCTTATTGCAGCCACGGCGTGCTCTCGGGCGGAGCGGTGGCGCGGGTCGACAAATCGGTGCTGAGCGAGCTGGTCATCACCGATTCGATCGAGCCCAGCGAGGCGGCCAGCGCCTCGCCCAAGATCCGCCTCCTCACCATCGCGCCGTTGCTCGGCGAGGCGATCAAGCGCATCGCCGACGAGACCTCCGTCTCCAGCCTGTTCGACTGACTTGCGAAATATGCGGCGGGGCACGTCACCCCGGACTTGATCCGGGGTCTACCTTCCTGTCTCCAGCCCGGTGCGGGAAAAGGTGGATGCCGGATCAAGTCCGGCATGACGAAGTGGATTGCCAATACCTTGCTTTCACCGCTTTCGCCCTCTATAGGCGCCGCTTCTTTCCACCTTTGGAAAAGACGAACGGCCCGGCCAACAGGGCTGCCGTGGCTGTTCAAAACCGTCGCGCGCGAAGCGCTACAAGGAGACGAAAATGCCCAAGCTGAAGACCAAGAGCGGCGTCAAGAAGCGCTTCAAGCTCACGGCGACCGGCAAGATCAAGCACGGGGTCGCGGGCAAGCGGCACCGGCTGATCAGCCACAACGCCAAGTACATCCGTCAGAATCGCGGTACCGAGGTGCTCGCCGACGCCGATACGGCGCGGGTGAAGGCCTGGGCGCCCTACGGCCTGAAATAAGGAGGAACCGCCATGGCACGCGTCAAGCGCGGGACCACCACCAAGGCCCGCCACAAGAGGATCCTCGAGCAGGCGAAGGGCTATTACGGCCGCCGCAAGAACACGATCCGGATCGCCCGCCAGGCCGTCGAGAAGGCCGGGCAATACGCCTATCGCGACCGCAAGGTGAAGAAGCGGAGCTTCCGGGCGCTGTGGATCCAGCGGATCAACGCCGCGGTCCGCCAGGAAGGTCTGACCTACGGCCAGTTCATGCACGGGCTCAAGCTCGCCGGAGTCGACCTCGACCGCAAGGTCCTCGCCGACATCGCGATGCACGAGGGCGAGGCGTTCAGCGCCATCATCGCCCAGGCCCGGGCGGCGCTTCCGCAGGAGAGCCAGGCGACCGCCTGAGGCTTAATCCTTCGTCATTGCGAGCACAGCGAAGCAATCCCGTGCGGCCTCCGAGGCCCGCTGGATTGCTTCGTCGCTTCGCTCCTCGCAATGACGACTAGTGCACCCGCTCCGCCGCGATTGAGTACCGCACCGTGGCGCAACGGCTTTTCTCCGGGCAGTGGCTAAGCCTGGTCCATTCGGTGCGGGCGCGGCGTTCGTCGTCGAACGGGCCGGCCATCGTCTCGGTGCCGGGGACCAGGGCTCGGAAGTCCGGCCCGTCATATTCGCCGCCGATCACCCAATAGCGTCTGGTCATGCCGATCACTCCGCGGCTTCGAGAAACTGCTCGGCTTCGGTCGAGCCGGCCAGCGCCGTGGTCGAGGCCTCGCCGCCGGAGAGGGTCCGGGCGACGAGGTCGAAATAGCCGGTGCCCACCTCGCGCTGGTGGCGGGTCGCGGTGTACCCCACCCCTTCGCTGGCGAACTCGGCGCGCTGGAGCTCGGCATAGGCGGCCATGCCGCGCTCGCCATAGTCCCGCGCCAGCTCGAACATCGCATGGTTGAGGCTGTGGAAGCCGGCGAGGGTGACGAACTGGAACTTGTATCCCATCGCGCCGAGACCGCGCTGGAAAGCGGCGATCGTGGCGGGATCGAGATTCGCGTCCCAGTTGAACGACGGCGAGCAATTGTAGGCGAGCAGCTTGCCCGGATGGTCGCGCTGCACGGCTTCGGCGAAGCGCCGCGCCTCCGCCAGGTCGGGCCGGCTGGTCTCCCACCAGAGCATGTCAGCATGCGGCGCGAAGGCGAGGGCGCGGGCGATGCAATGGTCGAGTCCGGTCCCTTCCCGGAGCCGGTAGAAGCCCTCGGGCGTGCGCTCGCCGGTGAGGAACGGCCGGTCGCGCGGATCGACGTCGGACGTGATCAGCCGCGCGCTCTCCGCGTCGGTGCGGGCGATGAGCAAGGTGGGCACGCCGCAGACGTCGGCGGCGAGCCGGGCGGCGTCGAGGTTGCGGATGTGCGCCGCGGTCGGGATCAGCACCTTGCCGCCGAGGTGCCCGCATTTCTTCTCGCTGGCGAGCTGGTCCTCGAAATGCACGCCCGCCGCGCCCGCCTCTATGTAGGCCTTCATGATCTCGAAGGCGTTCAGCGGCCCGCCGAAGCCGGCCTCGGCGTCGGCGACGATCGGCGCGAACCACTCGCGGCCCGCCCCGCCCTCGGAATGCTCGATCTGGTCGGCGCGCTGAAGCGTGCGGTTGATCCGTCGGCACAGCTCCGGCCCGGCATTCGCCGGGTAGAGCGACTGGTCCGGATACATGGCGCCCGCCGTGTTGGAGTCGGCGGCGACCTGCCAGCCGGAGAGGTAGATCGCCTTTAAACCGGCGCGGACCATCTGCATCGCCTGATTGCCGGTGACCGCGCCGAGCGCTGCGACGTATTCCTCGCTCCGCAGCAGAGCCCAGAGCCGGTCGGCGCCGCGCCGGGCCAGGCTGTGCTCGATCGCCACCGAGCCGCGCAGCCGCTCCACGTCGGCGGGCGTATAAGGGCGGTCTATGCCGTCGAAGCGGCCCGGCGGTGCAAGAACGAGGCGGCTGAAATCGGTCATGGCATTTCCAAAGTTAGACAAAGGTTAGGCCAAGAACAGGGTTTGGAGCCTCCGGTCGCCTCGAAAAGGGTCGTGCTGTCGCGATATGACTTGCGACTCTTGTCAAGCTTTGACAGATTGCAGCCATGCCCGCGCCCGAACGCAAGCTCTATCTCGGCGGTCGTCTGAGACGACTTCGCCGCGAACTGGGCCTCAACCAGAGTGCGATGGCGGCCGAGATCCGGATCTCGCCCTCCTACCTCAACCATCTCGAGCGCAACCAGCGGCCGGTGACCGCGCAGGTGCTTCTGCGCCTCGCCGAGAATTACGACGTCGACCTTCGCGCCTTCGCGGCGGAGGGCGGCGACGGGACCGGGATCGACCAGCTCGCCGAGATCTTCGCCGATCCCCTGTTCGCCGATCTCGGCATCCCGCGCTACGAGCTGCTCGAGGTCGCCGACAACGCGCCGTCGGTCGCCGACGCCGTCGCCCGGCTCTACGCGTCGCTGGTCGAGCGGCGGCAGAATCCGGCGGGCGGCGCGCCCGACGAGACCTCGCTGGTCACGCCCGAGGCCTGGGTGCGCGACCATATCCAGGCCCAGCGCAACCATTTTCCCTACATAGAGGAAGCCGCCGAGACTTTGGCCGGCGCACTCGCCGATCCCGCGGGCATGTTCGAGGCGCTCCGCCGCCGCCTCAGGGAGGCGTTCGGAACCGACACGCGCGTCGTCCCTCCCGAGACGCTGGACTTCGCCAGCCAGGCCTACGACCTCCACCGCAAGCGCCTCATGCTCTCGGCTTTGCTTCGGCCGGAGAGCCGCACCTTCGCTGCCGCCTACCAGCTCGCCTTGTTCGAGCTCGGGCCGATGCTGAAGCGGATGGCGGAGACCGCCGCCGCGCCCGACGTCCCGACCCGGCGCCTCCTCACCATGAGCCTCGCCAATTACGCCGCGGGCGCGATCCTGATGCCGTACGACAAGTTCCTCGCCGCGGCGCAGCGCCAGCGCTACGACGTCGACCGCCTCTGCGCCGAGTTCGGCGCCAGCGTCGAGCAGGTTTCGCACCGCCTCACCACCCTCGCCCGAACCGGCGCGCGCGGGATCCCCTTCTTCATGCTGAGGGTGGATTCGGCCGGCAACATCTCCAAGCGCTTCGCCGGCGAAGCCTTCCCTTTCTCGCGCTTCGGCGGCACCTGCCCGCGCTGGAACCTCCACGCCGCCTTCCAGACGCCCGGCCGGGTCGCCACCCAGATCGTCGAGACCCCCGACGGCGCCCGCTTCTTCACGATCAGCCGCACCGTCGACCGCGCCGTCCGCCTCGACCCGCGCGAGAGCAGCCAGCTCGCCATCGGCCTCGGCTGCGACGTCAAACATGCCGGCGCGATCGCCTATGCCGACGGCCTCGACCTCGCCAAGCCGCTCGTCACCCCGATCGGCCCCGCCTGCGCCATCTGCCCCCGCCAACGCTGCCCCCAGCGCGCCGCGGCGCCGGCGGGGCGGACGCTGGCGCTCAACGAAATGCAGAAGACGATCTCGCCTTATCCGTTTCTGGGGTAGCGGCGGACGGCGTGCGGGCGGCCGGGCTGACTTGGGTTCGCGCGAAGGCGCGAAGGCGAAGGGGCCGTGGCGGCGAAGCCGCAGTGCCTTGCTCGCGATACTGGAGTGAAGGGCGCCGCGCGCCGATCTTGCTCTCCTTCGCGCCTTCGTGTGAACGAAACCGCCTCCGGACTCCGCCGAAGTCGGCGGAGAGGCGCCCCGCCTAACCCCACTCCCCCTCGTCCCGGCGGGCGTGCCAGGCGAGGGCAAGGAGCTCGGCCAGCGAGGCGGCGCCGAGGCGGCGGTGGAGCCGGCGGCGGTGCATCTCGACGGTGCGGTGGCTGACTCCAAGCGCGCGCCCGATCTCCTTGTTGGAGAAGCCGAGCATCATGCATTCCATCACCTGCCGCTCACGGATCGAGAGCGTGTCCGTAAGCTCGCGCACCTCCGCCTCGGCGATGCGCCGCCGAAGGTCGCGCACCCTCGGCGCGGCGCGGCGGAGCGCGGCGACCAGCTCGGGCATCGCCGCCGGGCGGCGCACCAGATCGGCGGCGCCGAGCCGCATCGCGGCGATGGCGCCGTCCGTATCGAGCGCCGAGAAGAGGAAGATGGTCGGGAAGCGCAGCTGGGCTTCCGTCCCCGGCTCGCGAAGCGCCTGCGGAAGCGCCTCGAGGTCCGCAATGTCGAGGACGACGCAGCCGGGCGCGAGCTCGGGAAGGGCGGCGGCGAGATCCTCCACGCCGGCGAACGGCCGGGCCTCGTAGCCGAGCGCGACGAGATCGCGGGCCGTCGCGATCCGAAGCTCCCGCTCGGGCACGACCAGGTAGACGGGAAAGGCGAAACCGTCGGCGGCGGCCTTCGCTGCCGGCGCCGGCGCCGGGGCGGCGGCCAGACGGGGCGGGACGTGCGAGCGCGGCTCCCCGCCGCCGCCGCGGCCTCCCGCGCTGGCGGAACAAGCATACATCGAACGGCCTTCGGTTGATTGCGATGGGGGCCGGGT
Organism: Sphingomonadales bacterium; assembly: GCA_034668685.1. Taxonomy (GTDB): domain Bacteria; phylum Pseudomonadota; class Alphaproteobacteria; order Sphingomonadales; family Sphingomonadaceae; genus Allosphingosinicella. The sequence goes on along the minus strand of JAXDPA010000045.1, from coordinate 4,615 downwards.
CTACTCTCCCGGACGGCCCTGTTCTTTGCGAGGCGCGACAATCGCGTAGCAGCCGATGCCGTCGATCAACGCCCACGGGTTCGTGGCGCAGGTGCGCGGGGTGGTTCTGACGACCTATCCCGCGGTCGCCGAGGCGGTGGGGCTCGATCCCTATGCGATGCTCCGCGAGGCCGGGATCGACCCGGTGCTGCTCGCCGACCCGGAAGCCCGGATCCCGGCGAGCGCGGTCAGCCACCTCCTCACCGAATCCGCGCGCCGGTCGGGCTGCGAGACGCTGGGGCTGCAGATGGCGGAGCGGCGCGGCTTCGCCAGCCTGGGGCCGCTCAGCCTGCTGCTTCGTTACGAGCGCGACTTCCGAAGCGTGCTCGGGCGGCTCATCGAATATCGCCGGCTGCTGGGGGACGTGCTGGATTACGACCTTGTCGAGGAGGACGGGGCGGCGCGCCTCCTGGTGCTGGTCACTCCCGAGGTCGCGGCCCGGCAAAGCGTCGAGCTGGCGATGGGCCTGACCTGCCGCTTTCTCGGCGAGGCGATGTTCGGCGGCTGGCACCCGGCCGAGGCCTGCTTCCGCTATCCGCCGCCGGCCGACACCCAGGTCCACCAGCGGCTGTTCCGGACGCGCCTTCGCTTCGACGCGCCCTATAACGGTTTCCTGGTTCCGGCCGATTCGCTGGACCGGGCGAACGCCAGCGCCGATCCGGGCTTTGCCGCCCATGCCCTGCACCATGTCGAGCTGCTGGCGTCCGAGCTGCCGGCGCAGACTCTCGCCGAGCAGGTGCGAGCGTCGATCGCGACCCTGCTCGGCGCCGGGACGGCGACCCTGCCCAGGGTGGCGCGGCGGCTCGACCTGCACCCGCGCGCGCTTCAGCGGGCGCTGGCCGCCGAAGGCCTGACCTTCGGGGCGATGGTCGAATCGATCCGGGCGTCGCTGTCGCGCGAGCTTCTCGCCAATACCGGCCTTCCGGTCGGCGAGGTGGGGCTGCTCGTCGGCTATGCCTCGCCGGCATCGTTCAGCCGCTGGTTCGCCGGATCGGCCGGGCTGCCGCCCCACAAGTGGCGCGCGCGAAGTCGTGCCGCCGAGCAGGAGGCGCGGCCCGGCTAGGACCAGCCGTGCCATTGCCTCGACCCGCGGGCTTGCCCGGACCGTGCCATGGAGTGAAAAGCGGGATGCCGGACCAGGCCCGGCATGATCGGAGGAGCTGGACAATGCGCAGGATCATCGGGGCGGCCTTCGTGTCGCTCGACGGGGTGATGCAGGCGCCCGGCGGGCCGGGCGAGGATCCGACCGGCGGCTTCCAACATGGCGGCTGGATGGCCGGGCTGTTCGACGAGGCGGTGGGGCGGCGGATCGGGCGGCTGTTCGGCGGCGATTTCGACCTGCTGCTGGGGCGGCGGACCTACGACATCTTCGCCGCCTACTGGCCGTTCGCGCCCGACGAACAGAAGGATATCCGCGACCCCTTCGACCGGGCGACCAAATTTGTCGTCACCTCGGGTGGGCAGCCGCTCTCGTGGCGCAACAGCGAGCGGCTGGCCAAAATCGACGCGGTGGCGGCGGTCAAGCGGACGGACGGGCCCGACCTCGTCATCCAGGGCTCGTCCTCGCTCTATCCGCAGCTGCTCGCGGCGGGGCTCATCGACGAGCTGGTGCTGATGATCTTCCCGCTCGTGCTCGGCGCCGGCAAGAAACTGCTGGGCGAGGGCCTGCCGGCGGAGACGCTGCGCATGACCGAGCACGAAGTCACGCCGGCGGGCACGATCATCGCCTCGTGGCAACCCGCGGGCGAGGTCCGGACGGGAAGCTTCGCCGGGCCGGAACCCAGTTCCGCCGAACTGGAGCGGCAGCGCAAGATAGCGGAGGGACGCTGGTAGTCGCGATCAGACCGGCCTCGGCACCCTCGGTCGGCCGCGCTCGCAGTCGAGGGCCCGGCGGTCCCATTCGGCGAGATCGGCGGCGGCCGCGTAGGTCGAATCGAGGAAGTCGAGCAGCAAAGCGTCGGGATCGGGCGCGTTGCGGACGACGTCATAATCGAGGATGAACTCGCCATAGGCCTCGTCGAAGCGGGCCTGGCGGGGCTCGACCCGGACCGCCGCGAAGCCCTGGGGCGGCGGCCAGGCATAGGAATAGAAGAAAGGCCCGCCGCCCATTCCGGCGCCGCCCGGCCAGAAGCCGGCGCTCGACACTTCGTGGCTGTAGGCCTCGCGGGTGACCGCGTCGGGGAGATGCGGCACGCCGCCCGGGTGGCGCGGCGCGGCGCGGCCGGAGAAGCGGGTGACGGCGAGGTCGAAGCTTCCCCAGAAGAAATGGACGGGGCTCGCCTTGCCGAGGAAGGACGAGCGGAACAGGCGAAGCACCCGGTCGGCCTCGAGCAGGGCGTCGAGCAGCCGCTCGGCGCTGTCGCGCTCGTAGGCGCGCTCTGCGAGGTCCTCGACGAACGGCACCGACGGCTCGACCTCGTTGGGCGCGCCGTGGAGCGGCAGATGGCCCCGCGCTTCCTCGATCACGTCGAGGACCTCGGCGTGGAAGCCCGCGATGGTCGTCGGCTTGAGGGCGACCCGGCGGGTGCCGCGGGAGTCGGTGAAGACGAAATCGTGGTCGACGAGGTCGAGGCCCGCCTCGAACGGTCCGCCGGAGCCATAGAGCGGCTCGGTCCTGAGGCCGCGCGGGTGGAGATGGAGCGCCGTATGCCAGCCGTGGTTGCGCCAGGGCAGCAGGGCGACGGCCAGCTTGCCGACGATCTGGCTGACGAGGTGGAGGGTGGCGATGGTCGGGCCGTCGCGCAAAGCGGAAAGCTCGGGCCACGGGCGCTCGGGCATAGGCCCTTGTAGCGGACCCGGCCGCGCCGGGCCAGCGGCGGTAGGGGAACAGTCACTTTTCCAAAGGCCGCATGAAAGCGAGCGCAATCGTGCGGAAAAGTGACTGTCCCCGTCGCACGAATCTCGTCTAGAGCGCCTCCATGTCCGATCCCGACACGCTCGCCGGCGACCTCATCGGCCGGATCGCCGCCGCCGCCGATCTCCAGGCATTGGAGGCGGAGCGGGTGGCGGCGCTCGGCAAGCAGGGCGCGGTGACCCTGCTCCTCAAGACGCTCGGCGGCATGACGCCAGACCGGCGGCAGGCCGAAGGGCCGCGGATCCACGCCCTTCGCGAGCGGGTGAGCGAGGCGCTGGCGGCGCGAAGGGCGGCGCTGGAGGCCGAGGCGCTCGACCGGCGGCTCGCCACCGAGACGCTCGACATGACGCTCCCGGTCGGGACCGGGGCCCGGGGCACGGTGCATCCGGTCAGCCAGGTGATGGACGAGCTCGCGGAGATCTTCGCCGACCTCGGCTTCGCGGTCGCCACCGGGCCGGAGATCGAGGACGACTGGCGCAACTTCACCGCCCTCAACATCCCCGAGAGCCACCCGGCGCGAGCGATGCACGACACTTTCTATTTTCCGGCGGAGAAGGACCGCACCGCCGATCAGGCTGGCGTCGATCCCGGCTTCGCCGGCAATGCCGTCAAGATGCTGCTGCGCACCCACACGTCGCCGGTCCAGATCCGCACGATGCAGACGCAGGCGCCGCCGCTCTACGTCATCGCTCCGGGCCGCACCTACCGCTCCGACAGCGACTCGACCCACACGCCGATGTTCCACCAGGTCGAGGGGCTGGTGATCGACCGCGGGATCACGCTCGGTCACCTCAAATGGACCCTCGAGACCTTCCTCAGGGCCTTTTTCGAGCGCGACGACATCGTGCTGAGAATGCGGCCGTCCTACTTCCCGTTCACCGAGCCGTCGGCCGAGGTGGACGTCGGCTATTCGATCGTGAAGGGGCGCCGCGTGCTCGGCGGCACCGAAGGGTGGATGGAGCTGCTCGGTTCCGGAATGGTCCATCCGCGCGTGCTCGGCGCCTGCGGGCTCGATCCGGAGGAATGGCAGGGCTTCGCCTTCGGCTGCGGCATCGATCGCCTCGCCATGCTCAAATACGGCATGGACGATTTGCGCGCCTTCTTCGACGGCGACCTCAGGTGGCTCAGGCACTACGGCTTCTCCGCCCTCGACGTGCCGACGCTGTCGGGAGGGGTGGGGGCGTGAAAGGGCACCGATACTCCCCTCCCTGCAAGGGAGGGGCCGGGGGTGGGTACCGCGGCAGGCGGCCGACACTCGGACTTAGGATAAAGTCTCGCTGCGCTCGCCTACCCACCCCTAGCCCCTCCCTTCCAGGGAGGGGGAGTTTGCTATGAAGTTCACTTTGTCCTGGCTGAAGGAGCATCTCGACACCGAGGCCTCGCTCGACGTCCTCGTCGAGACCCTGACGGCGATCGGGCTCGAGGTGGAGGGGGTCGAGAATCCGGCCGAGAAGCTCGCGCCGTTCACGATCGCGCGGGTGCTGACCGCCGAACGCCACCCGCAGGCGGACAAGTTGCAGGTGCTGACCGTCGACGCCGGCACCGGCGAGGCGGTCCAGGTGGTGTGCGGCGCGCCCAACGCGCGGGCGGGCCTCGTCGGCGTGTTCGGAGCGCCGGGCGCCTATGTGCCGGGCAGCGACCTCACCTTGAAGGTGGCGGCGATCCGCGGCGTCGAGAGCCGCGGAATGATGTGCTCGGTGCGCGAGCTGGAGCTGGGCGACG
>JAXDPA010000044.1:0-2653 GCA_034668685.1 Sphingomonadales bacterium | reverse complement strand
ATGGAAACCGGCGACCCCTTTTTTTCGGCCGTCATTCCCGATGCCCGCGGGCCGCCATCCCTAGCCCGTCCGCCCCAGCGCCCTTCGCGCGAAATGCGCCTCGATCGCCCGCCGCATCCCTTCCGCGATCTGCCGCCTACCTTCGGGCGAGCTGATATATTCGGCGTCGGTGCGGTTGGTGAGGTAGCCGCTTTCGAACAGGATCGAGGGCATGTCGGGCGCCTTCAGCACGACGAAGGCGGCGAAGCGGTGCCAGTCGGGACGGAACGGGAAGACGCTCGCCGCCTCGCGGTAAAGCAGGCGGGCGAACTCCGCCGAGGCGTTCATGCTCTCGCGCTGGGCGAGGTCAATCAGGACCATGTTGACGCCGGCATTGGCGGAGAGCGGCGTGCCGGCAATGCGGTCGCCGCCGTTCTGCTGGTTGGCGAGCAAGGCCGCCTGCCGGTCGGAGGCAACCTCGGAGAGAGTGTAGACGGTGGCGCCCCTTGCGGCGTCGTTGAGCGGCGCCGCGTCGGCGTGGATCGAGACGAACAGGTCGGCGTCGAGCCGCCGCGCGACCTGGTAGCGCTCGTCCAGCCCGCGATAGCTATCGTCCTCGCGGGTCATCGCCACCCGCACCCGGCCGGTGGCGGCGAGCGCGTCGCGGATGGCGAGGCCGAGCGCCAGCGTCACGTCCTTCTCGCGAGCGCCGATGAAGGGCGAGGCGGCGCCGGGATCGTGGCCGCCATGGCCCGGATCGATGACGACGAGCGGCGGATTCTCGCCGCGCGCCGCGGTGACGCGGGGCAGCGGGCCGCTTTCGTCGGCACCGAGCGGATCGAGCGGGATATTGACGCCAGGCACGCCGCCCGGTCCGGCCCCGGGCATGATCCCCTGGACCAGGCCGGGCCCGAAAATCGCCAGCAAGAGCGGCAGCAGCCAATCCATGGGCTAGGGTCCGGACCCAGGACCGGAGGTAGCCGTGATCGGCCGGAGAGGCCGGCTGGGAAGGAGAGGGCCGCCGGCCGGGTCGGGATACCCGTCCGAGGTGCTCAGAGCCTGTCCTGAGCGACGCCGCAGGCGGCGTCGAAGGGCCCCCAGCATGAACAGGCCGCCATGCCCCCGGCATGGCTGCGAACATCCGGGGGATGTTCGCACCTGTTCATTTCCCCGGCCGACCGCAGAGCGGCGGGCTGTCCTTTGCCGCCCGGCGGCGTCGCTGCGTCGGTCACGATGAATGATCATCGCTCCCTCCTTACTTCTTGCCGGACAACAAATGCCAGCCCGTCGCGACCGCCTCCGATCCTGGGTCCGGACCCTCGTTGGCGCGTGCGGGCCGGCGCGGTCCAGCGAAAACGGCGGGGCGACGATGACGCAGTTAAAATGCCCGCGGCGGTTGCCGGTGGCGCTGTGCGGTGCTAGCACCACGTCATCGAACAGCGGGACAAAGCCTTGCTTTCCCGCTTCGAACATATTCGCCGGCCAGGGCCGGCCATCTAGGTTGACGCTGTATGTGGTATCGCTCCCCCAGGCTTTTCGGCCGCTTTAGTAGAAGCGGCATGCCGGGCGGGATGCTCAGGCCGGTTTTCGGCCTTGCCCGGACAGCAGACGCGAACATTCATCTTTCAACCCGGACATCAAGCGCGCGGCCCGAGTTCGCCGCGCGGCCGTCCATATTCGAGCGCCTGCACCGCGAAGCTTCCGAGCTGAGAGTGCGCGCGTGGAGTAGACTTAATGACAATGCGCATGCTGATCGACGCGCGCCACCAGGAAGAGACCAGGGTGGCCGTGATCAAGGGAAACCGGATCGAAGAATTTGATTTCGAGTCCGCCGAGCACAAGCAGCTCAAGGGGAATATCTATCTCGCCAAGGTGACACGGGTCGAGCCGTCGCTGCAGGCGGCGTTCATCGATTATGGCGGCAACCGCCACGGCTTCCTCGCCTTCTCCGAAATCCACCCGGATTATTATCAGATCCCCAAGGAGGACCGCGAGGCCCTGCTCCGCGAGGAGGCCGAGCACGCCGCCGAGGAAGAGCGCCTGCGCGCCGCCGAATATGACGATGGCGACGACGATCACGACCATGTCTTCGAGGTCGACGACGAGCCGATGTCGGCCGAGCCGGTCGAGGCTTCGGGCGGCGACGCGGAAGGCGAAGGCGAAGGCGGGGACGACGAATCCGCGCCGCGCCCCCCCGAGGAGGCCGAGAGCGGCTCCGAGGAGAGCGCCGCCGAGACGCTGCGCCGCAAGCGCCAGAATCTGCGCCGCCGCTACAAGATCCAGGACGTCATCCGCCGCCGCCAGGTGCTGCTCGTCCAGGTCGTCAAGGAGGAGCGCGGCAACAAGGGCGCGGCCCTCACCACCTATCTGAGTCTCGCCGGCCGCTATTGCGTGCTGATGCCGAACACGTCGCACGGCGGCGGGATCAGCCGGAAGATCTCCAACGGCGCCGACCGCAAGCGGCTGAAGCAGATCATGGCCGATCTCGCTCTGCCGATGAGCATGGGCCTGATCGTGCGCACCGCCGGGCTGCAGCGCACCAAGGTGGAGATCAAGCGCGACTTCGATTATCTCGCCCGGCTCTGGGACGAGATTCGCGAGAAGACGCTGAAAAGCTCGGCGCCGGCTCTGGTCTACCAGGACAGCGACCTGATCAAGCGGGCGATCCGCGACA
>JAXDPA010000043.1:0-4422 GCA_034668685.1 Sphingomonadales bacterium | reverse complement strand
GGCCTGCTCGAACAGGGTCCAGAAGACGACGTTGAAGGTGACGAGCACCATCGCCACCACCATCATCTGGAACTCCTGCCGGCTGCCCTTCAGGAACGACCAGATGAGGATCGCCGGAACGCCGATGAGGAAGGAGCCGAACAGCAGCTTGCCCATCAGCGGCAGCGACAGGATGTAGCCGCCGATGCCCTGCCCGGGCGGCGGCTTCGGCGCGTTCATGAGGTTGGTGAACAGGAAGTAGAAGACCGGCACCGCGCAGATGGCGAGGATGTAGATGAGGAGCGCCTTGTCGCCGCCTTCCTTCTTCGGCGGCTCGCCGTAGCCCGCCAGCCTGCCGCCGTCATATTGGATGAGCGACCAGGAGAACAGCATGCCGGCCGCCGCGAGGCCGAATCCGGCCCACCATCCGAACAGGTCGGCGAGGATCGGACACAAAAGCTGCGAGCCGATCGAGCCCAGGTTGATGCCCATGTAGAAGATGGTGAAGCCGGCGTCTCGCCGCCGGTCCCCCTGTGCGTAGAGGGAGCCGACCATCGTCGAGATGTTGGGCTTGAAGAAGCCGTTGCCGATCGAGACAAGCGACAAGGCGATCAGCATGATCGCGACGTACAGCGGACTCCTGTCGCCGCCGCTCTCGAAGCCCCCCTTGGCGATCGTCTTGGCGACGGCGCCGGAGCCGGCGGGGTCGAGCAGCGAGACGCTGCCGTCGTCATTGCCCCGGATCTGGAATTTCTTGCCCTGGTCGACGAGGTAGCGGACCTCGCCCGTCCCGCTCGACGGGCGGTCGGCGTAATTGGTGACCTGCACCTCGTAGCGCTGGCCGCCAATGGTGGCGTAGGGCTTGGCCGTGTCGCCGCCGAAGCAGAGGGTGAAATAGCCCACCGCCATCATGATCGCCCCGAACTTCACGGCGCGCTTCGAACCGAGATACTGATCGGCGAGGAAACCCCCGATCAGCGGCGTCAGGTAGACGAGCGCGGTGTAGCCCCCATAGAGGCCGGTCGCGGCGCGATCGCCGAAGATGAAATGCTTGGTGAGGTAGAGCGTCAGCAGCGCCCGCATGCCGTAATAGCCGAACCGTTCCCACAATTCGGTGCTGAACAGCCGGGCGAGCTGGCGGGGGTGGCCGAACCAGGTTTCCTTGGCGGCGGGGTTGACGTGGCTGATGTCCGGCTCGCGGGGATTGTCCACGGTCGGTGTCTTCACCATGCGCTCCACTCCTGAAGGCCCGGCTCTGGGCGGCCGGTGCAGGCGGCGCACCCTAACGGCGAAAACGTCCTTGTGAAGCCGGATTGTTGAGCCTTCGCTTGGCTGCTAGCCCGGGCCTCGATGTTCAACGACACCTCCTCGACCCTCGCTTTGCTCGGCACCCGACGGTCGGGCCGTCCCCGCGACCTGGTCGAGCCCGGTCCGGACCCGGCTCAGCTTCGCGAGATCCTCGCCCTCGCCACGCGCGTGCCCGACCACGGCAAGCTCGCCCCCTGGCGTTTCGTCCACATCGCCAAGGACGGGCGCGCCGCCTTCGCCGAATTGCTCGAGCGCGCCTACCGCGCCGGCAAGTCGGAGGAGCCCGGCCGGCTCGAGATCGAGGCGGCGCACCGCTTCGCCCACCAGGCGCCCGAGCTGGTTGTCGCCCTCTCCTCCCCGGTCCCCGACACCAAGATCCCGCTCTGGGAGCAGGAGCTCTCCTGCGGCGCCGCCTGCATGACCCTCCTCCTCGCAACCCACGCCATGGGCTTCGCCGGCGGCTGGGTCACCGGCTGGGCGGCCTACTCTCCACAGGTCCTCGCCGGCCTCGGCGGCCGCGGCGGCGAGCGCATCGCCGGCTTCCTCTTCCTCGGCACGCCCGGCGCGCCGCTCGAAGAACGCCTGCGCCCCAGCCTCGACGCGGTGGTCAGCGAGTGGCGACCCGCGGACCAGGGCGCTACAAGGGCGATGGGAGAGCGGACATGACGGCACCGGTCGCAATCGAGTTCCTGAGCGGGAAGGCGATCTAAACGCGTTGACTGGAGAATCGGGATGATGGGGTTCGCAACCGCGTTGGCCCTGATGATCCAGGGCTCCGGAAGAATCGCCGGGCCGCCCCGGCTCAGCCCCGCGCAGCGCGACCGCATCGCCAGGCATTGCCATGTCCCGCGCTCCTGGCTGCCGTTGCGCGAAGGCAGGCTCCACTTCGCTCCGCCGGCGACCGCGCCCTACCCGCGCGTCGACTGCGTCGTGACCGCCCTCGCCCACAACCTCCCGCCATCTATCTTCATCGGCAACGAGGCGCCTTGATCGCGAGCGACCCGAACGCCGGCTTCCGTAAGAGGATGGCATAGGTCATGAGCGGGAGGGACTGGCGAGGCCTGGGCTGCGCCGCCCTCATCGGCGCCGCGGCGGCTTTCCCGCTCGGGATGATGTTCGCAAACCGCAACGCAGCTCATCAGGAGGCAAGTACCGCCGCCCGCGGCAGTCCTCCGGCTGTGAAGGCGAACGCCCGCAACGTTTATTCCCCTATCGTCGTGAAGGACTCGTACGTCCTCGCTCGGCAGCGGATCGTCGTCGAGGCGCTCGAAGCGCAGTGCCGCGATACGGGTGACCGTTGCGGCGAAGCCAAGGCAGCGCGTCGGTGGTTGAATGAACAGAACTGATCCGTGGAGGTGCCCGCTCCACGTGCCCAGCCCGGAACCGCCGCCCTTGACCGCCCCGCTGTGTTAGTACAGTATAGCGCCTGATGCCCAGCGAAGACCGTCCCGTCTATCTCCGACTCCGCGACACGATCGCGGCGATGATCCTCGACGGCCGAGTCGCCGACGGCGATCCTTTGCCCTCGGTGCGCAGCCTTGCGGCCGAGCACGGCGCCAATCCGCTGACCGTCGCCAAGGCCTACCAGACCTTTCAGGACGAGGGGCTCGTGCTGGTCCGCCGCGGCGTCGGCATGTTCGTCGCCGCCGGCGCCGCCGAGCGACTTCGCACCGCCGAGCGCGACGAGTTCCTCAACCAGCGCTGGCCGGCGATCGTCGCCCAGATCCGCCGGCTCGGCCTCGACGTCGAAGATCTGCTCGACCGGACCCTCGCCTAGAGGCCGCGCAGCCGCCGGGCGCGCTCCTCGTCCTTGGGCCGTCCGAACAGCGCGCACATGGCGATGAGCTCCGCGGTGTCCGGCACGAAGAGGCCGTCTCGCGAGACCCGCGTCTCGGGCACCAGCTCGCGTCCATCGACGTGGAAGCCGCCCATCGTCTCGACCACATAGGCGCCGGCCCGCCAGCGGCCGAAAACGTCCGAGCGGAAGCGGCCGCCGGCCTCGCCTGGCTGGGGCGCGACGCCTTTCGACCGGAGCAGGGCGGCGGCGTCGCGGCGGCTCATCAGCAGGTCGACGTCGCCGACCGCGAGGCCGGCCACGCCGTGCAGCGCCATCGCCGCGCTGCCGATGATCCACCAGAGATCGCGCGCGCGCGCCGCCGCCGCGCGCGCCTCGGCGAGCGCGGCGGCGAGGCCGGGCGGGAGGTCAGGGCCGGCGGCGGAGCTCGTCGCGGATCTCGCGCAGCAGCACGACGTCCTCGGCCGGGCCGGCGGGCGCGGCTTCCTCGGCCGGCGGCATCAGCCGAATCGCGTATTTCACCATCAGGTAGATGACGAAGGCGAGGATCAGGAAGTTCACCGCGGCGGTGAGGAAGGCGCCGTAGCCGAGCATGGGCACGCCCGCGGCCTTGAGCGCGGCATAGCTCATCGGCCCGTGATAACCGGCCGGCACCGGCTTGAGGACGATGAAGTAATTGGAGAAATCGAGCCCGCCGAAGATCGCTCCGACCACCGGCATAATCACGTCGTCGGTCAGCGAGCCGACGATCTTGGCGAAGGCCGCGCCGATGATCACGGCGACGGCGAGATCCATGATGTTGCCCTTGGCGATGAAAGCCCTGAAGCCGCTCATGTCCGTTCCCCCTCTTGTGCGTGGGGCGGAGCCTAGCCCGTGTCGGCGGGAACGCCAAACCGGCGGGTGCGGGCGACCGGCGGCGGCCCGGGCGCTGGACTGGGCGCCGCGGCGAGGGTAAACGGGCCACGGGAAGGGAAACCTCAAGCCAACATGTTGAAAAGACGCCGCAGCCTCACGGCCGCCGCCTGTGCTCCGTTGATCGCCGCCGCCCTCGCAATTGGCGCCGCCGGCGCCGTGTCCGCGCAGGACACGAACAGCGTCGTCGGACCGCCGCAGCTCAAGGACTTCCAGCTGCCGGGCCAGCGCACCACCCCGCCCGCCGCGACTCCGCCGGCGCCCCAGCCTCGGCCCGCCGCGCCGACGCCGGCCCGAAGTGCGCCGCCGGCAGCGTCGCCCGCGCCTCGACGCGAGACTCCTGCTCGCCCGGCGGACCGGGCCCCGCCCCGCCCCGCGCCCGAGCGCGTCGCCCCTGCGCCGCAAGCCGCGCCGCCGCCCGCGACGCA
>JAXDPA010000042.1:0-20381 GCA_034668685.1 Sphingomonadales bacterium | reverse complement strand
GTAGACTTGCCGGCCCCCATCAGTCCGACCAGGACGATCGGCCGGTCGAGGCGTAAAACGGGTGACTCAGGCGGCTCGGCCATGCGGCGGGGGCTATAAAGCGGCCCGCCTCGTGTGGCAAAAGGCCGGCCATGCGTATCTCACCGCCCCCCCGCCGGCGCCGTTCGCCGATGCCGATCCTCCTCATCGTCCTCGCCCTCCTGCTGATCGCCTTCCTGGTCTGGCTTTCCATGCGCAGCCGTGAAGTGCCGACCCAGCGCATCGAGCAGGATGTGACGAATGAAGCGCTGGCGCACTAGCCTTCTGTCCATTCGTCCTCCCTGTGCGCGAAGCGCATGGGGAGGGGGACCGCACGAAGTGCGGTGGAGGGGCTATCTGACTCGGCAAGGCCCCTCCACCATGCTTCGCATGTGTTGGAGCTTTGGACTGCCCCCGGCAGTCCAAGATCGTGTCCGGGGGACACGATCTCGCTCCAACACCCTCCCCATCGGCTTCGCCGACAGGGAGGACTGAGTGTCGATGCGACGTAGCCTTCTGCTTCTCGCCGGGGTTGCCGCGGTGGGCATCGCCATCCCGGCGGCGGGGCAGCGCGACAAGGGCAAGAGCCCCGAGAGCCTGCTTCCGCCGGGCTTCGGCGAGCAGCCTCCGCCGCCCGCGCCCAAGCCGGCGCCGGCGCCGGCACCCACTGCCGCGCCCGCATCCACGCCCGCCGCTCCGGCGGCGCCGTCCGGAAATTCGCCGTCGGGGGTGAGCGCCGAGGCGCCGCCGCCGGCGCCGGTCGCGGGGCCGGTCGAATCGGGCGGGGTCGAGGAGACCAATTCGACCGACCTCGCCGAGGACCAGCTGCCCCAGGCGCCGCCGGCGATCGAGGTACCGGAAGCGGCGCGGCGGCCGACCGACCTGGTGGGGCCGCTGACTCCGACCAATTGGGGGCTCGGCTCGGGAGAGTTCGGCGGCGCCAACGGAGTCTTCCTCGCCTCGCTGATGCGCCGGCTCGACGCCCCTCTGCCGTCGCGCTGGGAATCGATGCTGCTGCGCCGCGCCTTGCTCTCCGAGATACCGGCGCCGGCGGGGGTCAACCCGGTCGACTGGGTCGCCGAGCGCGCCTGGCTGCTGCTGCGCATGGGCGAAGCGGATTCGGCGCGGATGCTGGTCCAGGCGATCGACGTCGACCGATTCACGCCGCGCATGTTCACGGTGGCCGTCCAGGTCGCCCTCGCTACCGCCGACCCGGCGGCGCTCTGCCCTTTGGTCACGCCCGGCCGGGCCGTTTCCGACGAGCCGGTGTGGCCGCTCGCCGACGCGATGTGCGCGGCGCTGCAGGGCGACAGCGCCAAGGCGAGCCAGCTGATCGACCAGGCCCGTACCCAGTCGGGGGTCGGCGGAATCGACCTGATGCTGGCCGAGAAGGTGATCGGCGCCGGGCTCAACACGCGGCGGGCGGTGACCATCCAGTGGGACGGGGTGGATTCGGTCAACAGCTGGCGCTTCGGCCTCGCCGCCGCGACCGGCCTCGCCATTCCGGCCAATCTCATGAACGGCGCCGGCCCCCAGGTCTGGGCGTGGCAGGCGCGGGCGCCGATGATCCCGCTCGACCAGCGCACCGAGGCCGCGCAGATCGCCGCCTCGCTCGGAGTCTTCTCGCACGCCTCGCTGGTCGAGCTCTATTCCACGCTGGCCGACCAGACCGATCCTTCGGACATCGAGGACACGATCGGGGGCCGCCTCCGCCACGCTTATGCCGGAAGCGTCGAAGACCGGGTCAAGGCGATGAGGGGCCTCTGGGACGAGAAGGACGCGCCCGGAGGCCGCTATGCGCGCCTCATCCTCACCGCGACGGCGGCGGCCCGGGTGGCGCCCGGGGACGGCCGCAAGGACGAAGCGGCGGACCTGCTCGGCTCGATGCTCAGCGCCGGCCTCGACGACTCGGCGGCGGCGTGGGGCGGGACGGTCGATGCGATGGGCGACAATGGCGACCGCGCCTGGGCGATCCTCGCGGTCGGCGCCCCGCGCGCGGTCGTCGACACCAGCGCCCGGCGGGTCGAGGGCTTCGCCGGGCGGACCGATCCGGAGCGGGCGAAATTGCTCGTCGCCGCGCTCGCCGGGCTCGGCCGCCTGCAGGATCCGGCGGCGCTCGGAGTCGACCCCGTCCCGCACAGCCGGTGGGAGCATATGCTCGCCGCCGCGGCGCGGTCCGGCCAGGCCGGCACCGTCGCCCTGCTCGCCGCAACCGGCATGCAGACCAGCGGCTGGCGGGGCGTTCCGCCCGAGCATCTCTACCAGATCGTCTCGGCGCTCCGCCGCGTCGGCCACGAATATGAAGCGCGGATGATCGCCGCCGAGGCGATGACCCGGACGTGAGCGTCGCTGGCGAGGAGGGGGCCCGCGAGGACGGGCCGCTGATCGCCGCCTTCCTCGAGATGATGGCCGCCGAGGCCGGGGCGGCACGCAATACCCTGCTCGCCTATGAGCGCGACCTTCGCGGCGCCTCCGAGCAGCTCGGCGGCGACCTTGCCGGCGCGTCGCCGGAACGGCTGAAAGGCCTTTCCGAGGCCTGGATGCCGCTCAAGCGCTCGACCGTGGCGCGCAAGTCGGCGTCGCTGAGGCGCTTTTTCGGCTTCCTCCACGACGAGGGGTTCCGCGCCGACGATCCTTCCGCCGCTCTGCCGCGACCGTCCGCCGGGCGGCCGCTGCCCAAGGTGCTCGGGCACGACGCGGTCGACGCGATCTTCGCGGAGCTCGAGCGGCGGCGGCGCGACGAGCCGGGGCCGGCGGCGCTGCGCATGAGCGCGCTCGTGGAATTGCTCTACGGCTCCGGGCTCAGGGCGACCGAGCTGGTCTCGCTGCCCCGCCACGCGCTTCGGCCCGACCAGCCCTTCCTGATCCTGCGCGGCAAGGGCGACAAGGAACGGCTGGTGCCGATCTCGGACCGGGCGCGGGCGGCCGTGGCGGAATGGTCGGCGCTGGTGCCGCGCGACCAGCCCTGGCTGTTCCCGTCGGGCAGGAAGCACCTTTCGCGAGTCCGGCTGTTCCAATTGGTCCGCGCGCTCGCCGCGGCGTCCGGGATCCCGCCCGAGCGGGTCAGCCCGCACGTGCTGCGCCACGCTTTCGCCACCCACCTGCTCGAAGGCGGCGCCGATCTTCGCGCCCTCCAGCTCCTCCTCGGCCACGCCGACATCGCCACCACCCAGATCTACACCCACGTCGACAGCCGCCGCCTGATCGAGCTGGTCAACGCCAGGCACCCGCTGGCCTCGCGGGGGAGGACATAGTCGCCCGCGCGGAAGAGGAAGCCTTCCTGACGCGGCGACTTTAAGCCGGCGGTGAAACACCGTTCGGGCTGAGCCTGTCGAAGCCCGCCCCTTTCATAGGCTCGGACAAGGAGAAGGCTAGGCTTCGACAAGCTCAGCCCGAACGGCTCAGGGTTGGTCCCGGTCCTTACTATTGCCCTTCCTCCGCCGCCGGCTCCGCCTCGGTGATCATCCGGTCGATTCGGGCGCGCAGGTCGCCGGTCTCGAGCTGGGCCTTGAGCCGTTCGCGGTCGCGGGCGCGGTAGAGGTCCTCGGTGCGGTCGATCTCCTCGGCATCGACCCCGACCTTGGCCATCGCCATGCGCGCCATCCGGACGGCGGAATCGAGCACCTCGCGCACCGCCCCGGCGATCGGCGCGTCCTTGAGCTTGAGCAGGGCGCGGCGGTCGAAGGCGCGCACGAAGATCGACGCCCTGGGGAAGGCCTCGTGGACGGCCTCGATGAACTCGGCCTCGATCTGGTCGCCGTCGGTGCAGAACAGGATCAGCTCGGCCTCGGCGGCACCGGCCTGGCGGAGCAGGTCGAGACGGGTTCCGTCGCCATAATAGACCTTGGCGCCGAAGCTTCCGGCGACGTCGATCATCTCGATGTCGGTATCGACCAGGGTGACGGCGATGCCCTGCGCGAGCAGCATCTGGGCGACCGTCTGGCCGAACCGGCCGTAGCCGACGATGACGGCGTTGGAGCCGTCGGCTTCCGGCCCGTCCCGCTCCTCCTTGCTGATCGGCTCGGAGCGAAGGCCGCGGGTCGCCATCATCAGGAACGGCGTGGTCGCCATCGACAAGGTGACGATCGCGCCGAACAGGCTCGCCGCCTCGGGCGCGACCAGGAAGGCCTGGCGCGCCTGGGCAAACAGGACGAAGCCGAACTCGCCGCCCTGGCTGAGCAGGAGTCCGAGGCCGAGCGCCGGCCGCCACGCCATCCTGAAGGCGGCGGCGAGGCCCATGATCATCGCCGTCTTGAGCGCGATCAGGGCCAGCGCCATCCCGGCGACGAACAAAGGCCGCTCGGCGATGGCGTGGAGGTCGAGCATCATTCCCACCGCGAGGAAGAACAGGCCGAGCAGGATCGAGCGGAACGGCTCGACGTCGGCCTGGAGCTCGTGCCGGTAGGGGCTGTCGGCGAGCATCACGCCCGCGATGAACGCGCCGAGCGCGGTCGACAGGCCGAGCAGCTCCATCACCGCGGCGCTGGCGATCACGGTGAACAGGCCGGCGAAGACGAACATCTCCCGCTCGCCGAGATTGCCGATCAGCCGGAAGAAAGGGCGGAGCAGGAAGCGCCCGGCAAGGATCAGCCCGATGATGGCGCCGACGGTGTAAAGCGCCATCAGCCAGCCCGGCGGCCCATTGGCGTCGGCCGGGTTCCTCGACATCGCCGCAACGATGGTGATCAAGGGGACGATCGAGAGGTCCTGAAACAGCAGGATCGAGAAAGCGCGCTCGCCGAACGGGGTGCGCAGCCGCCCGGCCGATTGCAGCAGCGGCAGCACCTGCGCGGTCGAGGAGAGAGCGAGCGGCAGGCCGAGCGCGAGGCAGGCGGCCGGCGAGGACCGGGTCGCCAGCCAGACCAGGCCTGCGGCGGCGAGGCCGCACAGCACGACCTGGAGCAGGCCGAAGCCGAATATGTCCTGCCGCATGCGCCACAGCCGCCCCGGGTTCAGCTCCAGCCCGACCAGGAAGAGGAGAAGCACGATGCCGATCTCGGCGATCTTCAGCATCTCCTCGCCGCCCTTGACCAGCCCGAGCATCTGCGGCCCGACCAGCGCCCCGGCGACGAGGAAGCCCAGGGTCGCGCCGAGCCCGAGCCGGCGGAACAGCAGCACGAAGAAGAGCGCGAAGCCGAGCAGGATGACGCCGTCGCCAAGCAGCGAGACGGGCGCGTGCGGGGCGCCGTTCACGGCCTTGCCGCCTTCACGGCGGCCGCGGCCGCTTCGAACGGGAGCAGGATGGCGTCGTGACGCGCCGGAAAGGCGCGGGCCGTGGCGAACACGCCGAGGCCCGGCCAGTCGCCGGGTTCGTCGGTCTCGCCCCGCAAATAGTTGGCGAGCGCGTTCCGTGCGTCGGCTAAATCTTCTTGGGTTCGTCCAACCGCTTCCGACCCCATCAGTGCCGCCGAGGCCTGGCCGAGCGCGCAGGCCTTCACCTCCTGGCCGAGCGCGGCGATCCGCCCCTCCCCGTCCAGCACGACGTCGACCGCCACCCGGCTGCCGCACAGCTTCGACGTCCGCTCCGCGCTTCCTTGCGGCGCGTCCAAGCGCCCGAGGTGGGGGATGGCCGACGCAAGGCGCAATATATCGCGGCTGTAGAGGGCGGAGGGCATCGGGGCGGATATAGAGGCAGGTTAAGAGCTGCGCCACTCGCCCCCCTCCCTGGAAGGGAGGGGCTAGGGGTGGGTGCCGGCGAAGCCGGTCGAAACTCCGAGTCAGCGAAGTCTCGCTGCGCTCGCCTACCCACCCCCGACCCCTCCCTTCCAGGGAGGGGAGCTACGCCCTTCGCCAGGTCGTGCCCTGCGGCCCGTCCTCCAGAACAATCCCCTCGGCTGAGAGCTCGGCGCGAATGCGGTCGGCCTCAGCGAAATCGCGACGCTGCTTCGCTTCGGCGCGCGCGGCGATCCGGGCATCGACCGCCGCATCGCCCTCGCCCTGGAACCAGCCGGCCGCGCGCGATTCGAGCAGGCCGAGCAGGGCCGCCGAAGCCTTCAGCACCTCCGGATCGGCGATCGCCGACAGGCGCGACAAAGCCAGCGGCGTGTTGAGATCATCGGCCAGAGCATCGAGCACGCGGGCATCCGGCTCGCCCGCCTCGGCATCGCCCGCCGAGCGGTAGAGCCGGTCCAGCGTCGCCTTGGATTGCACTACCAGCTGCGCCGACCATTCGAGCGGCTGGCGATAATGCGCCGAGAGAAGCGCAAGCCGGATCGTCTCGCCCTTGTGGCCCTCGTCCAGCAGCTCCCCCACCGTGACGATGTTGCCCAAACTCTTCGACATCTTCTCGCCGCCCGCCATCGAGAGGAAGCCGTTATGGACCCAGTAGCGGGCGAGCGGCGCTCCCGAATGGGCGCAGCGGCTCTGGGCGATCTCGTTCTCGTGGTGGGGGAAGATGAGGTCGAGCCCGCCGCCGTGGATGTCGATCGTCTCGCCCAAATGCCGCTCGATCATCGCCGAGCATTCGATGTGCCAGCCGGGCCGGCCGCGCCCCCACGGGCTGTCCCAGCCGATCACGCCCTCGGGCGAGGGCTTCCACAGCACGAAGTCGGCCGGGTCCTTCTTGTAGCTGGCGACCTCGACCCGGGCACCGGCGATCATCGCCTCGCGGTCGCGGCGGCCGAGCGCGCCGTAATCGGGATCGGACGGCACGTTGAACAGGACGTGGCCGTCCGCTTCGTAGGCATGGCCGGTCTCGACCAGCCGGGCGATCATCGCCACCATCTCGTCCACCGTCGCGGTCGCCCTGGGCGCGATGTCGGGCGGGCGGACTCCGAGCGCGCCCATGTCGGCGAGGTAGAAATCCTCGAACCGGCGAGTGACCGCCGCCGGCTCGACGCCCTCGGCGCGTGCGGCGTCGATGATCTTGTCGTCGACGTCGGTGACGTTGCGGGCGTAGACGACATTGCCCTCGCCGTAGACATGGCGGAGCAGGCGCGAGAGCAGGTCGAACACCACCGCCGGCCGCGCGTTGCCGATATGGGCGCGGCTGTAGACGGTGGGCCCGCAGACATACATCGTCACCCGCTCCGGATCGGCGGGCGCGAAGGCGCGCTTCTCCCGCGCCAGCGTGTCGTGGAGGCGGATTTGGGTCATGCGCTGTTGGCGGCGGCCGGCTGCCGGTAGACCGGGTCCTTCGGAGCGCCGCGCCGCCACTCGACGAAGCCGACGATCGCCCGCCCGCTCGCGCTCAGCAAAGGATAGGTGCGCGAGCTCGCCATCCATTCCGGCCGGTTCGCGTCGGCGCCGTAGATCGTGTCGTAGACGAGGTTGGCGGCGAGATAGAGCAAGGTGGCGCCGATCAGCCCCTTCAGCGCCCCGAAGCCGGCGCCGAGCACCCGGTCGACCGGGCCGATCACCGACCGCTTGACGCCGCCGCCGACCCGCCGCGCCACCAGCTTGCCGATCAGGAACACCACGCCGAACACCAGCGCGAAAGCCAGCACCGCCGCGCCCGAACGCGTGCCGACCGCGCCGGTAAGCGCCGCCGTCGCCGGGCCGTGGAACAGCTTCAGGAAGACGATCGCGACGATCCAGGCGGCGAGGCTCAGCACCTCCCCGACGAAACCCTTGAACCAGCCCGTCACCAGGCCGCCGCCGACGAGGAGCAGGACGATGATGTCGAGCGCGGTCATGGGGATGGGTTAGAGGGCTCGCGAAGGCCGCTCAAGCCCATTAGCTCCCCTCTCCTCGGGGAGAGGGGTGGGGGTGAGGGGTTTCGGCGTATCCGGAGACGCACGATCCCCTCACCCCTGCCCCTCTCCCCAAGGAGAGGGGTTTTTCGATTCACCGCCCCAGCAGATGGTCGACGAGCTCGCCGAGCGAGCGGAAGGCTGTGAGGGCGAGCGGGCTCTTCTCGCCCTTGAGCGAGGCCGGGACCAGCGCCTTCTCGAAGCCGAGCTTGGCCGCCTCCTTGAGCCTGAGGCCGCCGTGCGCGACCGGCCTCAGCTCGCCGGACAGCGCCACCTCGCCGAACGCCACCGCCTCGGCCGGCACCGGCCGTTCCGACAGCGCCGAGACCAAAGCCGCCGCCACCGCGAGGTCGGCGGCCGGGTCGCTGATCCGGTAGCCGCCGGCGACGTTGAGATAGACTTCGCTGGTCGAGAAGCTCAATCCGCAGCGCGCCTCCAGCACGGCAAGGATCATCGCCAGCCTTCCGGAATCCCAGCCCACCACCGCCCGGCGCGGGGTCGCGCCGCTGGCGAGGCGGACGGTCAGCGCCTGGATCTCGACGAGGACCGGCCGGGTCCCCTCGAGCGCAGGGAAGACCACCGCGCCCGAGACGGATTCGCCGCGGTGGGTGAGGAACAAAGCGCTCGGGTTGCCGACCTCGACCAGGCCCCCCTCCCCCATCGCGAACACGCCGATCTCGTCGGTCCCGCCGAACCGGTTCTTGGCGGCCCGCAGGATCCGGTAGAGGTGGCTGCGCTCGCCTTCGAAGCTCAGCACCGTGTCGACCATATGTTCGAGCACGCGCGGCCCGGCGATCGATCCGTCCTTGGTGACGTGGCCGACCAGGACGACGGCGGCGCCGGTCTCCTTGGCGTAGCGGATCAGCTCGCCCGCCGAGGCGCGGACCTGGCTGACCGTCCCCGGCGCCCCCTCGATCAGGTCCGAATGCATGGTCTGGATCGAATCGATGACGAGCAAAGCGGGCGGACTCCCCTCGCCGAGCGTCGTCAATATGTCGCGCACCGAGGTGGCGGCGGCGAGCTTGACCGGCGCCGCGCCGAGGCCGAGCCGGCGCGCCCGGAGGCGCACCTGGTCGGTCGCCTCCTCGCCGGAAATGTAGGCGACGGCGAGGCCTGCCTCGGCGATCCGGGCCGCCGCCTGGAGCAGCAGGGTCGACTTGCCGATGCCGGGGTCGCCGCCCATCAGGGTCGCCGAGCCGGCCACCAGCCCGCCGCCCAATGCCCGGTCGAGCTCGCCGATCCCGGTCGACAGCCGCTCGGGCAGCGGCACCGCCTTGTCGAGGTCGACCAACTCGAACGCCCGCCCGCCGCCGCGCAGATTGTGCCGCGCCGAGAAGGGCGTCACCACCGCGCCCGAATCCTCGACGAGCGTGTTCCACTCGGAGCAGTCGGCGCACTGCCCCTGCCACCGGCTGGCGACCGACCCGCAGCTCTGGCAGACGTAGCGTGTTCTTGGTTTGGCCATGGCGGAGGCGTAGCGGGGAAGCCGCTCGGTGTGAAGGGGATACCTCATCGTCACCCCGGGCTTGACCCGGGGTCCACCTTATCTTCGTCGCCGACCCCAAACGGAGAAGATGGATGCCGGATCGAGTCCGGCATGACGAAATTGCTCGAACGCCGGAACAGGCCGCACTCCCCCGCATTCACCCATCGCCAGCCGATCCGCGGGAGAGTGAGCGTGTTCATCCAGATCCATGCCGACAACCAGGTTTCCTCCGACAATGAGCGCGACGGGCGGCTCGAGGAGCAGATCCGCCAGCGCCTCGCCCGCTTCGAGGACCGGATCACCGACGTCGAGGTGCACGTCTCCGACGTCAACGGAACGCGCGGCGGCCATGCCGACCTGCGCTGCTCGCTCGAGGCGAGGGTCACCGGCCTGCCGCCGATCGCCGTCGTCGACGAGGGAGACAATGTCGATCGCGCCGTGATCGGCGCCGCCAAGAAGGCGGTGCGGGCGCTCGACCACCAGCTCGGCAAGCTCAGGGACGGCCGCGGCTGAGCCCGGTTGCGCAACGGCGCTTGGCGGGCCAGAGGACGCGCCGATGATCCGCGTCGCCAGCTACAACATGCGCAAGGCCATCGGCACCGACCGTCGGCGACGGCCGGAGCGGACGCTCGAGGTGCTGTGCGAGCTCGACGCCGACGTCATCGCCCTGCAGGAGGCCGACCGCCGCTTCGGCGGGCGCGCCAGCGCCATCCCGCCGCACATGATCGAGGAGCATAGCGGCTACAAGCCGGTGCCGTTCGAGGCGCGCGACGGAAGCCTCGGCTGGCACGGCAACGCGCTTCTGGTCCGCAAGGACGCCGAGATCCTCCACAAGGAATTGCTCCACCTCCCCTCGCTGGAGCCGCGTGGCGCCGTGCTCGCCGAGGTGCGGGTCCATGGCGAGGCGCTCCGGGTCGTGGGCATGCACCTCGATCTGTCGGGCCTGTGGCGGCGGCGCCAGGCCCACGCCATCCTCACCCACATCCAGAGCCGCGAGACGGCGATGCCGACCGTGCTGATGGGCGACCTCAACGAATGGAGCGCGCGCGGCGGCTGCCTCAGGGACTTCGCCCATCACCTCGATTTCGCCCATTGCGGCCGAAGCTTCCACACCCGCCGCCCGGTGGTGCAGCTCGACCGCATCATGGTCACCCGCGACCTCGCCATCGCCGAATGCGGAGTCCACCACAGCCCGACGGCGCGCCGGGCGAGCGACCATTATCCGGTCTGGGCGAAGGTGACGGCGGCCTGACTCCCCTCCCTGGAAGATGAGCCGGCTGGATCATGCCCCCGGCATGATCCTTAGTGCCGGCTCATGGGCTGGGGGTGGGTAGCGAGCGTCAGCGAGCAGGACTCGGAGTTTCGGCCGGCTTCGCCGGGACCCACCCCTAACCCCTCCCTTCCAGGGAGGGGAAACTACGGCTGCGGCGGAGGCGGCGGTGTCTCGCCGCTGCATTCCAGGGCCGAGAGCGCCTTGCGTGAGACGTCGTAGGTGAATCGGATCACCCCGCATCCTCCGTCGGCGATGCCGGGCAGGTCGGCCGGGCCCACGACCTTCAGAACGGGAGGCAACACCGGCGCCTTGGTCAGGCGAACGAGCTCGCCGACGATGACTCGGCGGCCGCTCCGCCTCTCCCCGGCATAATAACGCGCATAGCTGACGAGCGGGCCGAAGGCGCCCGACGGCATGACGATCCGCGACTCCACCAGCGCGATCTGCGCCTTCGTCGGACGCCACTCGCCGTGGGCGAGCGCCGGCGATGCCACCAGGAACATCATGAAAGCGGGCGTCGGGAATCGCATGCGCCGTCTCCTGTCCCCCGTCATCAGCCGAGCGCTTCCCCGGGGCTGTCGTCAACCGCCCGCGTCGACGCTGCTGTTCGCGCCCTCGGGCTCCGGCTGCTCCGGAGTGGGGCGCTGGTCGAGGCCGAGCCAGTCCTTCGGCTCGAGATGGTAGATCATGTCCATCACCTCGAATTCGATTCCGCCGGGCTGGTTGGTCGAGCTGTTCCACAGCGCCACCACGCCGCTCTTCAGCGCCGGATCGAACATGATCAGCGAGCGATAGCCTTTCACTCCGCCGCGGTGGGCGATGACCCGGTGTCCGGCATAATCATAGACCCGCCAGCCCAGCCCGTAGCCGGCGCTCCGGACTCGCTCGCGGAACTTGCGCATCCGGGCGAGCTCCAGCGGGGTCGCCACCCGCGCCTCCTGCACCGCCGCCAGCACGTCGCGCGGAACGACCGAGGGGGAAAGGCCCATCTGCGCCTGCATCCAGATGGCGAGGTCCTTGATCGAGCTGTTGACGCCGCCCGCCGCCGGCACCCGGTAATAGGAATCCGAGACCTCGACCGGCTTGGACGCCTTGGTGCCGGCATAGGGCCGCGCCCAGCTCGGCGCCGTCACCAGCGCCTGCCGGTTGAGCGAGGCGGTGCGCATGCCGAGCGGCAGGAACAGCCGCTCCTTGACCGCCTGCTCGTAGGGCTCGCCGGTGACGCGCTCGACGATCTCGGACGCCGCGTCGTAGGCGACGTTCTGATATTCCCAGCAGGTGCCGGGCGCGCAGACCGAGTTCAATTGCGCCAGCTGGCTTCGCAGCAGGTGCGGGTCGTAGCCGTCCTCGAGCTTGGAATCGTTGGCGTGGCTGAACAGGCCGAGGCGGTGCGAGAGGAGGTCCGCGACGCTCGCCCTGTTCTCGTTGCCGCCGGGGAGCTTCAAGGAGGGGGCGTAGCGGCCGACGGGTTCGACCAGCGCCAGCTTGCCGTCGTGGGCGAGCAAGGCGACCATGTCGGCCGCGACGCCCTTCGACACCGAGGCCCAGCGGAACAAAGTGTTGGGCGTGATCGGGTCGCCGCTCCCGGCCACGGTCTCGCCATAGCCCTTGAGGAAGCGGATCTGGCCGCCCTCGACGATCCCGACCGCCATCCCGATCATGTTGGGCGCCCGCATCAGCGCCTGGAGGCGGCGATCGACCGTCGCATAGTCGACCGAGGCGCCGGGCGCCTTCTGCCGCTCGGCGATCCGGACCAGCTCCTGGTCGGAAATGCCGAGGCCGGGCGGTGGCTCGGGCGCGCGCCGAACCAGCCGCGGGCCGACGGCCACGACGATCATGAGAAGCAACAGGGCGGCGGCGGCCGCGTACCAGAACCGTCTCGTCAGCGGTCTACTCCCCGCCCCGCCCCTTCGTGAACGGGGCCGGCGGCGGCGCGCCGGCCCCTTGTTCGTTCGTCTTACCAAATGTGGATGCGCTGTTCAGGCGGCAGGTAGATCTTTCCGTCGCGAACGTTGAACGCCTTGTACCAGGCGTCGAAGTTGCGGACGACGTTCGGCCTCAGCTGCCCCGGCGAATGCGGATCGGTGGTGAGCTGCTGCACCAAAGCCGCCTCGCGCATCTTGTTGCGCCACACCTGGCCGAAGCCGAGGAAGAAGCGCTGGTCGCCGGTATAGCCGCCGATCACCTTGTCGGGCTTGCCGTGAAGCGACAGCTTGTAGGCGTCGTAGGCGATGTTGAGGCCGGCGAGATCCGCCATGTTCTCGCCGAGCGTCAGCTCGCCGTTGACGTGCTGGCCCGGCAGCGGCTCGTAGCCGCCATATTGGGCGACCACCTTGTCGGTGCCGACCTTGAATCGGGCCACGTCCTCGGGCGTCCACCAGTCGGCGAGGTTGCCCTGCGGATCGTATTTGCGCCCCTGGTCGTCGAAATGGTGGCTGAGCTCGTGGCCGATCACCGCGCCGATCGCGCCGTAATTGACCGCCATGTCGGCGTTCGGATCGAAGAAGGGCGGCTGCAGGATCGCGGCCGGGAACACCACCTCGTTCATCGTCGGGTTGGCGTAGGCGTTGACCGTCATCGGGGTCATGAACCATTCGGTGCGGTCGACCGGCTTGCCCATCTTGGCGAGCTGGCGGTTATATTCGAAGGCGCTGACCCGGAAGGCGTCGCCGACGAGGTCGCCCGGCACGATGGTGAGCGCCGAATAGTCCCGCCACTTGGTCGGATAGCCGATCTTCGGGGTGAAGGCGGCGAGCTTGGCCCGCGCCTTGGCCTTGGTCTCGGGCGCCATCCAGGTCAGGCGCGCGAGCCGGGCGTCCATCGCCCGGATGAGGTTATGGACCAGCTCGTCGGCCTTGGCCTTGGTCTCCGGCGTGAAGTAGCGGGCGACATAGGCCTCGCCGACCGCCTCGCCGAGCGCGCCGTTGACGAGGTCGACGCCCCGCTTCCAGCGGTCCTTCAGCTGCGGCGTGCCCGACAGCGTCTTGCCGTAGAAGGCGAAATTCTCGTCGACGAACGCCCTGGGAAGGAACTGGGCGGCGGACGAGATGGTGTGGAAGGTGAGGTAATCCTTCCAGGTCTCGATCGGCGCCTCGGCGATCAGCTTGGCCTCGCCGGCGATCGCGCTCGGCTGGGCGACGATCACGCGGTTCTGCCCCGCGAGGCCGGTGCCCTGGAGGTAGGTGTTCCAGTCGAGGCCCGGCGCCAAAGCGGCGAGCTGCTCGAGGGTCATCGGATTGTAGCGCTTCTCGGTCTGGCGCGATTCGACCCGGGTCCAGTGCGTCTGGGCGATCTGCTTCTCGAGGTCGAAGATGCGCTGGGCGCGCGCGTCGGAATCGTCGATGCCGGCGAGGCGAAGCATGTTGGCGACGTGCTGGACATATTTGGTGCGCACGTCGGCGAACTTGGCGTCGAGATAATAATCGCGGTCGGGAAGGCCGATGCCGCCCTGGCCGAGAAAGACGGCGTAGACGCTGTTGTTCTTGGCGTCCTGCTGGATGCCGCCGCGGATCGGGCCGCCGACTCCGGTGCGGTTCGCCTCGGCGAAGGCCGCCGCGAGGTCGGTGCGGGTGCGGATCGCCGCGATCCTCTCGAGATAGGGCTTCAGCGGCGCGGTGCCCTTCGCCTCGATCGCCTGTTCGTCCATGAAGGCGTTGTAGAGGTCGGCGACCTTCTGCTCGTTGGTTCCGGGCGCCGGATGGCTCTTCGCGATCGCCTCGATGAGGTCGTGGGTGCGCTGGTCGGAGAGGTCGCGAAGGATCCCGAAGCCGCCCCAGCTCGCCTTGTCGGGCGGGATCTGGGTGTTCTTGTCCCAGGTGCCGTTGACGTAATCGTACCAGCTGTCGCCGGGGTTGACGCTCTTGTCCATGCCGGCGAGGTCGACGCCCCAGGCGCCGAGCTGCGGCTTCGCGGCGACGGCCGCGTGGGCCCGGGCCGGCGCGCGATGGACGGCGTGACGGGCGGTATGATGGACGGCCGACCAGGCCGGCGCCATTACCGCGACGAGGCCGAGCGTCGCGACGCTCGACATTACTATCTTCTTGATCATGCTGGAGAATCCCCACCCGATGGATTGGTGGCCGCGCCATATCCCCGCGCGCGCCTTTTGGGAAGCGCGATTCGACGGACGGCACGCGGGGACGGCGGTTGTCGAGCCCTGATGATCGGCGTGGAGGAACCGGCGCATCGGGCCGCCGGTGCCCTCGTACCAGACCAGCGGCTCGTCGACATTGGGTCCCCAGGCGTAGAGCCGCACCCAGTTGCCCGAGGTGTTGAACTCCTCGAGCAGCTTGTCGCCATCATATTCGAACCGGGTGGTGCCGGTCGGCGCCGACAGCTGCCATAGTCGGCCGTTCGGGTCGTAGGCGAGGCTGACTCCGCCCGAGCGCGACACGAGCCGGTTCTCGGCGTCGTAGACGTAGGTATTGGTGCTGCCGCTCGTTCGAAAGATACGCGCTGGTATCAGGGCCCCAACTGCAGACCGCACGCACCTGCTTTGCATGGATATGATTGGCTTATGCGACGAAGGGTATTCGCTATTTGTCCACAATCGCCCTTGCGAGCGTCAACTTCGAGAAATGGCAGCGGAAATTCAGAGGAAATTTGCGTCAGCATGGCAGTTAGCTCTTTTGAACTAACCGGGCGCCCGTTCCAACGAAGGCCGTTTCCATCCAACACAATACGCACAACAACAATAGCATGGGGTGGCGCCTGCTTGCCTTGCAGTGATTTCCACTCAGGAGGCAACTCGCATTGGTTTCGAATGCCACAACTACTCAGCGATACCGATAAGAGCAAAGTCGATATTAGCAGACGCGCCGTCATCGATCATCTTCCTCCGGAAGCTCCTTGAACGGAATGGCTCCCATCGATTTCATGACTGCTCTTCCTGCATCGTAGGCTGGCGGCTCGGACGTGCGGCCGGTGGTCATTCTGTCATAGGCATGCTTTCCCTCATGAGCAATGACACCAGCACGCTCGGCCTTCGAAGACCATCTCGAGAGGTCTCGACCGACCGCCGATGGCGAACGTTTCAGGTCGTCAAACATTTTGGAGTAACCATTTGGTAAGACAACCCCGCTGTCGCGCGGATCGCGACGACTCTGCCAAATCGTGGCCCCGGCAGTAGGATCATGCGTCATATCGCGAATGGTCTTGGGATCCGCAAACAAAACGAAGACATGGTTGTCTTGTCCAGCTTTTCCATAATAGGCTGCTATATCCCTCATCATGTTGCGTTCTGACTTCGTCAGGCTGGAGTCATTGGCCGCCCTTCTGACATTGTCTATGCGCCGCTCAGCTTCTGCACAGTCAGCTTTCGATCCTCCGCAGAGATATAAACCCGCAGGATCCCGCCCGTCGATCGGATCATTGCCCACATAGGCGTACAGATTGACCTGGTCCTTATAGCCCACCGGGTCCGTCTGCAGGAACCGCCCCAGGGTCGGCGAGTAGATGCGGGCCTTGTAATAATAGAGACCGAGTTCGCCGAGCCACGCCTGGCCGGTGTACTGGAACCGGCCGCCGTTGCCGGCATTGGGAATACCCCAGGCATCGTAGCCGTTGGTTACGACCGGGTTGCCGGCATCGTCGGTCACCGCGATCACCGAGCCCTGGTGGTCGGCGTGAAGGAAGCGGCGGACCGGGCCGCCGGTGGTCTCGTACCAGACCAAAGGCTCGTCCACGCCCGGGCCCCGGGCGTAGAGCCGCACCCAGTTGCCCGCGGTGTTGAACTCCTCGAGCAGCCGGTCTCCGTCATATTCGAACCTTGTGGTGCCGGAGGGCGCCGCCACCTGCCACAGCCGGCCGTTCGGGTCGTAGGCGAGGCTGACGGTGGAGACGCCGGGGATGGTGCGCGACACAAGCCGGTTCTCGGCGTCGTAGACATAGGAGCTGCCGCCGTCCGAGCTGAGGTTGCCGTTGGCGTCGTACTGGAACGTCACTCCCCCGCCGCGGTGTACTGGTTGAGCCCGTTGACGTTGTGGGTCTGGTGGACCGCCTGCGCGCCATTCTTTGCTATGTCAGATCGGCTGCCACCCTGTATCGGCGATTAGAGATAGAGCGTCGTCGCAAATGCCATATCGGAATGATGCGCGTGCAGTCATTTCTCCTCGCACCGAAGGTCCGCGGTCTTTTAATTTGAACCGCGAATCGAGATAATATTGACCGAGAGTGTGTTGCCCCGGCTCTAGCCTGATCACCCCTTCGATCGGGGGCAACAGAATTCCTGTGGGATATCTTGGAACGTCTTGCTGATGCGTATCGCGCAGCCTTAGCTTTATATCATAAGAATAGGGGTCGTTCACAACCTGAGAACGAACGCAAAGGATTTGTGGCGACGAATTCTGCAAATCAACCTCAATGACAGGACGGCCCTCCTTCAAACCCCGCTTCATCGTCACGGTAATTAAATCATGCCTGACATTTTCACCACTGCCGGTCACAACGCAAGCGGCGGTGAAAAATACTAACGCAACTGTTGGTATATGCACGTTATGGGCCTCCGCAAGTTGGTAAGGCAAAGCAATTGTAGTTGTCGTTATTTTTCAGGGCCAGACTAGGATCATTCGCGCCCAGCCAATCCGTCGCTGCAACGCCATAAGCGCCGCGCCCGCTATCTCCCATTCGCCCAATCCCGGCCGGCGCAAAATCGGGGAGATTCCTGTCTTTCAGGCCGGCGGAGTGGCCTGCTTCATGGAGAATTATCGAGTCTCGGCCCAAGCCGTTTCTACCGCCGTCTTGGTCGAAAAATCGAGGTCCGATCAGCATTACGTCGCCGCCCATTGGCGCTCTGGCCGCCGCAGTGCCCATTGGACCTGTGAATTTAACTTTGTCACCGGCTCCCTCGACGCCGATTTTCGCTGCGACATTGTCCAGACGATCTGCAACTCGATTGAGAGTTGAAATTGAAGCGGAGCCGAACTTCTTCTCGAATGCCTGTCGAAGCGAGCTTTGCTGCGGTGTCAAGTCTGACCCTGACTTGATGGCGCTGGCTAGGCCTTTCAATTCCCCGCTGGCGTTGATCGCTGCACCTCTCGCACTGGCCGCAGCTTCGTGCACCGCTGCGCAACGGTCGTCCCCGACACATTGGAGAAGGCCAGTCGGGTCTCGACCATCCACTGGATCATTACCCACATAAGCATAGAGGTTCATCTGATCCTTGTACCCCACCGGGTCGGTCTGAAGGAACCGTCCCAGGGTCGGGGAGTAGATGCGGGCTTTGTAATACCACATGCCGAGCTCGGGCAGCCACGCCTGGCCGGTGTAGCCGAACCGGCCGACGTTGCCTGAGTTAGGGATGCCCCAGGCGTCGTAGCCGTTGATCGCGATCGGGTTGCCGTTCTGGTCGGCAACCGCGACGATCGAGCCCTGGTGGTCGGCGTGGAGGTAGCGGCGCCAGGTGGCGCCCCCCGCCGCCTCGTACCAGACCAAAGGCTCGTCGGCGCCGGGTCCGTGGACGTAGGAGCGAAGCACGCTTCCGAAGCCGTCATACTCGATGGTGAGACGGTCGCCGTCGTAGAGGAAGCGGGTTAGGGTTGTGGGAGAAGCCACCTGCCACAGCCGCCCCATCGGGTCGTAACTCAGCGTCGCGCTATGGCCGCCGGATGCGCTGACCAGCCGGTTCTCGGCGTCGTAGACGTAGGCATTGCTGCCGTCGTTGGTCAGGTTGCCGTTTAGGTCATACTGGAAGCTCGCTCCACCGGCGGTCGTATATTGGTTGAGCCCGTTGACGCCATAGCTCCGGCTCACATTGTAGGCCGTGTTCGAAGCGTAAGAGTCGTTCGAGCTGATGCCCGGGCCGCTCAGCGAGCCGAATCGCGCCTCGGTCTGGAGGCCGCGCAGATCATATTTGTAAGAAACGCTGTAGGCGGCCGCCCCGCCCGAGGAGGCGGGCACATTCTTCTGGATCGAACGATCGAGCCCGTCGAAGGAATAGGTGATCGTCGTGCCGTCGCGTTTCCTCAGGAACGTGCTCCCCCTGTGATCGGTTTTTCCGCTCAAACTGAGCGGTTTTCTTGTTCAATCGATCAATCGGCGGGCCTAGCGGGCGCCCACCCATCCGCGCCCAAGAAGGCGCTCGCAGGGGCGCGTAGGACGAGTCACTTCCGCAGCTTCGCCTCTTTCAGCCGATACCACTTGCACTCGTTGACGTCGCAGCCTTTGAAGGGCGTGGCGATCTCAAGGGTTCCGCAAAGGGTGTGGACCTCCGAGTGCTTTATCCCGCTGAGATCGGCGCTCCGGTAGCTGAGGTCGGTGTTGATCCGGGAAAAGCCGACATCTATTGCGCCGTCACGCTCCATGGGCTGGAGCGCAAAGTATATGCCAGCCGTGTCGACGGACAATCGTCCAGTGACACAAACAGGCCGACCCAAGGACCGCTCCAACGATAAATGATTGCTGTCGGAATAGCCCCTGAGGTTCACTTCACGCGAATCTGTCATGGACGGCACTGAGCAAGCCATCAATGCCATGGCACTGGCCAGTGCCGCGAGCGGGCTGAGCCGGCAGACCTTCATTGCGGCACTTCCGGAGAGCGAAAGTTGTGTCGTCGTTCCTGGGTCGGCCGCACAGCGCAGGTTAGATTGGCATTGGCTCACTGACCCCCTTTGGCTCATCTGCTGCGAGGAAGTGGCGGACGACGCGACCCGCCAGCAGAGCCCCGAGGGCGAGCGGCAAGACCTCGGCCGCCCACAATATCCCAAGCAGTGGCGCGCCGGCGTCGGCCGTCGGGCGCGCGAATCCCACCGCCGTCATAGGACTTTGAAGGAGCTCGCCGATTCGTGCTGTCGCCGGGCCAAGCCCCGCCCCGACCGCGAAGAGCGCCGTGAACAGGAATGCCGCGATTAGGAAGCCAGCAACGAAGGCCGCATCATAGCGCTCCCCCGCCGAGGGAAACGAGGCGCAAAGCCCAGCGAAGCAAAGGGCGAAGACCAGATCGCCCGCTATCATTCCCCCCGCTTCGGCGGTCAGCCTTTGCGCCGCAACCGCCAAGCCCGTCGACAGGCAAAGGGCTAATGCGAAGAAGAGTGGGGATGGCCCTGTTATGCGACTCATTTGCACTCGGATCCCTTTGGCATCCAACTGATGTAGCACTTGCCCGCCTTGGGGATTGCTCGATCATCGAAAATGGCACCCCCGAGGCGCCGGCAATCTTATCTCCCTTCGGAAGCACCTAATAATCGGGCCTTGTCGAGAAAATAATAGTAACAGCTTGGCTCTTTACAGGTACCAATATGGACTTCAGAAGAAAGAGTACCGGAATAGACCACTGCCAACCTAACCCTTGGGTCTTTCCTGGCGGCCTGCGCCAACAGCCACTTTGCTCTGTGATCGTTATGTCCATTAAGTAGGCGACGAAGTGTAAGCTCCCCTTCCAGGCAACTACGGTCAGACAAATAGACATGGTGCAGATCTTTAATATAAAGACCTCTCACCATGATGTCGCGACCGAGATATCTATCTGGCTGGGTGACAAGCTCGCAGACAGAGGTCGAATGTCGCTGGAGGGAAACGAATCGGATGTCCCTGCTCTCAGCGGAAGCGCAACCGGATAGGAATAGCAAAATGGCGCCACTGCGTATCATTGAACAAACCAAGGAAATAACATCCTGTGATCCAAGTCGTCATAATGCTGGCGAATAAACTTATCAATAGCTGAGTCAGAATCAAACTCGTGAAATGTCTTATTTGCAACAACAAACGCTTCGTGTTCCTGTTGCATTTTAGTCATGTTTGCCGAAG
This sequence comes from Sphingomonadales bacterium, assembly GCA_034668685.1. Lineage (GTDB taxonomy): Bacteria > Pseudomonadota > Alphaproteobacteria > Sphingomonadales > Sphingomonadaceae > Allosphingosinicella. Next base: position 172 of record JAXDPA010000042.1, on the reverse strand, counting down.
CACTGTATCTTCCAGTCGCTCCATCATAGGTGGAGGCTAGTCTATGTTGTTGAACGAGGTGCACACCCTCATGCACCACCGTACCTCTCATAGCGCCGCCGTGCAGACTCATCCTGATATCGACCCGGGCTGTGAACTGAGTGCCTTGGAGTTGCGGCTTAGTGTCTCCCTT
>JAXDPA010000041.1:0-9156 GCA_034668685.1 Sphingomonadales bacterium | reverse complement strand
TTCATGCTGGTGATCTCGACCCGGCCGTCGGCGAGGCGCTTGACCGGGTGGTTGGCGCCGCGGTGGCCCTGGTGCATCTTCATTGTCCTCGCGCCGACCGCGAGGCCGAGCAGCTGGTGGCCGAGGCAGATGCCGAACAGCGGCTTGCCGGTCTCAAGCAGCTGCTTGATCACCGGCACGGCATATTCGCCGGTCGCGGCCGGGTCGCCTGGGCCGTTGGAAAGGAAGATGCCGTCGGGCGCGTGCGCCATCACTTCGTCGAAGCTGGCGGTCGCCGGCAGGACCGTGACCCGCGCCCCGGCGTCGGCGAGGTTGCGGAAGATGTTGCGCTTCGAGCCGTAGTCGATGGCGACGACGTGGGGGCGGCCGTCGCCCCCCTCCCCTTCGCCATAGCCTTCGCCCAGCTTCCAGCGGCCGCCCGACCAGCGGTACATCTGGCGACAGGAGACCTCCTTCGCCAGGTCCATCCCCTCGAGGCCGGGCCAGGCCCGCGCCTTGGCCAGCAGCGCGTCGAGGTCGAAGGCGCCGTCCGCCCGGTGGGCGATCACTCCGTTTGGAGCGCCGCCGGTGCGGATTCGGCGGGTCAGCGCCCGGGTGTCGACGCCGGAGAGGCCGATTCGGCCGTTCGAACGCATCCAGGCGTCGAAGCCCTGGACGGCGCGGAAGTTGGACGGATCGGTGACGTCCTGGCGGACGATGGCGCCGAGCGCCCAGGGATTGTCCGCCTCGACGTCCTCGTAATTGGCGCCGACATTGCCGATGTGGGGGAAAGTGAAGGTGATGATCTGGCTGGCGTAGGAGGGGTCGGTCATCACCTCCTGGTAGCCGGTCATCGCGGTGTTGAAGCAGACTTCGCCGACCGCTTCGCCCTCGGCCCCGAAGCCGCGGCCCCAGACGACGGTCCCGTCAGCCAGAACCAGCACGCCCGTCGCTCCGTTCGGCGCGGGCGCGGGCTTGGCGTCGGCCATCGTGGCGGGCACTCCTCTCGAGGTTTTCGGCGATGTTGCTAAGCGCCGACCGCTACGGCGCGGGGCGTGCAGCGTCAATCTATTAAAGCGGACGGGGGACCGCTAAGCTCGCGCTTTCCGCCCGTAATTTCCCGGAAAGTTCGGTATGATTCGCGACGACGTCAAGGCCGCGCTGGTCACCTCGATGAAGGCCGGCGACAAAGCCCGGACCGCCGCCATCCGCCTCATCCAGTCGGCGATCAAGAACCGCGACATCGAGCTCAGGACCAGCGCCGCTCCGAGCGACGACGACGCGATGGTGACCGAGGTGCTCCAGAAGATGATCAAGCAGCGCCGCGAATCGATCGCCCTCTATGAGCAGGGCGGGCGCCAGGAGCTGGCCGCCGCGGAAAAGGCCGAGGTGGCGGTGATCGAGGGTTTCCTCCCCGCCCAGATGAGCGAGGCGGAGGCTAAAGCGGCGATCGAGGCGATCGTCGCCGAGACCGGCGCCGCCTCGGTCAAGGACATGGGCCGGGTGATGGCCGAGGTGAAGGCGCGCCACGCCGGCAAGATGGACATGGCCAAGGCCAGCGCGCTGGTGAAGGCGCGACTCTCCGCTTAAGCTTGCGGGGCATGTCCCTCAGCCCCACTTCGGTCGAAAGGCTCGCCCCGTGAGCCTTTCTCCTCAGTTCCTCGACGAGCTGCGGGGGCGGACTTCGCTCTCGGCCCTCGTCGGCCGAACGGTGAAGCTCACCAAGGCCGGCCGCGAGTGGAAGGCGTGCTGCCCTTTCCACAAGGAGAAGACGCCGAGCTTCTACGTCAACGACGAGAAGGGCTTCTGGCATTGCTTCGGCTGCTCCGCCCATGGCGACGCGATCCGCTGGCTGACCGAGGCGCGCGGTCTGCCCTTCATGGACGCGGTCAAGGAGCTGGCCGAGGCGGCCGGGATGGAGGTGCCGGCACCCGACCCGCGCTCGCAGGAGAAAGCCGAGCGTGCGGCCGGCCTGTACGACGTCATGACGGCGGCCCAGGCCTGGTTCGAGGCGCAGCTCGGCGGTCTGGAGGGCGCCGAGGCGCGGGCCTATCTTGAAAGGCGCGGCATATCGGAGGCGACTCGGCGCCGCTTCGGCTTCGGCTTCGCCCCCGATTCCCGCGGCAAGCTGCGGTCGGCCCTGAAGGCGATCGGCGACGAGAAGCTGGTCGAGGCCGGCCTCCTCGGCGTTCCGGAGGGGGAGCGCGAGCCCTACGACCGGTTCCGCGGCCGACTCACCTTCCCGATCCGCGACCGGCGCGGCCGGGTCATCGCCTTCTCGGCGCGCGTCCTCGGCGCAGGCGAGCCCAAATATCTCAATTCGCCCGACACGCCCCTGTTCGACAAGGGCCGCACCCTGTTCAACCTCGACCGGGCCGCCGCCGCCGGCCGGGCCGCCGGACGGGTGATCGTCGTCGAAGGGCAGATGGACGTCATCGCGCTCGACCAGGCGGGCATCGCCGAGGCGGTGGCGCCGCTCGGCACGGCGGTGACCGAGGCGCAGCTCGGACTGCTGTGGCGCCTGGCACCGTCGCCGATCGTGTGCTTCGACGGCGATTCGGCCGGCCAGAAGGCGGCGGTGCGGGCGGCGCTAAGGGCTCTGCCCCATGTCGGTCCGGACCGCTCACTCGCTTTCGTCACGCTTCCGTCGGGGCAGGATCCGGACGACCTCGTCCGGGCCGGCGGCCGGGAGGCGTTCGAAGCGGTGGTGGCCGCGGCGCAACCCCTCGCCGAACGCCTCTGGAGCCACGAGAGCGCGGCCGAGGGGCTCGCCACGCCGGAGCAGCGGGCGGGCTTGCGCCGCCGCCTCCTCGATCATGCCTCGACCATCCAGGATTCCGACGTCCGGGAGCAGTATCGGACCGAATGGATCGCCCGCTTCAACGCCCTCACCCGCCCGCCGGAGACGCAGGGGCGGCAGGCGTGGCACCGGGGCGATCCGCGCGGCGGCCGCTTCGCCCCGCCCCGCCCTCCTTCGGAAGCGGCGAAGGCGGTCGGCAGCGCCGGACTGGGGCCGCAAGCCGTCTACGCCGTGCTTGCCGGGCTGCTCCACCACCCCCACCTGATCGCCGAGCATGGCGAAGCCATCGCCGCCCTCGAGCTTCCCGACAAACGGGCGGAAGCGCTGCGCGACGCGCTGCTCGACGCGGCCCTGCTCTACGGCGCGCTTGATCCCGAAGGGCTCGATACCATATTGACCTCCGCCGGCGTGGCCGCTTTCGCGGCCAGGCTGCGCAATGCGAGAGGTCTGTCTTTCTCCTTCACCCGCCGTGACGCGGACCCGGAACGTGCCTGTCGCGACCTCGTTCTGGTCATCGACACGTTGGCGGCGCAGCCCGGGCTTTCCGCCGCTCTGGACGCGGCGACGGCGCGGCTGAAGGAGCAGGGGGACGAAGCGGCGTTCCTGGAGCAGCTACGGCTCCGGGCGGCGCGGGACGAGGCGGAGCAGAGGCTGGCGGCGCTGATCGAGAGCGGCGCCGGCTGATCCGGCCAACATGAGAATGCGAAGGCTTTGATGGCGAAGACGAACAACGCGGTCGACACGGAAGAGAAGCAGGAAGGCGGCGACGCCCCGCTCATCGACCTCAACGATGCTTCGGTGAAGAAGCTGATCGCCCGCGCCCGCAAGCGCGGCTACATCACCTATGACGAGCTGAACGACGCCCTCCCCCAGGACCAGAACGAGCAGATCGAGGACATCATGTCCTCGCTCTCCGAGATGGGAATCAACGTCGTCGAGGCCGAGGAGGCCGACGAAGAGGAGGAAGGCGCCGCAGAGCCCGAGATCGACACCGCCGACGAGCCGGGCGACGGTACCGAGGGCGAACGCTTCGTCATCGAGAAGAAGAAGGAGACGGTCGACCGCACCGACGATCCGGTGCGCATGTACCTGCGCGAGATGGGCGCGGTCGAATTGCTTTCCCGCGAGGGCGAGATCGCCATCGCCAAGCGGATCGAGGCCGGCCGCGACATCATGATCTGGGGTTTGTGTGAATCCCCGATCACGTTCAACGCGATCATCAACTGGTCGAACGCGCTGAACAATGGCGACATGCAGCTGCGCGAGATCCTCGACCTCGACGCGATGCTGTCGAAGGGCCCGACCCCCGAGCAGGTCGAGGGGGCCGAGGCCGAGGTCGCCGGCGACGAGATCAGCGAGAAGACGGCCGGCCCCTCCTACAAGGAGGAGGAAGAGGTCGAGGAAGCCCCGGTCGAGGAGGAGGACGACGAGGAGGAGGGCCTGGTCGAGCGCCGCGCCCGCCCCCAGTTCGAGGAGGACGAGGAGGACAACACCCTCTCGCTCGCCCAGATGGAGGAGACCCTGAAGCCGCAGGCGCTCGAGCGCTTCGCCAAGATCACCGACCTCTACAAGAAGTTCGCGAAGATCCAGGGCGCCCGGATGGACGCGATGAGCGGCGGCCGCGACTTCGCCAAGGGCGAGGAAAACAAATACCAGTCGCTCCGCGAGCAGCTCACCGCCGAGGTCGAGAGCGTCCAGTTCCACAACGCCAAGATCGAATATCTGGTCGACCAGCTCTACAGCTACAACCGGCGCCTCACCGCGCTCGGCGGCCAGATGCTCCGCCTCGCCGAGCGCCACAAAGTGCCCCGCCGCGCCTTCCTCGAAGCCTATATGGGCCACGAGCTCGACGAGGGCTGGGCCGAGCGAGTCTGCGGCACCGACAAGAAATGGAGCGCCTTCTGCACCCAGGAGAGCGCCCCGATCGAGCGCATCCGCGGCGAGATCGCCGAGATCGCCCAGGCGACGGGAATGTCGCTCGCCGAGTTCCGCCGGATCGTCAACCAGGTCCAGAAGGGCGAGCGCGAGGCCCGGATCGCCAAGAAGGAGATGGTCGAGGCGAACCTTCGCCTGGTCATCTCGATCGCCAAAAAGTATACGAACCGCGGCCTGCAATTCCTTGATCTCATTCAGGAAGGCAATATCGGCCTGATGAAGGCGGTCGATAAGTTCGAATATCGCCGCGGCTACAAATTCTCGACCTACGCGACCTGGTGGATCCGCCAGGCGATCACCCGCAGCATCGCCGACCAGGCGCGGACCATCCGGATCCCGGTCCACATGATCGAGACGATCAACAAGCTCGTCCGCACCTCCCGCCAGATCCTCCACGAGATCGGCCGCGAGCCGACCCCGGAGGAGCTCGCCGAGCGCCTCTCCATGCCCTTGGAGAAGGTCCGCAAGGTGATGAAGATCGCCAAGGAGCCGATCAGCCTCGAGACCCCGATCGGCGACGAGGAAGACAGCCACCTCGGCGACTTCATCGAGGACAAGAACGCGGTCATCCCGGTCGACGCCGCGATCCAGGCCAACCTCAAGGAAACGGTTACCCGGGTGCTGGCGAGCCTGACGCCGCGCGAGGAACGCGTCCTCCGCATGCGCTTCGGCATCGGCATGAACACCGACCACACGCTCGAGGAAGTGGGGCAGCAATTCTCGGTCACCCGCGAGCGCATTAGGCAGATCGAGGCCAAGGCGTTGCGGAAGCTGAAGCATCCGAGCCGAAGCCGGAAGATGCGGAGCTTCTTGGACCAGTGACAAGCGCCCGAGCGTAGCGACGCCGGGTGCCACGCAGTCGCTGGAGCGTCGCGAAGATCGCGCGCAGTCCATCCGGCCGGGGTCAGGGCGACTCTGAACCCGTTCGACGTCACGGGACGCTACCGTGTCGGCTCCACAGGCAGTTGGGGTTCCCGCGGACGCGCGGAGAGGCTCAGCGGGTCTCAACGTTCACACGCTGGAACTCACGTAAGGGAATTCAAGCGACCCCCCGACATGCCGAAAGCGAGCGTCCCGGCCGGGGAATTGCCAAGGCTCGAATCAACTGTGTATCAACCTGCGCTGGGGAAAGACTCGCTTGCTTTAGGGGGGATGAGCATGTTCGACGAGTTCCAGCGTAAGACAATCGACCTCAGTCAAATCTCGCTCGATCCCCAAAATCCTCGCATCGTTACGCTCGAACCTCTGAGTAGCGAGGCCGAGATAATTAGCTATTTTTTCGAACACGAGGGATTGGCAGATTTCATCAAGAAGATTGCCGCCGAGGGACTGAACCCCGGTGCGGAAACGCCGTTTGTGGTCAAGGACGGGAAGGGCTTTGTTGTTGTCGAAGGTAATTCTCGGATCGCTGCGTATAAGCTGCTGACGGGGATCGCCACGCCCTCCAAGGAACACAAGGCTCTCGTTCCCGCGGTTTCGGACTCGTTGAAAAAGAGCCTCTCGACTATCGAATGCGCCGTCGCCCCCGATCGAGAGAACCTGCTTCCTATCATGGCGAGTGCCCATTTTGGTTTGGGCGATAAATCAAAATGGGGATACCTCGGTAGTCGCAAGGCGGTTCACGACGAATGGGTGAAAGGCCACACCGTTCCTCAGTTGGCAAAGATTTTTGCTCAACCCAAGGGGCGTATCAGAGACTTCATTCTTGAATACAAGCTCTTCCTGCAAGCGCTCCAGTTTGAGTGGCCGGACGAAGAGCGAGAAAAGCTGGAAGATCCCGCAGTAAAGTTCAACCCACCGGTTCGATTCCTACAAGGTCAGAATCATAAGGAACGGGTGGGCGTAGAACTAGATCGCGACTCCTTACAAATCAAGTTTACGGCACCTGACGCGACTGACAAGTTGCAGCATTTGATACGAAAACTTGTAACCAAGCCCGTCAAAGGCCTGGGAGCGACCGCTAAGTATGACGAAGTTTTTGCTGACTACAAAGCGAAGCCTGGCTCAGCCGCTACGGTAAAAGGCAAGGGAGCAAGCCCCAACCTAAAACAAGGGGCACTTTTTAATTATCCTGTCACACTTCACAATCAGCTTTTGAAGCAACTCGCAAAAGAGGCGAGGAACCTTAATTGCATTGCGTATCCGGCTTGTGGAACATTCCTACTTCGGAACTTTCTGGAGGTCATCCTTAAACACATCATCGATGCGGCAGGTGCTAACCCACAAAAGAAGTCACTTAGCTTAGAAGGTGCGCTTAATCTGTGTACGTCTAATGCAGTGAGCCTTCATGCCGACGATAAGAAGATATTAGGTGAGTTTAGGAAAAGCCACTTAGATAATATTAACCTAGGTGCGCATGGGACACTGATCCCAAACCATTTACGTCTGTTTGCCGCTCGCGACTGTATTGACCAGTTCGTGAAACGCAACGTATGAAGCTAATATCTTCTCCGCTTCGGTACCCAGGGGGGAAGGCGAAGCTGTTCCCTTTTTTTGCGGACCTGATCCAGGTAAATCAGCTTTTCGGCTGCGAATATCGAGAACCTTACGCCGGAGGAGCTGGCCTTGCTCTGAACCTGTTGGCTGGTGGATTCGTCAGTCGCATACATATAAACGACCTGGATAGTGGGATATTCGCCTTCTGGCGCACGGCGACACAAAGCGCAGATAAGCTTTGCTCTCTCGTCTCTAACGCTAGGCTGGATATTGAAGAATGGTACCGTCAGCGGGAAGTTTGGCGCAGGCCACATGAGCATTCTGAGGCCGAATTAGGGTTTGCTACTCTTTTCCTCAACCGCGCCAACCGGTCCGGCATCATTGAAGGTGCTGGGCCAGTTGGCGGTTACCACCAGAGCGGCTCCCTGCGCCTAGACGCTAGGTTCAACAAACAAACAGTAATTGACCGCATTCAACTAGTAGGAGCACTCGCCGATCGTATCTCAGTGTCTAATGTCGATGCATTGGAATATATTCAATCGCACACGGGTCCGAATGATCTAACATACCTAGACCCTCCATACTATGTACGTGGCCAGAGGTTATATAAGAACTTCTATAATCATCATGATCATGTCGCAATTAGTCAATGTGTTCGTAATATGGTAGGTAGTTGGGTCGTCAGCTACGACGACGTGGGCCCAATCAGAGAACTATATAGCTGGCTAATGCCTCTTGAACTCACTCTGCGCTACACCGCTGGCACCAGCGCTACCGGCCGCGAGATCGTTTATTTCAGTTCGCACTTGGAGGTTGGGCAAGAGCGACTCCGGGTCGCATAGCCAGAACGATTTTCGCCTGCGGGTTCAGCTGAGTCGGCTCCGGCTGCCGGCACGTAACTGCCCGGTTGCCGTGCTTCAGCCCAGCTTCCCCTCGTCCTCTGCGATTCAGCTGCGGATGCGGTCGATGCTCCGGCGGATGTCCTCTAGGCGGTCTTCATCCTCGCTGATCCAACTGCGCACCCGTTCGGCAAACGATTCCGAGCGTGCGTCGGAAAGTTTCTCGTAATTGCTGCGTAGGTTGCTGCGGACACGTTCCTCGGCCGCTTCCGCCTTGGCGAGCCGCTCATAATTGCCGCGAATGTTAGCACGGACGCGGTCGACGAATTGTGCGCGACGCTCGTCGCGCTCGGCGCGGGCGCGCTCCATAGCTTGCTTGCGCCGACCCCAGAAGCGATCGTGGGACGCCCGGACTTCTTGAATCCGGTCGAAGACCTCCTGCTTATGCTCGCGTGTCATGCGGTGCTTCACTTCGGAGAAACGGCGGGATACCACCCCCAGCTTCGCCCCGAGCTGCTTCATGCCCTCGGCATCCATGCTCCCGAAGACCGCATCGGCGAGCGAGATTTCGGTCCCGTCGCATTCGAGATAGCGTAGGTCGCCCATCAGGTCGTCGCGGTGGCTGGAGGACATCGTCTCGAAATCGCTGCGTTCCTCTTTGGCGATTTGCGAGGCCTCGTCGCGAAGCGCATTGAAGCGGGTCCAAGCCTCCTGACGCTCCGTCACCGTCGGGAACTGAGGCTTGGCGTTAAAAGCTCCCTGGACTTCGCGAGCCTTATCCCAGACCGGCCGCCAGTCGTTTCGGCGTACGCTGAAGGTGAAGTTAGTTGCGGTGAAGTGAATCTCCCCAGGATTGAACAGGGCACCGCGGCGGCGTTCGCCCACCAACGCCTCGAATTGGCTGAGCAGGTTCAGAAGTTCTTCGGCGGACATACCGGAGCCTCATAAGGGATCCTATGAACCTAGCGCAGGCGGCGAACTCGGCAAGTGGAGATGACCGCCCTCTCAAGTCATCCCATGCGCTGCCGGGGAACCACTGGTGCCAGGCACGTGCCTGGCACGTGCCTGGCACGTAGTTGGCACCGGCGGCGCCCTGCGTCGCCTGTTAGTCCGGCCACGACGCGCGCACGCCACTCGTCGGCATCAACCGGCGCGGCAGCAAGGACA
>JAXDPA010000040.1:0-52733 GCA_034668685.1 Sphingomonadales bacterium | reverse complement strand
TTCCATTCGGCGACGCTCAGCCAGCGCGACTGGCGATCGTGGACGCGAGGACAGCGCGGCGCCGCCACCCGCGGCCTGAGGCTGGCGCGGTCGAGGTCCCTCGGCACATTGACCGCCACGCCCCAGGGTATGCCGCGCCGCCATCCCGCGTTCGACAGGTAATTGGCGATCGAGCCCAAGGCGTCGGCCTCGTTCCGCCAGATGTCCGCGCGGCCGTCGCCGTCGGCGTCGACGGCGAGGCGAAGCCAGACCGAGGGCAGGAATTGCGGATAGCCGGTCGCGCCCGCCCAGCTTCCCTTGAGCAGCGAGCGCGGCACGCCCCGGTCGAGCATCTTGAGCCCGGCGACGAACTCGTCGGCGAACAGCTGGCGCCGTCGGCCCTCGTAGGCGAGCGTGGCGAGGCTGCTGAGCAGGTCGAAATCGCCGGTGACCGCGCCGTAGCTGGTCTCGTGGCCCCAGATCGCGACCAGGATCGAGGGGGTGACCCCGTAGCGCCGGCCGATCTCCTGAAGGCGGCTGTAATTGGCCTGGTAGCGCTGCCGTCCGCCCGAGATCAAAGCCGACGTGACGTGCTGAGCGCGATAGGGGGCGAAGGGCGGGGTCGCGCTGCTGCCCGCGGTCCCGCCGGGCTGGGCCTGGTCGAGCTCGACGGTGCGGGCGCTGTAGGCGAGGCTGGCGAACACTCGCTCGATCGTCTCTCGGCTCACACCCTCGCGCTCCGCCTGGCGGCGAAGATCCGGGAGATAGGCTTGGAAGCCCGCCTCACTGAGGCCGAAGCCCTGTGCCGGGGCCGGCCCAAGCGGCAGGGCCGCGGCCAGCGCCAGGGCCGCCAGCGGCCTCACGATCGACAAACGCAACACCAAACCTCCCTGCTCGTGCGCGAGGATGGCACAGCCGCCCGCCTGCGCCTACTCGGCTCGCCGCGCGCCTTGCACGCAACGCCTCGCCCAGCGCTTTTTGCGCGGATCGGCGGGGAGCGCTAAGGCGGCTCAGGGGACAGGTGGCCGAGTGGTTTAAGGCAGCGGTCTTGAAAACCGCCGTGGGTTCACGCCCACCGTGGGTTCGAATCCCACCCTGTCCGCCAAACCCTCATGGCCGCGAGAAAGCTTCTGCCGCCCGCTCGCGGATCGGCCCAATAAGCGGGGCGGGAAAGACCGAGCTAATTGCTTCCGGATCCGAGAGAATCTCTGTCCGCGCGACGAAATGAGTGATCTCGAAACGCTTCCGCTCGATGGCCTCAACCCGCGCTGCGCCCGAGGCAGCCGGTCTCCCCCGCGACCACACCGATACCCAGAGATAATATTTCGGATAGGCGATTCCGCTCTGCGTCGGAGCGTCCCTCAACAAGGCGTATCGGACGATCGGCTTCCTGATTCCACGCCGGGCGAAATAGGTTTGCAGGTCGCGCTGCAGGAGGCGGTCGAACGCCGCCGGCGGCGGCACGTTGCCGGCGATATGGCTCGCCTGGATATACGCGATCATCCGCTCGAGCTGGGCCTGCGAGGCAGGCTGGACAGGCGGAGCCGCTGCCGCGAGGCAAAGCAGGATCGTCGTCGCGACACGTCGCATGCCTGAAGATTGACCCTTGCCCAACCGGCGGTCAACCGCCGCGGGAGTGGACACCTTGGCGCGGATGGGCGAGAGGGACGGCCTTCCATCGACGCCCGAGGAGCCTCATGGCCGATCCCCGCCCCCTGCCCTTCGACTGGGCCGATCCGTTCGCGCTCGAGGCGCAGCTCAGCGACGAGGAGCGGCTCGTCCGCGATACGGCGCGTGGCTATGCGCAGGAGAAATTGCTTCCGCGGGTCACCTCGGCCTTCCTCGACGAGCGGTTCGACCGCGAGATCATGACCGAGATGGGCGATCTCGGCCTGCTCGGCGCCACCATCCCGCACGAATATGGCGGCGCGGGGCTCAATTACGTCAGCTACGGGCTGGTCGCCCGCGAGGTGGAGCGGGTAGACAGCGGCTACCGCTCGGCGATGAGCGTCCAGTCCTCGCTCGTCATGTTCCCGATCCACGCTTACGGTACGGAGGAGCAAAGGCGCAGATATCTGCCGAAGCTCGCGACCGGCGAGTGGGTCGGATGCTTCGGCCTGACCGAGCCAGACGCCGGCTCCGATCCCGGCGGAATGCGCACCCGCGCCGAGAGGATCGACGGCGGCTACCGGCTCAGCGGGTCCAAGATGTGGATCACCAACTCGCCGATCGCCGACGTCTTGGTCGTCTGGGCCAAGTCGGAAGCGCATGGCGGAGCGATCCGAGGCTTCGTGCTCGAGAAGGGCATGAAGGGACTCTCGGCGCCCAAGATCCGCGAGAAGCTGTCCTTGCGCGCCTCGGTCACCGGCGAGATCGTCATGGACGGAGTCGAGGTGCCCGAGGACCACATGTTCCCGCAGATCAGCGGGCTCAAGGGCCCGTTCGGCTGCCTCAACCGCGCCCGCTACGGAATCGCCTGGGGCGCGATGGGCGCCGCGGAGGCGTGTTACACGGCGGCGCGAACCTACACGCTCGACCGCAAGCAGTTCGGGCGGCCGCTCGCCGCCACCCAGCTCGTCCAGATCAAGCTTGCGGACATGGCGAGCGAGATCAGCCTCGGCCTCCAGGCGGCGCTGCGGGTCGGCCGGCGCCTCGACGAGGGCGAGCTGATCCCCGAGACGATCAGCCTCATCAAGCGCAACAATGTCGGCAAGGCGCTCGCCATCGCCCGGGTCGCACGCGACATGCATGGCGGCAACGGCATCTCGGCCGAGTTCCACGTCATGCGCCACGCCATGAACCTCGAGACGGTCAACACCTACGAAGGCACCCACGATGTCCACGGCCTCATCCTCGGCCGGGCGATCACGGGGATCTCGGCCTTTTGACTCCCCTCGTCATGCCAGCGAAGGCTGGCATCTATGCGGACTCAGTATGGACCCCAGCCTTCGCTGGGGTGACGAGCAATGGATAAGCCCCTCGCCGGCCTGAAGGTGCTCGAGCTCGCCCGCATCCTCGCCGGGCCGTGGGCCGGGCAGCTGCTCGCGGACCTCGGCGCCGAGGTGGTGAAGGTCGAGCGGCCCGGCGTCGGCGACGATACGCGCCACTGGGGTCCGCCCTTCGCGGCCGACGGCGCCGCCGCCTATTTCCACGCCTGCAACCGCGGCAAGAGAAGTCGGTCGCGATCGACCTCGATACCCCGGAAGGCCAGGCGGCGGTGCGTGCGCTTGCCGCCGAGGCGGACGTGCTGATCGAGAATTTCAAGGTCGGCGGCCTCGCCCGATTCGGGCTCGATTACGTCTCGCTGTCGAACGGCAATCCAGGCCTTGTCTATTGCTCGATCACCGGCTTCGGCCAGGACGGGCCCTATGCGCCGCGGGCCGGCTACGATTTCATCATCCAGGCGATGGGCGGGGCGATGTCGCTGACCGGCGAGCCGGACGGCGCGCCGCAGAAATCCGGCGTCGCCTATGCCGACCTGTTCACCGGCCTCTACGCCACGGTGGCGATCCTCGCCGCTCTGCGCGAGCGGGACCGCACCGGCCGCGGCGCTCATATCGACATGGCCCTGTTCGACACCCAGGTGGCGGTGCTCGGCAACCAGGCGCTGAACTGGATGGTCTCCGGCAAGGTTCCCAGCCGAATGGGCAACGGCCACATTAACCTCGTCCCCTACCAGGCGTTCAGGACGAGCGACGGCGAGGTCATCGTCGCGGTCGGCAACGACCGTCAGTTCGAGCGGCTCTGCGCCGTCCTCGACCTTCCTGGTCTCGCCGCCGACGAACGGTACCGCACCAATCCCGCCCGCGTCGTTCACCGCGCCGAGCTGGTACCCGTCATCGCCGAGGCGATCGCCGAGCGGGGCGCTGCGGAACTCTCCGAGGCACTGGAGGGCGCGGGAATCCCGGCCGGACCGATCAACGCGCTCGACGCCGTCTTCGCCGATCCCCAGGTGATCCATCGCGGCCTGCGGCTCGACGGCGCGATACCCGGGCTGTCCTCCCCGATCGTCATCGACGGCCGGCGACAGTCGGCGCCCCCGGGCGGGCCTCCGCTCGGCGGCTCGGACACGCGATTTTCCGGTGGAAGCTGAGGCGCTTAGACTGACGAAGGTTATTGCGTCCGCCCCCTTTCCTCGCGCATCACCGCTACGATGAGCGACGTGGGCCGTGAAATCGAGCAATTCGGGGTGATAGCCTGGCGGCGCGCCGGACTGGACGGCGACGTCGAGATCTTGCTGATCACGTCGCGGGAAACCCGCCGCTGGGTTCCGCCGCGTGGCAACGCCATCCCCGGCCTGCGACCCTACGAATCTGCGGCCCAAGAGGCCTTCGAGGAAGCGGGCGTCCGCGGCGGGGTCCAGCCGCGGGAGATCGGCACCTATCGTTACGGGAAGCGCTCGAAGGACGGCCGCGTGACTCCAGCCCAGGTCCATCTCTACCCGATGCTGGTTACCGAGGAGGTGGAGACCTGGCCGGAACGGGATCAGCGCGAGCGGCGCTGGTTCACCCCCGCCGCGGCGGCCGACCTGGTCGACGAGCCCGATCTGGCCGATCTGATCCGCGATTTTCCGCAACTTGTCATGAAAGTGTAACGCGCGTCCTTCTCTATCCAGCCGGTGCCTTCGCCTGTAGAGGGCGGCGGGCCACAGGGGACGCCGATGTTCAAGCTGCTCAAGTCGCTGATGCCGAAGGAGACGGCCTTCTTCGAGCTGTTCGCCCGCCACGCCGAGGCGCTCAAGGCCGGCGCGGAGGTGATGGCCCGGATGTTCGCCCACCAGGAGGACATCGGCGCCGCCTGCGCGAGGATCGCGGCGCTCGAGAACGAAGCGGACCAGGTGACCCGCGAGGTGCTCAACGCCGTCCGCCGCACCTTCGTTACGCCGTTCGACCGCAGCGCCATCACCGGGCTCATCTCCTCGATGGACGACGCCCTCGACGAGATGCAGAAGACGGCGAAGGCGATCACCCAGTTCGAGGTGACCCGCTTCGAGCCGCAGATGTGCGAGATGGCGGCGCTCGCCGAGCAGGCGTCGGGGCTCGTCGCCGAAGCGGTGCCGCTCCTGAGCTCGGTCGCCCGCAACCATCGCACCCTCGACCACACCACCGAGCAGATCGTCCATCTCGAGGAGGAGGCCGACAATCTGCACGATGCCGGCCTCAAGGTGCTGTTCCAGCGGCACCGCGAAGGCAATGCCATGGGCTATATCGTCGGCCGCGAGATCTACAGCCATCTGGAAAAGGTCCTCGACCGGCTCGAGGACGTGGCGAACGAGATTTCCGGCATCGTCATCGACCACGCCTGAGGAGCGAAGACGATGCACGAGCTGGCTCTGCCTCTGCTCATCGGGCTCATCCTCGTCGCCCTGGCGTTCGATTTCCTCAACGGCCTCCACGACGCCGCCAACTCGATCGCCACCGCCGTCGCGACCCGGCTGCTGAGGCCGGTCCCGGCCGTCGCCTTCGCCGCCTTCTTCAACTTCGCGGCCTATTTCCTCGCCCTCGCCTTCCCGAGCCTCCACAAGGTCGCGGACACGATCGGCAAGGGTTTGATCGACAAGGATCTGATCACGCCCGCGGTGGTGTTCGGAGCCCTGGTCGGCGCGATGTTCTGGAACGTCGTGACCTGGCTCAAGGGCATTCCTTCCTCGTCGAGCCATGCCCTGGTCGGCGGGCTGGTCGGCGCCGGGGTCGCCCATGCCGGACTTACCGGAGTCCAGTGGACCGGCCTCAACAAGACCCTGATCGCCATCGTCCTCTCGCCGGTGCTCGGAATGATCCTGGCAATGCTGATCATGCTTCTGACCAGCTGGCTGGCGGTTCGCTCTTCGGCGCGCGGCGCCGAACGGAATTTCCGGCACCTCCACCTCGTCTCCGCCGCCGCCTACTCGATCGGGCACGGTCTCAACGACGCGCAAAAGACGATGGGAATCATCACGGTGCTGCTCTACTCGACCGGCTACCTCTCGGGTAAGTTCGCGGTGCCGCACTGGGTGGCGATCAGCTGCTACATCGCGATGGGGCTCGGCACTCTGAGCGGCGGCTGGCGGATCATCAGGACGATGGGCTCGCGGATCACCAAGCTGTCCCAGCACCAGGGCTTCAGCGCCTCGGCCGGCGGCTCGATCATGCTGTTCGCCGCCTCCTGGCTCGGGATCCCGGTCTCCACCACCCACACGATCACGGGCTGCATCATCGGCGCCGGAGTCGCCCGTCGGCCCTCGGCGGTTCGCTGGGGGGTGGCGCAGAATGTGGGCGTGGCATGGATCATCACCCTCCCTGCCTCGGCCGCGGTGGGGGCGCTCTTCTACGGGCTCACGACCCTCTTCTAGGAGGGCGGCGAAAGAGCAGGATCGGCGCCTCCCGGTAGACGGCCTCCTCGCGGATCGAGAAGCCGGCTTTCTCGGCGACCCGGATCGAAGACGCGTTCTGGTGGTCTATGATGGCAGTGACCTCGCGGCCCGGCAGGGCCTCGTCGATCCAACGCAGGCCGGCGAGCACCGCCTCGGTGGCATAGCCCTGGCCCTGCGCATAAGGTGCGAAGATCCAGCCCATTTCGGGGCCGCCCTCGATCGAGGGCCGCATGTCGCGCTTGAAGTCGGCGAAGCCGGCCTGGCCGAGATAGGCGCCGTCTTCCCTCCGCTCCACCGCCCAATAGCCGTAGCCGAGCAAAGGCCACAGGCCCGCGGCCATGGCGATCCTCCGCCAGGTCTCTTCGCGGGAGAAGGGCGTGCCGCCGAGATGGCGCACGACCTCGGGATCGCCCATGACCATGGCCTGGGCTTCGAGGTCGCTTTCGCGGAAGGCTCTGAGGCGGAGCCGCTCGGTCTCGACGATCGGGACCAAGCGCGCCGGCTTACTTCTTGCCGAGGGTGAGGCCGCCGAAGCGCTTGTTGAAGCGCGCCACCTGGCCGCCCGAATCGACCATCTTGCCGTGGCCGCCGGTCCAGGCCGGGTGCACCTTGGGATCGATGTCGAGGGTCAGCGTGTCGCCCGCCTTGCCCCAGGTGGAGCGGGTCTCGAACACGGTGCCGTCGGTCATCTGCACCTTGATCATGTGATAATCGGGATGGGCGTCGGTCTTCATCTGGATTTCCTGAGATTTGGCTGGTTCCGACCAGCCTCGAAAAGGTCCGCGGCCCATAGCCGGGAGGGGCGGAATTGACAAGCCTCGGCTCCCGCGCCTAGCCCGGATGTTACCGAAGGTGCCGCGCTCGCGAGAGTCGGTGAAAAGGGAAGCCGGTCCAAAGCCGGCGCTGTGCCCGCAACTGTAGGCGGCGAGCCACTTTTTCCGCAAAGGAAAGGTGGCGCGGAAGGTCGCGAAGGTCCTTCCAAAGCCGCGAGCCAGGAGACCTGCCTTGGGCCGTCGTCCGCATCCGGCCGGGACCAGCCGACATGCGTGGCACCGGGCGGTCCTTGCGCCACCAGGTTCCTCCGAGACGACATTTGCGAATGTTGTCAGGAGCTTGAGCCATGATCCTAACACTCATAATAAGCACGGCCGTCGCCGCGGCGCCCGATGTTCCCGCCGGTGAGGACGAAATCGTCGTGACCGCGACCAAAGTGAACAACGACGCTTTCCCGAGCGCCTCTTCGCCGGTGCTCGCCACGCCCGGCCTCGCCGAGACGGTCGGGCTGCCGATGGTGACCGACGTGCTCCGCATCCTCCCCGGCGTGTCGGTGGCGGCGGCCGGCCCGCGCGGAAGCCAGACCCAGGTCCGGCTGCAGGGCGCCGAGGCGAACCACACCCTGCTCGTCGTCGACGGAATCCGCTTCAACGACCCGGCGGCCGGCAACGAGGCCCGCTTCGAGCTTCTGCCGATGGACCTGCTCGACCGGATCACGGTCATCCTCGGCTCCAATTCGGCCCTGTGGGGCTCCGAAGCGATCGGCGGCGTGGTCACCGCGGAGACCCGCGACCCGGCGAGCGGCAGCCGCGGACTCGGAGCGCGCGCGGAATATGGCAGCCTCGACAGCGGCCTCGCCTCGGCCTGGGTCGCCGCCCGGACGGGCAAGGTCCGGCTGTCCGCGACCGGCGCCTGGCTGTCCAGCGCCGGCATCGACGCCTTCGCGCCCGGCGGAGAGCGCGACGGGTTCGACAATCGCTCGGCGAGCGCGAAGGCCGTCTTCGCGCCGACCGACAGCCTCGAATTCGGAATCGTCGGCCACGCCATCGCCGGCCGAAGCGAATATGACGGTCTCGACCCCGTCACCTTCGCGCGCGCCGAGACGCTGGACGAGACCCGCAACCGGATCGGGGCGGTGCGCGGCTGGGCGCAGGGCGCCCATGACGGCTGGACCCTGAAGCTCGACTCCAGCCTGCTCGCCAGCGTCAACCGCAACCTGCTCGCCGGGGCCCCGCTCAACCGAACCTTCGGCCGGCGATTCACCGCCTCCGCCCAGCTCTCGAAGCAGCTCGGCCGCCATCTCCTCACAGCGGCGCTCGACCACCAGGCCGAACGTTTCCGGGCACGCGACCAGGTCTATTTCGGCGCCACCGACCAGGACCGCTCGCGCCGGCTCACCGCTTTGGTCGGGCAATGGCACGCCGACTGGAGCAAGGCGCTCGCCACCGACTTCGCCATCCGCCGCGACCGGTTCAGCGCCTTCGCCGACGCGACGACGGTCCGCGCCGGGGTCACCGTAAAACCGGTCGCCGACCTCAGCCTCTACGCCAGCTATGCGGAGGGAATCGCCCAGCCCACCTTCTACGACCTCTACGGCTTCTTCCCGGGCTCGTTCGCCGGCAATCCGGCACTGAAGCCGGAACGGTCGACGGGATGGCAGGCCGGCGCGAATTTCGCGCGCGGCCGCTACGACCTGGCCGTTTCGGTCTTCTCGGCGCGCCTCAGGGACGAGATCGTCGACGTCTTCGATCCTTCGACTTTCCGCTCGACGACGGCCAACGCCACCGGCACCAGCCGGCGCCGCGGCCTCGAGGCGCGTGCCCAGCTTCGCCTTTCGCCCGCCGTTCACCTGTTCCTGAGCTACACCTATCTCGACGCCACCGAGCAGCAGGCGGCCGGCGCTCTGCTGGTCCGCGAGGTGCGGCGGCCGAAGCACAGCGCCGGCTTCGGCGGCGACGGGGAGATCGGCCGACTGACCTGGGGCGCCACGCTCGCCTGGATCGGGGCCCGCCGGGACGTCGATTTCAACCTGTTTCCGGCGCGCACGGTGCGGCTCGACCCCTATCTCCTCGCCTCCGTCCAGCTCGGCTGGCGCGTGTCGAAGCAGGTCGAAGCCTATGCGCGGGCCGAAAATGCATTCGACGCCCGCTACCAGGACGTGGTCGGCTACCGGATGCCGGGAAGGACAGTCTATGCGGGCCTTCGCCTGCGTCTCGGCGATTAGCCTCGCGCTCGCCGCTGCGGCAGCGACCGCCGCGCCGCCGCGCCGGGTGGCGTCGCTGAACCTGTGCACCGACGAGCTTTTGCTTCTGCTCGCCGCGCCGGGCCAGGTGGCGTCGGTCACCCATCTCGCCCAGAGCCCGGCCGAGACGCCGCTCTGGGCGCGGGCCCGCGCCTATCCGCGCAACGACGGCAGCCTCGTCTCGGTGGCGGCGCTGAGGCCCGACCTCGTCCTCAATATGGGCGGCGGCGCACGCGACCGGGTGGGGATCGCCGGGCGGCTCGGCATCCGGATCCTCGACCTCCCCTACCCGCGGAACCTCAGCGACATCGAGCAGGCGGTGAGGCGGACAGCCGCGGCGCTGGGGCGTCCGGAAGCGGGCGCGGCCCTCGTCGACCGGATCGAGGCGCTGAAGCGGGCCCGCCCCGCGGCGTCCCTCGACACGATCTGGCTGGGCGGCGGAGGCCGGACCATGCCCCCGACCGGCCTCGCCGCCGAGTGGATGGCGCTGGCCGGCCTGCGGCAGCGCCCGCTCGCCGGCGACCGCGTGCCGCTCGAGACCCTGCTGATCCGCCCGCCCGCCGTGCTGCTGAGGAGCGACTACCGCTCCGGCCAATATTCGGGCGAGCAGCGCTGGCTCAGCCATCCTCTCGCCGCGCGCGCACACGCAGGGAGGACGATCGCCACCGACGGCCGTGTTTGGACCTGCATGGGCCCGCCGATGATCGGCGAGGTCGAGCGCCTGAGGCGGGTGGCGGCGCGATGACCCGGCCCCTTTTGCTCTCGGGCCTCGTCTTGCTCTTCGCCCTGTCCCTGCTCCTGCCGCTCGGGACGCTCGCCGCTTTGTGGCCGGAAGACCGTTCGCTCGCCCTCGCCATCCTCTGGGAGCTCCGCCTGCCCCGTGCCGGCCTCGCGCTCGCCTACGGCGCCATGCTCGGCGCCTCCGGAGCGGCGATCCAGGCGCTGTTCGCCAATCCCCTCGCTTCGCCCGACCTCACCGGCACGACCAGCGGGGCGGCGCTCGGCGCGGTCGTCACCGCTTATTGGTTCGGATTCGCCTCACCGCTCGCTTTGTCGCTCGGAGCGGTGGCCGGCGCGCTTGCCGCCTTGCTGTTGCTGCTCGCCCTCGCCGGCCGGCGCTCGGAGACCGCCACCCTGCTGCTCGCCGGCCTCGCGATCAGCGCGCTCGCCGGGGCGCTGACCACCCTCGCCCTCGCCCTCTCCCCCTCCCCCTTCGCTTTCTACGACGCCTATGAGTGGCTGATGGGCTCGCTGGTCGACCGCAGCCTCGCCCAGGCCGCCTTCGCCGCTCTCCCGGCTCTGCTCTGCATCCTCCTCCTCCTTCGCCTTCGGCCGGCGCTCGACGCGCTGACCCTGGGCGAGGAAGTGGCGCAGTCGTTCGGCCACGACGTCCGGCGGCTCAGGCTGTGGGTGGTGTGGCTGACGGCGGTCGGAGTCGGTGCCTGCGTCGCGATCTGCGGCGCGATCGGCTTCGTCGGCCTGGTCGCGCCGATCTTCGCCCGGCGGATGACGGCGGGGCATCCCGGCCGGGCGATTGTGCCCGCCGGCCTGATCGGCGGCGCCCTGCTCCTCGCCGCCGATCTGGTGTCCCGCTCCGCCCCGCTCGGCCGCACCTTGCCGATCGGCGTGGTCACCGCCCTACTCGGCGCGCCCTTCTTCCTCTGGCTGGTCGTCCACATGCGCTGGAGGCTGAGGTGACCGCCCTGCTCGAAGCGCGCGGTCTCGCCCTGCCCGGCCGGCTCGAGCCGACGGCCCTTGCCGTCGAGGCGGCCTCGCTGGTCGCCCTGGTCGGCCCGAACGGAAGCGGCAAGACCAGCCTGCTCCACGCGCTGGCCCGGATCGGCCCCGTCCGGGGCGAAGTGAAGATCGACGGCGACGACCCGGATGGCCTGGCGCCGGACGCGCGGCGGCGTCTGCTCGCCTACCTCCCGGCGACCCGCGACGTCGCCTGGCCGGTGACGGCGCGCGACCTCGTCGCCCTCGGCGGCGGCCGGTTCGAGGCGGTAGCGCCGGCGCTCGACCTCGAGCCGCTCGCCGACCGAAGGATGGACCAGCTCTCGACCGGCGAGCGCAGCCGGGTGCTCCTCGCCCGGGCGCTCGCGCCGCGGCCGAGGCTGCTGCTGCTCGACGAGCCGGCGGCGAACCTCGACCCCGCCTGGCAGCTTCGGCTGATGGCCTTGCTTCGTGAAGCCGTCGCGGGGGGACAGGCGGTGGTCGCGGCCTTCCACGACCTGGATCTGGCGGCGCGTTACGCGGACCGGATGCTGGTGATGAGCGGGCGCAGGATCGCTGCCGACGGCGCGCCGGCGGAAACCCTCGCCAGCGAGGTGGTCACGCAGGTGTTCGGGATCCGACGCGGCGCGAACGGATGGGATCTGGAGCCGATACCCCGTTCGGACTCCAATGGGCGTATCGGCACTTAATCCTCCCTGTGCGCGAAGCGCATGGGGAGGGGGACCGCACGACGTGCGGTGGAGGGGCATTACCGAGTCAGATTTGCCCCTCCACCATGCTTCGCATGTGTTGGAGCTTTGGACTGCCCCCGGCAGTCCAAGATGGTGTCCGGGGGACACGATCTCGCTCCAACACCCTCCCCATGGAGCTGCGCTCCACAGGGAGGACTAGATAGCCCGCCGCGCTCAATCCGCCGGAGGGTCGGCGATCATTGCGGTGAAGTTGGTCTCGGCGGCGAGCTGGCCGTCGATCAGCACCCGGCCGGCGAACTTGCAGACCTTGCCGCGGTCCTGGACCAGATCGACCTCGATCCTCAGAAGCACGCCCGGTTCGACCGGCTTCCTGAACTTGGCGCCGTCGATCGCCATGAAATAGACGAGCTTGCCGGTCCCCGACAGGCCGAGCGATTCGACCGCGAGCACGCCCGAGGCCTGCGCCATCGCCTCGATGAGAAGCACGCCGGGCATGATCGGCCGCCCCGGGAAATGGCCCTGGAAGAAGGGCTCGTTGATCGTCACCGCCTTGATCGCGACGATTCGCCGGCGGGGGACGATCTCCTCCACCCGGTCGATCAGAAGGAAGGGGTAACGGTGGGGCAGCGCCGCCATCACCCGCCGGATGTCCAGCGGGCCGAGGGTGGCGCTGCCCTGTCCGTCGGCGCTCACCGGCCCTGCGGCTGCGCCGGGTTCGGGGCCGCCTGCTGCGGCAGCGGGGTGACGCTGACGCTCGGCAGAGCCGTGTTGAGCGCGGCCAGCACCTCGTTGGTGACGTCGAGCGCCGGCGCGTGGGCCAGCGTCGCGTCCGTGTCGAGCAGCAGGTTCGCGCCGTGCGCGTTCATCACCGTCGTATAGATCGGGTTCAGCCGATCGTTGAGCTGGCGGGAGACGTTGGCGCGGGTCGACTGCAGATTTTGCTCGAGCCGCTGGATCTCCTGATTGGCCTGGGTCTGGCGCGCGTCGAGCGCCTGGGCGCGCTGGCGCAGGCTGTTCTCGGTCGCGGTGCGCGCCGGGCCGGCGGGCTGGGCGGCCGCGGCCTGGGCCGCCTGCTGGATCGACTGGCCTTCGGTCTGGATGCCCTGGCCGAGCTGCTGGGCGCGCGCATTGCCCTGCTGGACCATGGTCTGGAGCTGGGCGGAAGCGGCGCGGCAGGCGGTGCATTCGCTGAAGACGCGGCCGGTGTCGACGACGATGATGGTCGCCTGCGGCGCCCGCTGGGCGGAGGCCGGAACGGCGAAGGCGGCGGCGGCGATCGCCGC
This sequence comes from Sphingomonadales bacterium, assembly GCA_034668685.1. Lineage (GTDB taxonomy): Bacteria > Pseudomonadota > Alphaproteobacteria > Sphingomonadales > Sphingomonadaceae > Allosphingosinicella. The sequence goes on along the minus strand of JAXDPA010000040.1, from coordinate 39,677 downwards.
GCCGAAAAGGAGTTTGTTCATCAGAAAGCGGTCCCTACGTTGAAAGTGATAAGCTTGGTGTCATCCCCGGGGGCCTTGATAAGCGCCCGCGCTATATCGATCCTGAACGGGCCGAACGGGGAATTCCAATTGACTCCGAACCCGACCGACACGCGCGGCCGCGGCGTATCGCCGACGAAGCGCTCGAGGAACGGGTTGATTCCGGCGACCAACGACCCCGCGGCGCAGAGGCCCGTGGTGGTGTCGGGAAGGCCAATATTGGCGCCCCCGGTGTCGACGCAGCGGGTGATCGTCTGGTCGCTGCCCGGCGCTACCGACTGGGTGGTCGGATGGCGCACTCCCCACAGCGCGCCGACGTCGACGAACACCGAGGGTCTCAGCCCCAGCTCCTTGATGCTGGAGCCGACCGGCAACTCGAGCTCGACCCGGCCGAGATAATAAGCCCGGCCGCCGATGGGATCGTCGGCGATCGTCTTCTTGTCGGTGTTGAGGACGAGTGCGCCGGTCGAATCCGCCTTGTAGAAGAAGCGCTGGATGCGCGGTCCGACGCCGCGGATGTCGAAGCCGCGGATCTGCGGCTCGCCGAGATAGAAGCGGTCGATCAGGCGGACCGGGTCCTGGTCGGCGGCGGTCGCCTTCTCGAAGCTCTTGATGTAGCCGCCCTCGATCGAGGCGGAGAAGATGAAGTTGCCGGGAAGGTGCCAGAATTTGGCGGCGTTCACCTTCGAGCGCAGATATTTGACGCTTCCGCCGAGGCCGGCGAAGTCCTGGCTGAACACCCAGCGCTGGCCGCGCGTCGGGTGGAGCTGGTTGTTGGTGTTGTCGAAGGCGACCGAATAGCCGATCGACGAGGTGGTGCGCTTGCCGACCGCCTCGCACAGGTAGCGGCTGACGATCAGCGGGTCGCAAACCGCCGGCAGCGGCCCGGTGCCGTCCGGATCGCGGTAATAGAGGCTCTTGTCGAGCGTCACGTCGTCGAGGTTGAGGCTGTAGCGGACCGCCATCGACATATATTCGGTGAGCGGCAGGCCGGCGCGCAGCTGGCCGCCGGTCGTCACCTGCTTGTAGGTGGTGTTGCGGCTGTTGTTGACGAAGTTGAAGTTCGAATAATCGCGCCGGTAGAGGTCGACGCCGGCCGCGATGTTGCGGTCGAAGACGTAGGGCTCGGTGAAGCCGAGCTCGACCGACTTCGAGTAACTCGAATAATTGACGGCGGCGCGGGCTTCCTGGCCCTTGCCCATGAAGTTGCGCTCGGTGATGGCGAGGTTGACCAGGAAGCGCTCGAGGCTCGAATAGCCCGCCGAGACCTGAAGCTCGCCGGTCGACTTCTCCTCGACGGCAATTCCGAGGACGACCCGGTCCGGGCCGGAGCCCTGGGTCTGCTCGACCTCGAGATTGTCCTGGAAATAGCCGAGCGACTGGATGCGGTCGCGCGAGCGCTTGACCTGCACCGAGTTGAACGGGTCGCCCTCGGCGAGGCGGAACTCGCGGCGGATGACCTTGTCGCGCGTGTTCGTGTTGCCGTTGATGTCGATCCGCTCGACGTAGACCCGCGGAGTCTCGGCGACGTTGAAGACGACCGACATCGTCTTCGCGTCCTTGTCGCGGGTGAAGTCGGGCTGGACGTCGGCGAAGGCGTAGCCGAACAGGCCGGCCGTCTCGTTCAAGGTGGTGACCGTGTCCTCGACCTGCTTGGCGTTGTACCAGTCGCCGGACTTCATCGGCAGCACCTTGGAGAGCTGCGCGCCCTTGAAGTCGCGGATGTTGCTCTCGACCTTGACGTCGCCGAACTTGTAGCGCTCCCCTTCCTCGACGACGTAGGTGATGATGAAGTCGCGCCGGTCCGGCGTCAGCTCGGCCACCGCCGAGACGACGTGGAAATCGGCATAGCCCTTGGTCAGGTAGAATTGCCGCAGCTTCTGCTGGTCGTAATTGAGCCGGTCCGGGTCGTAGACGTCGCCGGAGCTCAGGAACGACAGGAAGTTCGCACGCTTGGTCGCCATCTGCGAACGCAGCTCGTGGTCGGAGAATTTGTCGTTGCCGATGATGTTGATCTGGCGGATGCGCGACTGCGGCCCCTCGGTGATCTCGAACACCACGTCGACCCGGTTCTGCTCGAGCTGGACGATCTTGGGCTCGACGCGGGCGGCGAAGCGGCCCTGGCGGCGGTAGAGCTCGATGATCCGGGCGACGTCGGCGCGGGCCTTGGAGCGGGTGAAAATCTGGCGCGGCGCGAGCTTGATCTCCGGGTTGATCTTCTCGTCCTTGAGCCGCTTGTTGCCCTCGAGGATGATCCGGTTGATCACCGGATTCTCGCGCACCTGGACGACCAAATTGCCGGTGTCGCCGCCGAGGATCTGGACGTCGGCGAACAATTCGGTGTTGTAGAGGTCGCGGATCGCCTCGTCGAGCTTCTCGCGGTCGTAAGGCTGGCCGATGCGCAGCTTCATGTAGGAGAGCACGGTCTCGGGCTCGAGCCGCTGGTTGCCGGAGACCGAGAGCGACCGGATCGTGCCGGTGCCGGGCAAGGGCGCCGCCGGCGGCTGCACCGCGGCGGGCGCCGGAGCGGCGGCGGGCTGCGGCTGCGCCGCGGGCTGCGCGGGCTGGGCCAGGCCAGGCGCCGCGAGACCGCCGAGCATGGTGCCGACGAGGAGCGCCGAGCAGAGCCGGCGGCGATTGGAAGTCCTATTTTTGGGTATCACGCGTCCCCGCCCTCAAGTCTCTCGCCGGGCCCGCGGCGCCGGTGGATTCCCTGTCGTCTGCTGCCCTGCCCGATCATCGTCACCCGATCAAGCCGCCAAGCTTCGCCCAAAGGCCAAAAGACGCCAGGTCGTTCAAAGTCACGAAGATCATCAGCGCGAGGAGGGCGGCGAGGCCGGTTCGGAAAGCCCATTCCTGCGCCTCCGGCTTCAAAGGTTCGCGGCGAACCGCCTCGATCGCGTAGAAGAGCAGATGGCCTCCGTCGAGCATCGGGATTGGCAACAGGTTGATGAATCCCAGATTAATCGAGATGATGCCCATGAAGGCGACGAACGGCAGCCAGCCGAGGCTCGCCCGCTCGCCCGAGAATTGGGCGATCTTGAGCGGTCCGCCGAGATCCTTGACCGATCTTTTGCCGGCGACGATCTGGCCGACCCCCTGAAGCGAGGTCGCCAGCGTCTGGCGGATGTCGGCGAACGCCCCGGTCAGCGCCTCGACCGGGCCGGGCCGAACGATGACGTGCTCCCGCGGGGAGATTCCGAGCAGGCCGCGTTTGTAGACGTGCCCGAACTCGTCCTTGTCGGTGAATTCCCGGATCGTCGCGCGGACGCGCAGCGGCTTGTCGCCGCGCATCGCGTCGATGGTCAGGGTCTGGCCGGACAGGAGGACGACCTGTGGGACGATGTCCTCGAAGCGCGAGATGGTCTTGCCCTCGATCGCGACGATGCGGTCGCCCGGCCTGAGGCCCGCCTCCCAGGCCGGCGAGCGGTCCTTGATCGAATGGATGACGGGCGGGGTGTCATATTCCCCGTAGGCGAAATTGAGCGCGGTGAAGAGCAGGAGCGCGAAGACGAGGTTGGTGAGCGGCCCGGCCAGAACGATCAGGAAGCGCTGGAAGACCGGCTTGGCCTGGAAGGTTCGGGCCCGCTCCTCGGGCGGCAGCATCAGCCATTCGGGCGAGGCCTGGCTCGCCGGGTTCATGTCGCCGGCGAACTTGACGTAGCCGCCGAGCGGCAGGGCGCAGACCTTCCAGCGCGTGCCGCGCCGGTCGGTCCAGCCGATCAGCTCGCGGCCGAAGCCGATCGAGAAGACGTCCGCCTTCACGCCGAACCGGCGGCCGACGAAATAATGGCCGAGCTCGTGGATGAAGATCAGCGGCCCGATGAGCAGCAGGAAGCTCAGCACGGTCCACAAAAAGCCGGGACTTCCGGTCGTCAATGCGCAACCTTTCCAATGAGGCGATCCGTCGCCGCTCGGGCGGCGCGATCGATGGCGACGACATCCGCGATCGTCGCCGGTGCCGGCGGATCGCAGCATTGCAGGGTTTCCGCCGCGATTGAAGCGATATCGAGAAAGCCGATCCGACGCGAGAGGAAAGCGGCGACCGCTGCCTCGTTTGCGGCGTTGAGCACGGCCGGGCGCGCGCCCCCCTCGCCCAGCGCCTGCCGGGCCAGGCCGAGCGCCGGGAAGCGGCTCTCGTCGGGCGCCTCGAAGCCGAGCGTTCCGATGCGGGCGAGGTCGAGCCGCTCGCACGGAGTCTCCATCCGCTCGGGCCAGGCGAGCGCATAAGCGATCGGGATTCGCATGTCGGGGGCGCCCAGCTGGGCGAGGACCGAGCCGTCGACATATTCGACCAGGCTGTGGACCACCGACTGCGGATGGATGAGGACGTCGAATCCGTCCGCCCCGAGCGGGAAGAGGTGGAAGGCTTCGATCAGCTCGAGGCCCTTGTTCATGAGGGTCGCGCAATCGACCGAGATCTTGGCGCCCATCGACCAGTTGGGATGGGCGATCGCCTGCTCGGGCGTGACCTCGCGCATTTCCTCCAGGCTGCGCTCGCGGAACGGGCCTCCGCTCGCCGTCAGCACGACGCGCCGGACCGAGCCGGGCCGGGCGCGGTCGAAGCATTGGAAGATGGCGTTATGCTCGGAATCCACCGGCAGGAGCGTCGCCCCGCTCGCCCGCGCCGCCTCGATCATCAGCGCACCGGCCGAGACCAGGGCTTCCTTGTTGGCGAGGGCGACGGTGCGGCCCTGGCGAAGCGCCGCCATGGTCGCTCCGAGCCCGGCGATCCCGACGATCGCCGCCATCGTCCAGTCGGCGCCCATCTCCGCCGCCTCGAGCACGGACGTCTCGCCCGCGGCGATCTCGACGCCGCTCCCCTCGAGCGCCGCCTCGAGCGCCGGCCGCCGAGTCTCGTCGGCGATCACCGCCCGCCGCGCCCTCACTCGCCGCGCCGCCAGGGCAAGGCCATCGACGTCGCTTCGCGCGGTCAGCGCGAGCACCTCGAACCGCTCCGCGTTGCGGGCGATGAGGTCGAGCGTCGACCGGCCGACCGAGCCGGTCGCGCCGAGGATGGTGACGCTGCGCCGTTCGGCGTCCCCGCTCACAGCGTCGACAGCAGAAGAAGAAGCGTGGCGAGAGCGACCGGAAGCAACCCGTCCACCCGGTCGAGCACGCCGCCATGGCCGGGCAGAAGCGAGCCGCTGTCCTTCGCTCCCCAGCGCCTTTTGACCCCGCTCTCGTAGAGGTCGCCGAGCTGGGCGAGGAGGGCGAGCGGCGCACCGGCCCACAGGAAGGGCGAGTCGATGTCGAGCAGCTGTCCGGCGACGATTCCGACCAAGGCCGCGCCGAGCATTCCGCCGATCAGCCCGGCCCAGGTCTTGTTCGGGCTGATCCGCCGCGCCAGCTTCGGACCGCCGATGCCGCGCCCGGCGAAATAGGCGAAGATGTCGGTCGCCCAGGTGACCAGCATCAGCCACAGCACAAGCTCCCACCACGCCCAGTTGAGCACGGCGAGCGCGAAGGCGGGCACGCCGATGTAGATGTAGCCCCAGCCCATCGCGACACGGCGGCACAGGACGCCGTAGAGCAGGCCGGCGATCGCCGTCCCCGCAACGCCCATCGCGACCGGCGCCAGCGTGTCCGAATCGAGCGCCGCCGGCTGGCTGTCGGCGGCGTGGAACAGCAGCTCGGGAAGGATCGCCGCGGGGATGAGCAGCAAGGCGGCGCCGATCCACGACCACAGCCGCCTGACGCGATGGAGGTCGCCCCATTCGACCATCATCACCGCGGCGCCCGCGGCGAGCAGGGCCCGGAACGCCCAGCCGTCGGCATAGACCGCGCCCGCGGCGACCGCGATCATGATCACCGCCGCGGCGAAGCGGGTGGTGAGATCGGAGCCTGCCGTCTTGACGTCAGCGCTCATCGGCCACCGAAGCGGCGGCTGCGCCCGGCATAATCGGCCAGCGCGGCGCGGAGCGCGTCGCCGTCGAAGTCCGGCCACAAGGTGTCGACGAACAGCAATTCGGCATAGGCCGCCTGCCAGAGCAGGAAATTGGAGAGCCTGAGCTCGCCCGAGGTCCGGATGAGCAGGTCGAGCGGCGGCAGTCCGGCCGTGTCGAGCGCCGCGTCGAAGCCCGCCTCGTCGATCGCTTCGGGCGCGATCTCCCCGGCGGCCGCGCGCGCCGCGAGACGGCGCGCCGCCTTCACGATCTCGGTCCGCCCGCCGTAATTGAGCGCTATGGCCAGCGTCATCCGGCTGTTGCCGGCGGTGCGCGCGATCGCCTCGTCGACCATGCGCGCCGTCTCGGGGCTGAACGCGCCGTGGTCGCCGATCACCTTCACCCGAACCCCTTCCTTGTGAAGGGCGGCAAGCTCGTTGCCGATGTAGAGGCGCAGCAGCCCCATCAGGTCGTTGATCTCGGTCTCCGGGCGGCGCCAGTTCTCGGACGAGAAAGCGTAGAGCGTGAGGCATTCGACGCCCGCCTCCCCCGCCGCCCGGAGCACCTTGCGCGCCGCCTCGGCGCCCTGACGGTGCCCGGCCGCGCGCGGCAGCCCGCGCTTTTCCGCCCAGCGGCCGTTGCCGTCCATGATGATGGCGACGTGGCGGGGCACGCCGGCGGAATCGCCGCCGCCGGCGGTCGTCGGCGCCGCCTCAGCCCTGGCCGCGCGGAAGATCACTTCTGGAGGATTTCCTTCTCCTTGGCCTGAGCCGCCGTGTCGACCTCCTTGATGGTCTCGTCGGTCAGCTTCTGGACCTCGGTCTCAAGCCTCTTGTGCTCGTCCTGGCTGATCTCGTGCTTCTTCTCGTCCGTCTTCAGCGCCTCCATTCCGTCGCGCCGCACGTTGCGGATCGCGATCCGCGCCTTCTCGGCATATTGGCCGACGAGCTTGGCAAGCTCCTTGCGCCTTTCCTCGGTGAGTTCCGGGATCGGCAGCCGAAGCGTGGTTCCGTCGGTGACCGGGTTGAGGCCCAGGCCGGCCGAGCGGATCGCCTTCTCGACCGCGCCGACGTTCGAGCGGTCCCACACCTGCACCGACAGCATGCGCGGTTCGGGCGCGGAGATCGAGGCGACCTGGTTGATCGGCATGTGCGCGCCGTAGACTTCGACCGTCACCGGCTCGAGCAGGCTGGGCGAGGCGCGTCCGGTCCTGAGGCCGCCGAGATCGTGCTTCAGCGCCTCGACGGCACCGTGCATTCGGCGCTGGATGTCGGCTTTGTTATAAGCGGGCATCTCTCACTCCTCGTTGCTGACGATCGTCGCCTGGCCTTCGCCGCTCAGCACGCGGGCGAGGTTGCCGCGCTCGCGGAGGTTGAAGACGACGATCGGGATGTCGTTGTCGCGGCACAAGGCGACGGCGGTCGCATCCATCACCTTCAAGTCGTCGGTGAGGACGGTCTGGAAGCTGACCCGGTCGTAGCGCTTGGCGCCTTTCACCTTCTTGGGATCGGCATCGTAGACGCCGTCGACGCTGGTGCCCTTGAACAAGGCGTCGCAGCCCATCTCGGCGGCTCTCAAGGCTGCTGCCGTATCCGTTGTGAAATAAGGATTTCCGGTGCCTGCGGCGAAGATCACCACCCGCCCCTTCTCCATGTGCCGGACGGCACGGCGGCGAATATAGGGCTCGGACACGGTCGCCATCGGGATGGCCGAGAGCACGCGCGTATCGACGCCCGCTCTCTCAAGCGCGTTCTGCATGGCGAGCGCGTTCATCACCGTCGCCAGCATGCCCATATAATCGGCGGTCGAGCGGTCGAAGCCCTTGGCGGCGCCGGCGAGCCCGCGAAAGATGTTGCCGCCGCCGACGACCAGGCAAAGCTCGTGGCCGGCGTCCTTCGCCGCCTTGATCTCCTCGGCCATGCGCGAGGTGGTTTCCGGATCGATGCCGAACTGCCCCTCCCCCATCAGCGCCTCGCCGGAAAGCTTCAGAAGGATGCGGTCGAAGCGCGGGCGCGGCATGAGGCGTCGGGTCCGTTCTCAGGTCTTCAGGGTAAGCGCGGCGCACCTTAATCGGACGGTGCGGCACTGCCAAGTGGAGCGGGCAAGGAGAAGAAGCAACCTTCCGCCGTTCAACAGGAACGTCACCCCAGCGAAGGCTGGGGTCCATGCTGATTCAACGTTTCGCGACGCGGACTCAGCCTGGATGCCAGCCTTCGCCGGCATGACGGATTTTCTCAGACGTTACGATTTAAGCGACCGGCTCGGGCTTCTGGCCGACGCCCGAGGCCGCCGCCACTTCGGCGGCGAAGTCGCTTTCCTTCTTCTCAATGCCCTCGCCGAGCTGGAAGCGGACGAAGCCGGGGATCGTGATCGGCGCGCCGATCTGCTTGGCGTGGCCGGCGACCACGTCCTCGATCCTGGTCTTGTTGTCGATGACGAACAGCTGCGACAGGAACGCCATCTCCTTCCTGAACTTGGCGATGGCGCCGTCGACCATCTTGGCGACGATGTCGGCCGGCTTGCCGCTCTCCTTCGCCTTCTCGGTGGCGATCGAGCGCTCGCGCTCGATCATCGCCGCATCGAGATCCTCGCCGCGCAGCGCCAGCGGATTGGCCGCCGCGATGTGCATGGCGAGCTGCTTGCCGAGCGCCTCGAGCGCCGCCTTGTCGCCGGTCGATTCGAGCGCGACGAGCACGCCGATCTTGCCGAGGCCCGGCGAGACGGCATTGTGGACGTAGGAAACCACCACGCCGTCGCCGACCTCGAGCAGGGCGGCCCGGCGAAGCGACTGGTTCTCGCCTATCGTCGCGATGTTGGACGTCAATTTCTCCTCGACGGTGCCGCCGGCCGGCCATTGGGCCGCCTTCAGCGCGTCGACGTCGCCGCCGGTGTCGAGGGCCAGGCCCGCGACGGTACGGACGAACTCCTGGAACTGCTCGTTCTTGGCGACGAAATCCGTCTCGCTGTTGACTTCAACCGCGGCGCCCCTTGTGCCGCGCACGGCGACTCCGACCAGGCCTTCGGCGGCGGTGCGCCCCGCCTTCTTGGCGGCGGCGGCGAGGCCCTTGGTGCGCAGCCAGTCGATCGCCGCTTCCATGTCGCCCTGGGTCTCGCCCAGCGCCTTCTTGCAGTCCATCATGCCGGCGCCGGTGCGCTCGCGCAGCTCCTTGACGCTCGCGGCCGTGATCTCAGCCATGGTTCTTATCCTCTTGGGTTGGTGCAAAAACACCGTTCGCCCTGAGCCTGTCGAAGGGCTTTCCTTCTGCTCTTGGCGAAGGAAAGGGAGGGCTTCGACAGGCTCAGCCCGAACGGGCTTGGGGCCATTGCCCCCCGAATTCGCGTGTCAGGCCTCCGCCAGCGCCGCCTCGGCCGGCGGCTCGTCCATCGCTCCAACATCCTCGCCGCGCGAGGCCGCTCCGCCCGACTTGCCGGCGAGCACGGCGTCGGCCACCGCGTCGCAATAGAGGCGGATGGCGCGGCTGGCGTCGTCATTGCCGGGAACCGGGAAGGCGATGCCCTGCGGGCTGACGTTGGAATCGAGGATGGCGATGACCGGGATGCCGAGCACGTTGGCTTCCTTGATCGCCAGCTCTTCCTTGTTGGCGTCGATGACGAACATGACGTCGGGCAGGCCGCCCATGTCGCGGATGCCGCCCAGGCTCAGCTCGAACTTGTCGCGCTCGCGGGTCAGCTGGAGGACCTCCTTCTTGGTGAGGCCGGCGGTGTCGCCGGAAAGCTGCTCCTCGAGGCTCTTGAACCGCTTGATCGAGCCCGAGATGGTCTTCCAGTTGGTCAGCATTCCGCCGAGCCAGCGGTGGTTGACATAATGCTGGCCGGATCGGCGCGCGGCCTCGGCGATCGGCTCCTGGGCCTGGCGCTTGGTGCCGACGAACAGCACCTTGCCGCCGGCGGCGACGGTCTGGCGAACGAAGTCGAGCGCCCGGGCGAACAGGGGCACGGTCTGCGACAGGTCGATGATGTGAACGCCGTTGCGATCGCCGAAGATGTACGGCTTCATCTTCGGGTTCCAGCGATGGGTCTGGTGGCCGAAATGGGCTCCGGCCTCGAGCAATTGCTGCATGCTGACGTCGGGTGACGCCATGGTCTTTCTCCTTCCGGTTACGCCTCTGCAGGGCCGAGAGACCCGCCGTCGCTAGCGCTTGGGCGGGCACCGGTATGATGACCCTGCATGTGGGATGGCGCGCATCTAGGCCTTGCGCCCGGCGAAATCAAGGCTTGACAGCGTCGAACAAAGCATGAACATCCTGTTTCATCAACCTGATATGGATCAAATGCCACGGCGCCGCGTTGTAAGGCCTGTGGATAATCAAGGGGATAAGTCGTGACATACCTGGCCGCGGCGCTTTTCTTCACCTTCGCTTTGCTGGCGGCGGCGGTCGCCATCCACATGACGGTCCGCGCTTATTGGGCCGAGATCCGCCTCGCCCTGCGCGGCGAGCTCGGCCGGCCCGTCGCCTATCGGATCGCTCCGGTCAGGCGGGACGCGCGGGCTCCGGCCTATGCGGCGGTGCGGCCGCGGCAGCGCGCTGCCGCCTGACCTTCGCATAGCTCGCCACTCCGAGCGGCAGTCCGATCAGGTAGAGAATAGACAGGACGCTCAGCGTCTCCCAGGTCGCGGACAGCAAGGCCGCGCCGACCAGCGCGATGATGCCGATCGCCTCGACCCGAACATGGCGCCGAAGCCGGAACGAGGTCCAGGAATAGGTCGGCAGGCTGGAGATCGCCAGGAAGGCGACGAACGCCGCCCACGGCGCCACCACCCGATAGTCGCGCAGCCACGTCCATTGCTGGTCGGCGGCGAGCCAGAGGTAGATCGGCAGCAGCAACAGGGCGGCGCCGGCCGGCGCCGGCACGCCGGTCAGGAAGCCGGCCGACTTGTGCGGCTGGTCCTCGGCGTCGATGCGGGCGTTGAAGCGGGCGAGGCGCAGCGCCATGCACACGGCATAAGCGAGAGCGAACAGCCAGCCGATCCGCGGCCAGTGCTGGAGCGACCACAGATGCAGGATCACCGCCGGCGACACTCCGAAGGCGATGACGTCGGAAAGCGAATCGAGCTCGGCGCCGAACCGGCTCTGGCCGTTCAGCATCCGGGCGATCCGGCCGTCCATCCCGTCGAGCACGGCGGCGATCAGGATCGCGTAGATGGCGCTCTTCCACTCGCCGGCGATTCCGAAGCGGATGGCGGTGAGCCCGGAGCAGAGCGCCAAAGCGGTGACCGCGTTGGGCACCACCGCGCGCAACGGCAGCCCCTGCCCCTCCGGACGCGGTCGCCTCACTGGGCGACGCCCTCCAGCGCCGATCCGTCGCCGATCTTCGCGACCACCGTCTCGCCGGCGATGGTGCGCTGGCCGAGCAGGACTCGCGACGCGGTGCCGGCCGGCAGGTAGACGTCGACCCGGCTGCCGAAGCGGATGAGGCCGACCCGCTGCCCCGCCGCGACATGGTCTCCGGCTCTCACCCACGGCACGATCCGCCGCGCCACCAGGCCGGCGATCTGGGTGAAGCCGATCCGGGTCCCGTCGGCGCCCTCGACCAGGAAATGCTGCCGCTCATTGTCCTCGCTCGCCTTGTCGAGGTCGGCGTTGAGGAACTTGCCGGCGATGTAGACAACCCGCTTGATCTCGCCGGCGATCGGCGCCCGGTTGATGTGGACGTCGAACACCGACATGAAGATCGAAACCCGGGTCATCGGCTCGCCGCCGAGGCCGTCCTCGCCGGCCAGCTCCCTGGGCGGCGGGACCGCGGCGATCATCGTCACCATGCCGTCGGCCGGAGCGATCACCAGCCCCTCCCCTTTCGGCGTGGTGCGGATCGGATCGCGGAAGAAGGCGGCGACCCAGAGGGTGACGCCGGCGAGGATCCAGCCCAGCCAATTCCAGCCGATGACGAACCAGAAGAGCAGGGCGATCGCCGCGGAGATCACCACGAACTTGCGGCCTTCGGGGTGAACCCCGGGCATACGGTAGCGGACGTTGGTGGTGACGAGGTCCGGCTTCTCGAGCGAGGTCATGGGCCCGCCTCTATCGGCCTTGCCGGGCCGACACAATCGTAACCGGCCGTGCTGGAGCCTTGCGGAACCGCGTGTTAGGGGCGCCGCATGCCGGCTGCTCCGAAAGTCACGATAATCCTCGCCACCTACAATTGGAGCGCCGTGCTGCCTTTCTCGATCGGCAGCGCGCTGGGTCAGAGCTTCGGCGATTTCGAGCTGATCGTCGTCGGCGACGGCTGCACCGACGATTCGGAAGAGGTCGTGGCGGCGATCGGCGATTCGCGCGTCCGGTGGGTGAACCTGCCGGCCAACAACGGTCACCAGTCCGCTCCGAACAACGAGGGGCTCCGCCGGGCGCGGGGCGAGCTGATCGCCTATCTCGGCCATGACGACCTCTGGCTGCCGAACCACCTCGCCTGCCTGGTCGCCGCCCTCGATTCGGGCGCCGACATGGCGTTCGGCCTCGTGCGGATGGTGCCGGCGCGCGCCGATCTCCAGCGCGGGGCGCTTCTCGATTCCTATCGTCCGGGCGCCTGGATCGCTCCGACCGCGACAATCCACCGGCGTGCCCTCACCGAACGCCTCGGCGGCTGGCGGGACTATCGCGGCCTCGCCATGGATCCCGAGCAAGAGCTGTGGGGCCGCTTCCACGCCGCCGGCGCCCGCATCGAGGCGGTCAAGCGGCTCACCGCGGTGAAGTTTCCGGCCGCCGAGCGCCGCGGGGTTTATCGCGAGCGGCCGAGCCACGAGCAGGCCGAGTGGCTCGCCCGGATCCGCGCCGAGCCAGATTTCGAGGCCGTCGAGCTCGCAAGAATCGCCTCCGAAATGGCCTCGTCGGGACTCCGTCCGCCGTTCCGGGCGCTGGTCGGCGAGGTGCTCCGAAGGGGCGCCGGCGGTATCGCCCGGCGCCTTGGCCGGCGCGATCCCGGCTCCGCGCCCGGCGAGCGCATCGACCGCCGCCGCGCCTGGAAGGGCCTGGCGCCCGCCGGGACGGACGCATGATCGATGGCGCGACCAAGGACGGGGCGCTCAACACGTCCGAATGGCAGATGCTGCGCGCGCCGATCGAAAGCGTCCACGTCCGCGAGGTGCTGCACGTGCCGCGCGATCACGGCATCGTCACCGAGATGTACCGGCCGGAATGGGACCCGAGCGGGCTGCCCGTCGTCCACGCCTACCAGTCCCGCCTGTTTCCCGGCGCGATCGGCGCGTGGAGCTGCCACGCGGTCAATTTCGACCGGCTGTTCGTCAACCAGGGCCACGTGAAGCTCGTCCTCTACGACGGCCGCGAGGACAGCCCGAGCCACGGCCGGGTGAGCGAATATCATGTCGGCGACGCTCGTCCGACCTTCGTGGTGATTCCGCCGGGAGTCTGGCACGGCCTCCAGAATCTCGGCGGCGGCGACGCACTGATGATCAACTTCCCGTCCAACGCCTACGATTACGACGATCCCGATCATTACCGGCTGCCGATGGACAGCGACTCGATCCCCTACCGCTGGGGCGGGCTCGGCGCCGCCCGGCTGCGCAAGGACGCGCAGCGATAACGAGCTGTGGGGGGCCGGTTGATCGCGCCCGCCCCACCGCCTACAGCGCGCGGCGAATTCGCTCCCAACCGATCCGAAGGAAAGCACGCGCCCTTATGGCCAAGATCAAGGTGAAGAACCCCGTCGTCGAGCTGGACGGGGACGAGATGACACGGATCATCTGGCAGTGGATCCGCGAGCGGCTGATCCTCCCTTATCTCGACGTCGACCTCCTCTATTACGACCTCGGAATCGAGCATCGGGACGCGACCGACGACAAGGTCACCGTCGAAGCCGCCGAGGCGATCAAGGCGCACGGCGTCGGGGTCAAATGCGCGACCATCACGCCCGACGAGGCGCGGGTCGCCGAGTTCGGCCTTAAGAAGATGTGGAAGTCGCCCAACGGCACCATCCGCAACATCCTGGGCGGGGTCGTCTTCCGGGAGCCGATCGTCATCGACAACGTCCCGCGCCTGATTCCGGGCTGGACCGACCCGATCGTCGTCGGCCGCCACGCTTTCGGCGACCAGTATAAGGCGACCGACTTCCTCATCCCCGGCGCCGGCAAGCTGACCATCAAGTGGGTCGGCGACGACGGCCAGGAGATCGAGCACGAGGTGTTCGACTTCCCGGGCTCGGGAGTCGCGATGGGCATGTACAATCTCGACGCCTCGATCCGCGACTTCGCCCATGCCTGCTTCAACTACGGTTTAAACCGCGGCTGGCCGGTCTATCTCTCCACCAAGAACACCATCCTCAAGGCCTATGACGGCCGGTTCAAGGACCTGTTCCAGGAGATTTATGACAGCGATTACAAGGCGAAGTTCGAGAAAGCTGGGATAGAATATCAGCACCGCCTGATCGACGACATGGTCGCGAGCGCCCTCAAGTGGAGCGGCAAGTTCGTCTGGGCCTGCAAGAATTACGACGGCGACGTCCAGTCCGACCAGGTCGCCCAGGGCTTCGGAAGCCTCGGCCTGATGACCTCGATCCTGATGACCCCGGACGGCAAGACGGTCGAGGCCGAGGCCGCCCACGGCACCGTCACCCGCCATTACCGGATGCACCAGCAGGGCAAGGCGACCTCGACCAACCCGATCGCGTCGATCTTCGCCTGGACCGGCGGCCTCAAATATCGCGGCAAGTTCGACGGCACGCCCGAGGTCACCCGCTTCGCCGAGACGCTCGAACGCGTCTGCATCGAGACGGTCGAGGCCGGCAAGATGACCAAGGATCTCGCCATCCTGATCGGCCCCGAGCAGAGCTGGATGACCACCGAGCAGTTCTTCGAGGCGATAAGGGCCAATCTCGAAGCGGCGATGGGCGAGGCCGTTCCGGCGAGCTGAAGGGGGCCGCGCGCGCCGCCTCAGCGCGGCGGCGGCCTGGCGAGACTGTAGGTGAGCGAGACCGTGATTCGCCGGCCGCGAACGCGGGACGCTTCACGCGAGACGCCGGTCGCCGAAACGCTGGTGCTTCGAAAGACATTGTCCCCCTCCAGGTCGGCGACCTTGACGAGGCTCGACAGGCGGTCGGTCAGCGCGTGGGACCAGGAGGCGTCGGTTCCAAGGCTCGACCGGACGCGGCTGAATCCGGTGTCGCTCGGTCCTGAATACCGGGCGCTGAGCGTGACATGGTCGGCGCCTCTCCGGCCTTCGGTGCCGTCGCGATAGTCGAGATTGGCCGATCCGCCGTAATCGACGCCGACGCCGGCGGGCGGCGGGACGAAGCCGCGCGAGTTCAACCGCCGGTCCGCGACATGGCCGTTGAACGAGTAGCGCAAGCGCCGTCCGATCGAGCCCTGCACGGTCGCGCTCGCGCCGCGCAGCAGCCGGGTACCGAAATTGACCTGCCGGGTGACCAGCACGTCGTCATCGTCCAGCAGGCTCAACTGCGACCAGATGTCCTCGGTCCTGCGGCTGTAGGCGGTGAGCTCGAAATTCCTCCGCCGGCCCTGGATGCTCAGCTTGGCCTCGAAGGAATCGGTGATCTGCGGCCGGAGCGCGGGATTGCCGGCATAGGCGGTCGTCGGGTCGTTGAACCGGAGAGACGGGTCGAGCGATTCGATGCTCGGCCAATCGACCCGGCGCGAATAGCTGAGGTGCGCCGTCAGCGTCTTTCCCAGCTTCCGCTCGAAATGCAGGGTCGGGAACAAATCGTGCCGGTCCAGGCTCGGTAGCGCGGCGCCGGCGAAGCTGTAGCGGCGGCCCTCGAACCGCAAGCCCGGAAGCAAGGTCCCGCCCAGCAACGGCGCCTGGTAGGTCGCGTAGGCGCTTTCCTCGAGGTACGATCCGGCCACGTCGGAGGAAAGCGCCAGCGCCGGCCCGCCCGGAAACAGCCCTCCCTCCTCCCGCGAGGACGATTCGTCGCGCATTCGAGCGAGGCTTCCACCGATCGAGAGTCGCCGCTTGGTCCCGAACGGCCGGACGTAATCGAGCTTGAGGGTCGCCGCCGAATGATTCGAATCCGAGCGCGCTTCGAAGGGGGCGGACGTCCCCGCCGTGCCCGCGGTCAGGTACGAATCGGAGGTCCGCCAGTCGAAATTGGAATATTTGGCGGACGCGGTGAGCACCGCTCCCTCTTGAGCGCCCTCGCGCCGGTATTCCGCGGTGACGTCCTCGTAGCCGAAGCTGGAGGTGCCGTCGGACGTCTGCCGGAAGGAGCCGCCCGGAGCGCTCTCGAAGACGAGATCGGCGGTGCCCGACGACCGGCTCTCGCCCTCGCCCGCATAGCCTGTGAGGCTGATCGTCTGCTTCGCGGTCGGCTTGTAGCTGACGAGGAGGTTTCCCGAGAGATTGTCGGTTTCATATCGGGTGATCGAGCGCTCCAGCCTGTCCAGGACCAGGGCGCCGTTCGGATCGACCCGGTACCGATCCTCGTCGTGCCGGACGGTCGTCCGCCCGCCATGGCTGGGGTCGAGGCTCCCCGACAGCGAGACCTGGCCGCGGGTCCAGGTCGGCGACACCTTGAGCTCGGCCGCTCCGAAGCTGTCGGCGTTCGCCGTCACCGATCCGCCGATCCCCGCGGCCGTCGACTGGCGGGTCACGATGTTGATGATCCCGCCCGTCCCCTGCGCTGAGAATTGCGCCGACGGGTTGGTGATCACCTCGATCCTGGCGACTTGCGAGCCCTGCAGGTTGCGAATCATCGTCGCGGCGTCGGCGACCGGCTTTCCGTCGATCAGGATCTTGACGCTGCCGCTGCCGAGCAGCCGGACCTGGCCGCTGGGCGTGACCTCGACGAACGGAACGCGGGTGAGGAGGTCGAGCGTGCTCGCGCTCCGCGCCTCGGGCGTGTCGCGCACCAAATAGGTGGTCCGGTCGATCGAGGACCGCTCCTGCGCCGGAGCCACGACCACGATATCCTGAGCCGGATCCGGCTTGGCCGCGGGCGGTGCCGGCGCCGGCGCCGGCGCCGGCTGGGCGAAGGCCCCCGTCGCCTGCGCAAGGGCCGCCAGGCCAAAGGTCGCTGATCCCGATTTCCCCACCTTGGGGCGGATATCATCGAAAAATCAGCAACATGCAATGCGGGAGGGCGAGGGTTCGCGGCCTCCGCCGGGATGACTCCTCGGCTTTTCTTCACCCTATGCCTTCGGCGAGCGGACGTGCTCGGGCCGCCATCCAAAGCCGATCAGCGCCGCCGGGATCCGCCGCAGCACCGGGAACCGGTCGAGCATCCGGAGCGCCAGCGGCGGCCGGAACGGCCCGCCTTGCCGCATCAGCAGGGGTGTGATGATCCGGTCCTGCGCCGCCTTCTGGAAGCCCTGGATGAGCCGCACCGCCGGCAGCCGCTTTTTCTCCACTTTCACCAGCAGCGGATCGGGGTCCTCCCCGCGCGCCATCGGCGCCGCGAGGATGTTCGCCGCCGCGACCGCGTCCTGGACAGCGAGGTTGATCCCGACTCCGCCGATCGGCGACATGGCATGGGCGGCATCGCCGATCGCGAGCAGCCCCGGCCGCGACCAATGGTCGAGCCGGTCGAGCGACACCCCGAGCAGCCGGACGTCGTCCCATCCCGCCACCGCGCCGATCGCCCCGGCCAGCACCGGCGCGAGTCCCGCGACCTCGTCGCGGAATGCCGCGATTCCCCGCGTCCGCACCGCCTCTGCGCTGCCCTTGGGAAAGACGTAGGCGCATTGCCAGTAATCGCCGCGGTCGATCAGCGCCATGATCCGGCCCGAGGCGAAGACTCCGGTCGTGTCGTTCCCCGGCGTCCGGGGCTTGGGCAGCCGGAACCAGAAGACGTCGATCGGCGCGCCGAGGTCGCGGACCTCGAGGCCGGCGGCTTCTCGAAGGATCGAGCCGCGTCCGTCGGCCGCGATCGTCAGCCGCGCCGGAATCGCGCGGTCTCCCACCCGCACCCCGCCGACCCGTTCGCCCTCGAACAGCAGGCCGGTCGCCTCCGCGTTCATTTCCAACCGGAAGCCGGGATAATCGCGCGCCGCCTCGGCGACGAAATCGAGGAACTCCCATTGCGGCATCATCGCGATGAAGTTCCAGCGCCGGTCGAAATGGCTGAAATCGCCTATCTCGAGCTCGTGCCCGCCGATCAGCCCGCCGATCGCGGGCACCTTGTCGTGCGGCCGGGCCAGCAGCCGGTCGAGCAGTCCGAGCTCATGGAAGATGCGCAGGGTCGAGGGATGGACGGTGTCGCCGCGGAAATCGCGCAGGAAGTCGCCATGCTTCTCCAGCACAATCGTCCGGAGCCCCGCCCGGGCGAACAGCAGCCCCGCGACCATTCCCGCCGGCCCGCCGCCGGCAATGACGATGTCCGCCTCGTCCCCCATGCGCGCCTAAGACGCCGCCCTGCGCGCAAAGGCAAGCGCCGCCCCTCTCGACACGGCGGCGCCGATCCCCCTAGGCAGGGCCCGTGAAGATCGCGATCCTGATACCGATTTACGGCGGCGCCCGGCCGGCCTTCACCGCCTGCCTCGGCAATCTGATCGCCGCCACCTTGAGGGCCGACATCAAGCTCGACGGCCGAAAGATCCTCCCCGAGATCGAGACGATGGTGGTCAGCCTCTCGACCATCAGCCTGGCGCGGGGGGCCTTGTTCCACCGCGCCGAGCAATGGGGCGCCAATTTCGCTCTGTGGCTGGACAGCGACCACGTCTTCCCGCGTGACGCCCTGATCCGGCTTCTGGCGCATCAGCTCCCCGTCGTCGGCTGCAACTACCGGCAGCGGCAGCACGACGCGCCGACCGCCGTCGCCGGCGGAAAGCTGCTCGAACCCGGCGCCGACGCGCCGCCGCTCCAGGAAGTGGAAGCGCTCGGGCTCGGCCTGTGCCTCGTCAACATGCGGGTCCTCGATCCGCTGAAGGCGGCGGCCGAGGCCACGGGCAAGCCGCTCCTGCCTTTGTTCAGGGAGGAATGGGACGGCGAGCGGATCACGGGAGAGGACCGCTATTTCTTCAACCGCCTGCGCGCCGCCGGAATCCCCGTCCACGTCGACAACGTCCTCTCGGCCCAGGTCGGCCATATCGACGAGGCCGTCCACTTCCTGCGCTGATCTCGTTGTCGCGAAATAAGGGGCTCCCCTCCCTGGAAGGGAGGGGCCGGGGGTGGGTAGGCCGAAGGCCGTTCTCCCCTCTCGAACTCGCTTCGCTCGTACCCACCCCTAGCCCCTCCCTTGCAGGGAGGGGGACCTTAAGGCTGACTTTCGCCCGGCTTCAGGCATAAAGAACCCATGGCCGCCGGCTTCCACAACACGCCGCTCTCCGACGCCCTGGTCATCCTCGGCGCGGCGGGGATCGTCATCCCGGCTTTCGCCCGCCTTCGGGTGAGCCCGGTCATCGGCTTCATCCTGGTCGGGATGCTCGCCGGCCCGGCCGGCCTCGGCGCCTTCGTCGCGGGCCGGCCGTGGCTCGCTTATTTCACGATCTCCGACCCCGCGACGATCCAGCCCTTCGCCGAGTTCGGGATCATCCTCCTGCTCTTTTCGATCGGGCTCGAACTCTCCTTCCGCCGCCTGTGGGGGATGCGGCGCGAGGTGTTCGGCCTCGGCGCGGCGGAGCTCCTGCTCTCCGCCGCAATCCTCGGCGCCGGCCTCAAGCTCACCGGCCAGAGCTGGGGCGGCGGCGCCGGCCTCGGCCTCGCGCTTGCACTGTCCTCGACCGCCCTCGTCCTGCCCCTGGTCGGCGCCGGCACACCGGTCGGCCGCTCGGCCCTTTCGATGCTGCTCTTCGAGGACCTCGCCGTGGTGCCGATCATCTTCTTCCTCGGCGCCCTCGCGCCGCAGGGGGGAAACGGCTGGGAAGGGCTGCTGAGGACCTTCCTGCTCGGCGCCGCCGTGGTCGCGGCGATGCTCGTCCTCGGCCGGCTGCTGCTGCCGCGCCTGTTCGCCCAGGCGGCGCGGACCAAGAGCCCGGAGCTGTTCCTTTCGGCCAGCCTGCTGATCGTCATCGTCGCCGCCCTCGCCACCACCGCGGCCGGACTGTCGCCGATCGTCGGGGCGATCGTCGCCGGCCTGCTCATCGCCGAGACCGACTATCGGAGCGAGGTCGAGGTGATCACCGCCCCGTTCCGAGGCCTCGCCCTCGGGGTGTTCCTGATCACGGTCGGGATGAGCCTCGATCTTCGCCTTATCCTGCGCGACCGCGAGGCGCTCGTCGTCGCCCTGGCCGCGGTGATGCTGGTCAAGGCGGCGGTGACCGGCGGGCTGCTCCGCCTCGGCGGCGCCCGCAACGGCGTCGCGGCGGAGACCGGCCTGATCATGGCCTCGCCGTCCGAGACCACCTTGATCGTCCTCGCCACCGCCGCCACGGCCGGCCTGATCAGCCGCGAGACAGCCGCCTTCTGGACGATCGTCACCGCGCTCGGCCTCACCTTGACTCCGCTCCTCGCCCGCCTCGGACGCCGCACGGCGCAACGGGTCGACCGCGCGGCGGCGCGGGACGATCCCGAGGTCGGCACCGGCGAGGCCGCGCCCGACGTGATCCTGATCGGCTTCGGCCGCGTCGGCCGGCTCGTCGCCGAGATGCTGGCCGAGCATGGCCGCCGCTTCGTCGCGGTCGATTCGAACGTCGACAACGTCGCCGCCTGCCGCCGCGAGGGCTTCCCGGTGATCTTCGGCGACGTCGCGCGGGCCGAATTGATGGACCGGCTCAACCTCGGCCACGCCAGCGCGCTCGTCCTCACCATGGACGATCCGGTGCTCACCGTCCGCCTCACCCGCAAGGTGCGCGCCTGGTGTCCCGATCTCACCATCGTCGCCCGCGCCCGCGACGCCGGCCACGCCGCCGAGCTCTACAAGGCCGGCGCCACCGACGCGGTGCCCGAGACTCTCGAATCGTCGCTCCAGCTCTCCGAGGCCGTGCTCGTCGACCTCGGCATCGCGATGGGCCCCGTCATCGCCTCGATCCACGAGAAACGCGCCCAGCTCCGGCAGGAGATCATGGAGCAGGGCCGCCTCACCCACGAACCCGCGCTCAAGCGCACCCGGCTCAGGGACCGAGTTCCGACGGTGCGGGAATGAAGCCCGTCCTTCTCGCCAGCCTCGCCCTCGTCGCGGCGGCTCCGGCGGCCTCCCCGTTCGACGGACGATGGGTGGCCGATCTCGACACCCAGTCCGGAGCGCCGACCGACGTCTACCTCGTCGCCCACGGCGAATATCGCTGCGAAAGCTGCTCCCCTCCGCGCGCCTATCCCGCCGACGGGCGGTCGCACGCCGTCCCGGGCGATCCGCAGGTGCGCTGGGAATCGGTCCGGATCGCCGGCCCCCGAACCATCGTCACCCGGATCGAGGGACCGACGCTGAGCCGGGTCACGACCATGACGGTCGCTCCGGACAACCTCACCGCCACCTACACCGCCGACGACAAGCGCCCGGGCGTGAAGGGGCCCCTGCACACGATCTACATCGCCCGGCGCGTCGCCCCCGCCCCTGCCGGTGCCCACTTGGTCTCCGGGAGGTGGAAAGGCATTCGCTACGTCGCCGTGCCGGAGCAGGCGCGCACCATCATTCTCCTGTAGAGGGCGACCGCTTCGTCTACCGCCACGCGCTCGGCTACACCTTCACAGCTCGGTTCGGCGGCGGCTTCGTGCCGGTCAGCGGCCCCTACAGGACTCCGGTCTTCGCCGCCGTCCGCCGCCTCGATCCGCGCACCATCGAGGAGACCCGCAAGAGCGAGGGCCGGATCGTCACTGTGCGCACCTACACCCTTCTGCCCGGCGGCCGCGCGCTGGCCATGGCCACCGCCGATTCCGCCACCGGCCAGACCTTCCACGTCATCGCGCGCCGCAAGCCTTGAGACGACCTTTTGCTGTACCTCGCCTACCCAACGGGAAAATGGCCGATTTCAACCCGTTGCGGACATTAGGACCGTGTGGCACCATGGCGCGTCGCGAACGGAAGGCCAGGTGGTGAAATGCGAAAAAGCTCCAATTCCCCACTCTTGCCGGTCGTCCTCGCTCCAGCCCTCATGCCAGCGATACTGCTACCCCTGATGCTTGCCAATCATGTGTCTGACAACGTGATCGGAGGCACTCTTGGCTTTTTCATAGGGCTGGCCGTCGTTGCCCTCGCCTGGATGGCCAAGGGCGGTTCGCGTTGCGCGCCGGGCAACTCCTGAACCCGAGCCGCTTCGGCATGCCGAGCGGTGTATTCGGTCCCGCCTGAGGCCAATAGTCGCCGCCTTTCGGGAAAGAACAAAAACAGAAGATTTGACTTTCCTACAGCCATGCCGACGAGTCATAAGCTGGTCGATGGACGAATCGGCCGCCTCCTTTCTTCGATCGCGTGCCCGGCCGGATGCGCCGCGGCGCCGTGGCTCCGGAACGCCGGTTTCTCTTTTCCGGGTGCGCTCGCGCAGACGCGAACTCGGCACGACGAGGGGAACGCCGGTGAACGTTTTCGGTGTGACCTTAGTGTGACCTTCGGCCGCCTGGGGGCCGAACGCTTCGCCCTAGGAAAAGGCTCGCTGAACCCCTATGTCGCCGGCTCCCATGGAAATAGAGCTCCCCTCCCCGCCCAAGGTCGGCATGGTCTCGCTCGGCTGCCCGAAGGCGCTCGTGGATTCGGAGCGGATCCTGACCAAGCTGCGCTCCGACGGCTATCAATTGTCGCCGGACTACGACCAGGCCGACGTCGTGCTGGTCAATACCTGCGGCTTCCTCGATTCGGCCAAGGAGGAGAGCCTGGCCGCGATCGGCGAGGCGATCGCCGAGAACGGGCGGGTGATCGTCACCGGCTGCATGGGCAAGGAAGCGGAGGTCATCCGGGCGAAGTTCCCCGCGGTGCTCGCCGTCACCGGCCCGCACCAATATGAGGACGTCGTCGGCGCCGTCCACGTCGCCGCGCCTATCCCGCCCTCGGCCTATCTCAACCTCGTGCCGGACGCCGGGCTGAAGCTCACGCCCAGGCACTACAGCTATCTGAAGATTTCCGAGGGCTGCAACCACCGCTGCAGCTTCTGCATCATCCCCTCGATCCGCGGCGACCTGGTCAGCCGCCGGCCCGACGCGATCCTGCGCGAGGCGGAAAAGCTGGTCGCCGCCGGGACGAAGGAATTGCTGGTCATCAGCCAGGACACCTCGGCCTACGGAGTCGACCTGAGGCACGCGTCATGGCCGTGGAAAGGCGGCGAGGTCCGCGCCCACATGACCGACCTCGCCCGCGAGCTCGGCAAGCTCGGCGCCTGGGTCCGCCTCCACTACGTCTATCCCTATCCGCACGTCGACCGGGTGATCCCGCTGATGGCGGAGGGCCTGGTGCTCCCCTATCTCGACATCCCCTTCCAGCACGCCTCGCCGCCGGTGCTGAAGGCGATGAGGCGGCCGGCCAACGAGGCCAGGGTGCTGGAACGGATCCGCGGCTGGCGCGAGATCTGCCCCGACATCGCCATCCGATCGACCTTCGTCGTCGGCTTTCCCGGCGAGACCGAGGCCGATTTCGCCTATCTGATGGAGTGGCTCGAGGAGGCGCGGCTCGACCGGGTCGGCGCCTTCCGCTTCGAGCCGGTCAGGGGCGCCGCCGCCAACGGCCTCCCCGGCGCCGTGCCCGAGGAGGTCAAGGAGGAACGCTACGCCCGCCTCATGGAGCTGACCGCCCGGATCTCCGCCGAGAAGCTCCGCGCCAAGGTCGGCCGCATGATCGAGGTCCTGATCGACGTCACGGACGGCGAAGGCGGCGCCACCGGCCGCTCGAAGGCCGACGCGCCCGAGATCGACGGCGAGGTCCACTTGCGCGACGCGCCGCACCTGCGCCCGGGCGACATCGCCCGGGTCCTCGTCGAGGAGGCCGACGAGCACGATTTGTTCGGAGTTCCGGTAGGTTAGAAGGAGTCCTTGATGTTCAGGAGCGTCAATCCGGCCACCGGCGAGGAGATCGCCACCTATCCCGAGCTGACGCCGGAGGAACTCGAGGCCAAGGTCGCGCGCGCCGCGGATGCTTACCGGCGCTGGCGCACCACCCCTTACGACGAGCGGACCGCCCTCCTCTCCCGGATCGCCGACCGGTTCGAGGCGGAAAAGGCGCGGCTGGCGCGAATGGCGAGTCTCGAAATGGGCAAGACCTATGCGAGCGCGATCGCCGAGGTCGAGAAATGCGTGGCCGGCTTCCGGGTCTTCGCCAAGGATGGCCCCGACATGCTGGCGCCGCAGCGCCAGCCGCTCGCCGGCGGCGGCGCGGCGGAGCTGCGCTGGCTGCCGATCGGCCCGATCCTCGCGGTCATGCCCTGGAACTTCCCTTACTGGCAGGTGGTGCGCTTCCTCGCGCCGACGATCATGGCCGGCAATGTCGGCCTCCTGAAGCATGCCAGCATCGTCCAGGGCGTCGCCGGCCTGATCGAGGAGATGGCCGCCGCCGCCGGCGCTCCCGAGGGGCTGTTCCAGAACCTCGCGGTCAAGTCGGGAGCCGTCGCCGGCCTGATCGCCGACGAGCGGATCGCGGCGGTGACGCTGACCGGCTCGGAAGGCGCCGGCCAGTCGGTCGCCGAGGCGGCCGGCAAGGCGCTCAAGAAGGTGGTGCTGGAGCTGGGCGGCTCCGATCCGTTCGTCGTCATGCCGTCGGCCGACCTGGACGAGGCGGCCAAGCAGGCGGTCAAGGCACGCATCCAGAATACGGGCCAGTCGTGCATCTGCGCCAAGCGGATGATCGTCCATGCCGACGTCTACGATCCGTTCATGGAGCGCTTCGCCGCGGCGATGAAGGCGGTGAAGGCGGGCGACCCGTTCGATCCCGCGACGGACATGGGACCGCTTTCGAGCTTCGAGCAGCGGGACACGGTGCTGAAGCAGCTCGACGAAGCCAGGGGCCTCGGCGCCACCCTTCTGTTCGGCGGCGAGGCCCCGGACTCGCCGGGCGCCTATCTGTCGGCCGGGATCCTCACCGACATTCCGCTCGACAGCCCGCTGATGGCGGAAGAGATATTCGGCCCGATCGCCATGGTGTTCCGCGCCGGCGACATCGACGAAGCGATCCGGATCGCCAACGACATCCCCTTCGGGCTCGGCTCCTCGGTCTGGACGAAGGATCCGGACGAGCAGGCGCGCTTCGTTCGCGACATCGAGGCGGGGATGACCGCGATCAACCAGATGCTGGCCTCGTCGCCGCAGGCGCCGTTCGGCGGCATCAAGCGCTCAGGCCACGGCCGAGAGCTCAGCCGCCACGGCCTGCACGAGTTCATGAACCTGAAGACGGTGATGCTCGCCGGAGACTGACTAACGCCCCGCCCGCTCCAGCGCCTCGACGAAGCTCCGGCGCCACCAGACCACGTCTTCCTTTTCGACCGACTCGTTCATCGCCCGCCAGCGGCGGATCCTTTCCTCCTTCGGCATCTCGATGGCGCGGCGGAGGGCGTCGGAGATGTCCTCCTTGCTATAGGGGTTGACCAGCAGGGCGTCCTTGAGCTGCAGCGCCGCGCCGGCGAAGCGGGAGAGGATGAGGATGCCGGGATCGTCCGGGTCCTGCGCCGCGACGTACTCTTTCGCCACGAGGTTCATCCCGTCCCTGAGCGGCGTGATCAAGGCGATCTTGGCGGCCCGGTAGAAGCCCGCCAGGTCCTCGCGGCCATAGCCCTGGTTGACGTAGCGGATCGGCACCCAGTCGACCTCGGCGAACTCGCCGTTGATCCGGCCGGAGAGCTCGTCGAGACCCTCGCGGATCGTCTCGTAGGTATGGACCTCGCCGCGCGAGGGCGGCGCGATCTGGAGCAGGAACACCCGGCCCCGGCAATCCTCATTGTCCTCGAGGAAGCGGCGATAGCCGAGGAAGCGCTCCTCGAGGCCCTTGGAATAATCGAGGCGGTCGACTCCGATGATCGTGTGGCGCCCATCGGCGCTCTTCATCAGACGATCGTGCGCGATCTGGGCACCCCCGCTGGAGACGGCTTGCTGGAACTCCTTGTAGTCGATGCCGATCGGATAGGCGCCGGCATGGACCGACCGGTCGCCGACATGGACCATGCCGTTTTCGTCGCAATGGCCGCCCAGCTCGCGCTCGACATAGTTCCTGAAGCTGTCGAGCCATTCCTCGGTCTGGAATCCGATCACGTCATAGGCGAGCATCGAAAGGACCAAACCCTCGTGGAACGGCAGCGACACCATCAGCCGCGACGGCGGGAACGGGATGTGGAGGAAGAAGCCCATCCGGTTCCGGACGCCGCGCTCGCGCAATTGCGCGCCGAGCGGGATGAGATGGTAATCGTGGATCCAGACCAGGTCGTCGGGCTCGATCAGCGGAACGACCGTGTCGGCGAAGCGCTCGTTGACCCGCTCGTAGCCGCCGGCGAAGCTGCGGTCATATTCGGCGAGGTCGATCCTATAATGGAAGAGCGGCCACAAGGTCCGGTTGGCGTAGCCGTTATAATATTCCTCGACGTCCTGCTCCTCGAGGTCGACCAGCGCCGAGGTGACTCCGTCGTGGCGCTGGAAGTCGATCTTGCCGGTGAACTGCTCGGTCACCTTGCCCGACCAGCCGAACCACAGCCCGCGATACTCCCTGAGCGCTGCCGACAGGGCGACGGCGAGCCCGCCCTGCGCCCCGCCCTCCCCTTCGGGCTTGGGCGCGGCGACGCGGTTCGAGATGACGATGAGGCGGCTCATGATATCCCATCGAAGTGGTACTTCGATGGGTTCCCAAATCGAGTCATCTAACGGCGCTCCACGGCCGCGACAGGAGCACGGCGCAGTTGATCAGCCCGACCAGCGAGTAAGTCTGCGGGTAGTTCCCCCACAACTCGCCGGTCGCGAAGTCGGTATCCTCGGACAGCAGGCCCGCCGGGGTCAGCCGCGCCAGCGTCTTCTCGTAGAGCGCCCGCGCCTCCTCGCCGCGGCCGGCGAGGTGGAGCGCCTCGATCAGCCAGAAAGTGCAGAAGTTGAACGCCGTCTCGGGCAGGCCGAAATCGTCCTCGGCGGCGTAGCGCAGCATGTGCTCGCCCCGTCTCAGGCCCTTCTCAACCGCCTCGAACGTGGCCCGGAAGCGCGGATCGTCGGGGGCGAGGAATCGCATGTCGGCGAGCTGGAGCAGGCTGGCGTCCAGCTCGCCGCCGCCGAACGTCGCGCCGAACCGCCCTTCCGCCGCGTACCAGGCGTCGCGCTCGATCCTTGCCCGGATCGCTTCGGCGCGCTCGCGCCACACCAGCTGGCGCGCGTCGAGGCCGAGCCTCTCGGCGGCATGAGCGAGCCGGTCGCAGGCCGCCCAGCTCATCACCGCGCTGTAGGTGTGGACGGCACTTCGGGTTCGATACTCCCACAACCCGGCGTCGGGCTGGTCGTGCGTCTCCCAGGCCCGTTCGCCGACCCGTTCGAGCGCGTGGAAATCGGCTTCGGTCGCCTTGCGGAACAGCCGTTCGTCGATGAACGCCTGGACGTTCGAGAGGATGATCTGGCCGTAGGCGTCGTGCTGCACCTGGCCGACGGCGGCATTGCCGACCCGGACCGGACCCATGCCGCGATAGCCGGCGAGCGCTTCCGCCTCGCGCTCGTCGAGCCTGCGCTCGCCCGTGACGGCGTAGAGCGGCTGAATGTGGCCGCCCTTCGCTTCATCGACGATGTTGCGGAGGTAGCCCAGATAGTTTTCGAGCACGTCGAGCGCGCCCAGCCGGTTCAGCGCCTGGACCGTGTAGTAAGCGTCGCGAATCCAGCAATAGCGATAGTCCCAGTTGCGGCCGGAATTAGGCGCTTCCGGGATCGATGTGGTGAGCGCGGCGACGATCGCCCCGGTTTCCTCGTGCTGGCAGAGCTTCAAGGCGATGGCGGCGCGGATGACGACGCGCTGCCATTCGAGCGGAATGGCGAGGCCGCGCACCCAGCCGCGCCATTCGTCCGCGGTCTGGTGCAGCCAGGCCGCCAGAGTGTGGCCGACATTGCCGACGAACGGCTCGTCCGGCCCCAGGAAGAAATGCTGCGCGCGCTCGAGCCGGAAGGCGCGGCCCTCGAGCAACTGCCCGACCGGCGCGTCGGTAGTGAGGCGCAGCGGCTGCGGCTTGAGGAGATAGCGTATGTGGTTGGTGCCGCTGGTCCGTTCGGCTTCCTTCGCCCCCCAATCGGTCGCTGGGCTCAGTGTCATGCGAAGCCGCGGCGCTCCGGCGAGGGGACGGACGATCCGCACCCAGGCGACCGGGCGATAGACCCGTCCGCTGCGCTCGAAGCGCGGGCAGAAGTCGAAGATCTCGGCCACCGCGCCCTCGGCGTCGGTCAGGCGGGTGGTGAGGATCGGCGTGTTGCGCAGGTAGCTCTGCTCGGCCGAGACCTGGTTCTCGACCGCGATCCGCCACTCGCCACCGCCCCCGAGCAGCGAGCAGAACAGCGGGTCGCCGTCGACTCGCGGCTGGCAGGCCCAGACGAATCCGCCTGCGGAATCGACGAGGGCGCTGACCTGGCAATTGCCGATCGGCCAGAGCGCGAGGTCAGCCACCGGCGGCCTCCGTCAGCCAGCGCCGCGCCGCCGGCACGTCGGCGAGACGCCAGCCCGCCGCCGTCTCGCGCTCCGGCCCGACCAGGATGCCGCCGCCCCCGGCCCGCGCCGCGGCGGCGAAGGCATGCTCGTCGGTGAGGTCGTCGCCCATGAACCAGGGACGCGCGCCGGCGAAGCTCGGTTCCGCCATCAGCCGCTCCAGCGCCCTGCCCTTGTCGACTCCCTCGGGAAGCAGCTCGACGACCATCTTGCCCGCCTGGACCCGCAGGCCGTGGCGCCTCGCCAGATCGGCGGCGAGCGCGGCGGAATCCGCTTCCCGGTCCGGCGCCCCCCGGAAGTGGAGCGCGACCGTCCCAGGCTTGTCCTCCACCAACAGTCGCGGGTCCTCGGCGGCAAAGCGCGCCAGCGCGTCCCGGGCGGGGGACAGCCCCGCCGGCAGGCGCGAGCGCTCCACTTCGCCGCCCATGCGGATCTCGACGCCGTGCGAGCCGGCGAACGCGACCGGCAGCGGTCCGGCGTGGCGCTCGAGGTCCTCAAGCGACCGGCCCGAGACGATCGCGACTCGCCCATCCAGCCGGAACGACAGCCGGGCGATCAAAGCCGGCAAATCGGCGGGAATCCGGATCGCGTCGGGCGTTTCGGCCAGTTCGACCAGAGTCCCGTCGAAATCGAGCAGCAGGGCGGCTCCGTCGAGCAGGGAAAGCGGTGGTTCGAGAAGCCTTTGGCTCATTGAAAGGCGTTGGCGCGGCCAGCCGGGAAACTCAAGTCATGCTCGTATTTTCGTGCATAATGGATGAAGATATCAACGGAAACGGCGGAAAAATAAACAGGTTTCCACCCCTTCCCAGTCAAGAAAAACCTAGGTTATGTTCCGGCCCCGGGGAAAACATAACAGAGGGGGGAGCCGCCGATGGGCAATCCGTTCATGGGGGAGATAAAGATTATCTCCTGGAATTTTCCGCCCAAGGCTTGGGCTTTCGCCAATGGGCAGCAATTGCCCATAAACCAGAACCAGGCGCTCTTCTCCCTGTTCGGAACCACCTTCGGGGGCAACGGCCAGACCACTTTCGCTTTGCCGAACCTGCAAGGTCGTGTGCCGATCCACATGGGCGACGGCTTCACCCTCGGCCAGGCCGGCGGTGAGGAAGCGCACACGGTCACCGTCAACGAGATGCCGGCGCACAACCACTTCTTCAATGCCAACAGCGCGAGCGGCGACACCGACGCGCCGTTCCTGCCGACCGGCAGCGTCGCCGCGTTCAACGCCGGCTATGGCGGGATGACCAACACGACGACGCTCGCACCCGGCGAGATCAAGAATGTCGGGGGAAGCCAGGCGCACCTGAACATGCAGCCTTATCTCACGCTGAACTTCGTCGTCGCGCTGACCGGCATCTTTCCTTCCCGCAACTGACAGGGGGCACCAATGGGATCACCTTATGTGGGCGAGATCCGCATGTTCGCGGGCAACTTCCAGCCGGCAGGCTGGGCGTTCTGCGACGGCCGGCTCATTCCGATTTCCGAGAACGACACTCTCTTCAACTTGATCGGCACCACTTACGGCGGCGACGGTCAGGAGACGTTCGCCCTTCCGAACCTGCAGGGCCGGACGCCGATGCACGTCGGCAACTCGCACGTTCTCGGCGAGATGGGTGGGGTGGAATCGGTGACCCTCACCACTCAGCAGATCCCCGTCCATACCCACGCCATGATCGTGTCGAAGGATCAGGGGACATTGTCAGCCCCCGCCGGCCATACGCTGGCGGCCAACCTGTCGGTGCTCCTCTACCGGCCCGGCTCCGGCACGCAGACCTTCGATCCGGGCACGACGTCGATCGTCGGCGGGAGCCAGCCGCACGAGAACATGCAGCCCTTCCTCGTCCTCAACTACATCATCTCGCTGTTCGGCATATTCCCGACGCAGAATTAAGGAGGCCGCCGTGTCAAACCCGTTTCTCGCCGAGGTTCGCATCGTCGGCTTCAACTTCCCGCCGACCGGCTGGGCCTATTGCGACGGCCAGCTGATGCCGATCTCGCAGAACACCGCGCTCTTCTCGCTCCTCGGCACCTATTATGGCGGCGACGGCAAAACGACCTTCGCGCTCCCGAACATGCAGGGCAATGTCGCGATCGGGGCCGGCCAGGGTTCCGGCCTCAGCGATTACGTCCTCGGCGAGGAGAGCGGCGTTCCGGCGGTCACCCTCCTCCAGAGCGAGATTCCGGCGCACAACCATCAGGTGGCCTGCAACATCGCCCTCGCCACCGTGGGCACCGGCGCGACCAACTCGACGTTCGCCCGCGCCTCGGGCGGCAACCCTTACAAGGCCGGCACGCCGACCGCGGCGCTCGATCCGGGGACCCTGAGCATCACCGGCGCCAGCCTGCCCCACAACAACATGATGCCCTTTCTGACGCTCAACTACATCATCGCGCTTCAAGGGGTCTTCCCGGCGCGCAACTGACGCTTCGGGCAATTCGGGGGGATTGAAGGATGAAGCAGGCGGCTGCGGCGCCGGTTTCCCGGCGCAAGCTTCTTGGCGGGCTCGTTCTCGCCGCCATGGCCGCCGGCGCCAAGGCCGCGCCCGTCCTGCGGCTCGGCGGCGGGAAGGAGCGCCAGCCGGTCTATGCCCTCGCTCACGCCGACGCCGCGGCCTGGACCGCGCAGATCGGCTCCGAGTTCCGGATCCGGAGCGAGCGTGGCGTCCAGACGCTCACCCTGGCCGAGGTCCGGCCGCTGGGGCCGCTCGCGGGCCGCAGCGGCCGTGCGCGCGCCTTCGCTCTGGCCTTCACGGCCAAGGGCCCCCTCCCCGCCGGCAACCGCATCTATCCGGTAAGCCATTCGGTCCACGGCGGCCTCGACATCTTCTTCGGTCCCTCCGGAGACCGGCTCGTCGCCATCTTCGCCTGAGCCATGCCGCCGCCCCTTCGTGCGGCTGCACGGTTCGACATAAGCTACCGCCCCTTCACCGACGCCGACCTGCCGCTGATGGAGCGGCTCTACGTCTCGACGCGCGAGGCGGAAGTGGCGCAGACCGGCTGGCCGGAGGACGCGCAACGCGCCTTCCTCGCGCAGCAGTTCGAGGCGCAGCACCGCCACTACCAGACCCATTATTACGACATGGAGTGGCTGATCATCGAACGGGCCGGACAGCCGATCGGCCGGCTTTACCTGTACGAAGCCAAGGACGAGTTCGAGATCGTCGACATCACGATCGGCCCGGAGTCGCGCGGCGAAGGGATCGGCGCGGCGATCCTCGAGGACGTGTTCGACCTCGCGCGGCCGACCGGCAAGCGGGTCGCCATCCATGTCGAGAAGAACAACCCCGCCCGGCGGCTCTACCTTCGGCTGGGCTTCGTGATGATCGAGGACCGGGGCGTCTACGACCTGATGGCCTGGGAGCCCGCGGCCGCTAGTTGAAGATCACCTCATATTCGAACGCGCCGTTCTTCTCGCCGACCGGAACGATGAAAAGCGGCCATCGCTCGTCGCCGCGCATCACCTCGTACATCGCCTGGTTGAGGATCGGGGAGCGCGGCCCGGTGAAGATCAGCGAGAAGGATCCGCCCTTGCGGATCGAGGGCGTGACCGGCCGGGCCTCGGCCAGAGTGATCGGGAAGACCTCGTCGCCGAGGACGACGTCGAAAGGCTCGCCCATGTGGCTGGCGAATTCGTCCATGACGATGTCGGGCCTCATTCGATGATCTCCCCCGGCGCGACCCCCCACAGGAAGTCGGTGCGGATGTAGCCCTGCTTGCCGGCGACGTCGAGTTGGCACCAGCTCGGCGAGCATTTCGAGAGGCGCCCGACGACGCCCGGCTCGGCGAGGTAGCGGATGCGCGCGCTTTCCGCCGGCTTCTCGCGCATCGGCCGCGGCGCATTGCCCCGGACCAGGGCGGTGCGGGCGTCGCTGAGCAGCCGCTGCAGCATCCAGCCGGTCGTCCCGTCCGGATCCTGGACCTTGCGCCAGTTGGGATAGGTCTCGATCACCCGCACCGGCAGGTCGGTCCGCTGGTAGATCCAGGTCATCGGATAGTTGCGCCCCGGACCCGTGCGCATCGCCGCCTTGCTGGCCGAGATCGACGCCCAGTAAGGCGGCTTGCGCTCTTCCTGGGCCCCGGCCGGGCCCCCGGCGAGAACGAGCGAAGCGACCGCGGCCAGCGCCAATCCTCTCAGCATCGCGTCTCCTTCCTGCCCTTCCTTAGGCACGAGGCGGGCGGCTGTTCAACGCCCAAGTCGCGACGCCGGGGACAGAGCCGGTAAATAGGCGGACCGGCCTCAGGCCCCGGTCAGGATGCGGTCGACGAGCTGCTTCACGGTCGGAACGAAGCCGTTCGAGTAGAAGGGGTCGCTCTTGAACCGGAAGGCGGAATGGCCCGCGAACATGAGGTTGTGCTCGGTGGGTCCGCCATGGGCGATGTCCTGCAGGGTCTTCTGGATGCAGAAGCTCCTCGGGTCGGCGAGCCTACCGGTCGTGTTCTTCTCGTTGTCCGCCCAGGACGAGAAGGCGCATTGCGAGAGGCAGCCCATGCAGTCGGACTGGTCCTTGCGGATCTGCGCTTTCTCTTCGGGCGTGACGAACACCAAAGTTTCGTCCGGAGTCTTCAGAGCCTCGGTGAAACCCTGGGCATGCCATTCGCGGGCGTGGAGCAGGTCGCCGCGGGTGACCCAGTAATTGCGCTTGCCGCCGACCCCGACGTCGAGCGCGAAGCAATGATCGCCCAGCTCCTCCTTGGTGAACGCGATCTGGCGGTGCGAGCGCGCCTCGAGGTTCCTGAGGAACGGGTTGCGGACGGCCGAGGAATAGAAGCCGGTCGGCGAGAAGCGGTGGAGGAGGATATCCCCTTCCTCCAGGGTCATCAGCCGCGCCTTCCATTCGTCGGGGATCGGGCTCTCCTTGGTCAGCAGAGGCCGGGTCCCGAACTGGAACACGATCTGCCCGAGCTCGGGATTGTCGATCCAATCCTCCCATTCCTTCAGGTTCCACACGCCCCCGGCCATGACGATCGGGACCGAGTCGGCTATGCCCCCTTCGCGCATCACCTCGCGCAGCTCCCTGACCCGCGGATAGGGGTCCTGCGGCTTTAGCGGGTCCTCTGCGTTGGACAGGCCGTTATGGCCGCCGGCCAGCCAGGGATCCTCGTAGACCACCGCCGCCAGCCACTCGGCGGCCTTGGAATAAGCCCGCTTCCAGAGCGCCCGGAAGGCGCGGCCGGAACTGATGATCGGCAGATAATTGACCCCGTAGGAGGCGGCGATCTCGCTCAATTTGTAGGGCATTCCTGCCCCGCAGGTGACTCCTGCGACGAGGCCCTTGGTCCGCTCGAGCACGCCGTGAAGGACGCGCTGGGCGCCGCCCATCTCCCACAGCACGTTGATGTTGATGGCGCCCCTTCCGCCCGCCATCTCGTACGCGCGCTGGACCTGCTGGACGGCGCCGTCGATCGCGTAACGGATCAGCTCCTCGTGCCGCTCCCGCCGGGTCAAAGCGTGATAGACCTGCGGGATGATCCGGCCTTCCGGGTCGTAGCTGTCGGCGTTGACCGCGGAGACGGTGCCGATGCCGCCGGCCGCGGCCCAGGCGCCCGAGCTCGCATGGTTGGTCGCGGAGACGCCTTTCCCGCCCTCCACCAGCGGCCACACCTCCCGGCCGCCATAGAGGATCGGCTCCAAGCCCTTGAACATCGTGCCTCCGATTAGCCCTTCGCCGCCTATATAGGCGTTATGCGCAAAAAACGCGAAATATCGTCACTCAGCCGGCATGAACGCCTCGGGACGGCCGATCGCCTCACCGTAGAGCGCGGCGTACCGCGCGATCATCCGCGCCTCGTCATAGTCCGCCGCCGCCTTCTCGCGATTGGCCAGGCCGATGGCGCGGCGCAGGTCGCTCCGTTCGGCGAGGCTGTCGAGCGCGGCCGCGAAGGCGGCTTCGTCCCGGCGATGGACGACCAGCGGGAGATTGTCGGCCGAGACCATGGCCGGGATATCCCCGACGTCGGTGGCGACGACGGGCAGACCCGCGGCCATCGCCTCGGCCAGCGAGATCGGGAATTGCTCGCTGTCCGAGGAGAGCGCGAAGATATCGAACAGGCCGACATAGCGGGAAGGATCCGCGACGAAACCGGGCAGGACCACGCGTTCGCCGACGCCGAGCCGGCCCGCCTCGGCGGCGATCCGCTCGCTCTCCGGCCCCGAGCCGACGATCACCAGCCGCGCCCGCGGCACCGTCATCGCCGCGAAGGCGCGAACCAGGCGCGGCAGGTTCTTCACCGCGCGCAACCCGGCGACGGTTCCGATCACGATTTCCCCGGGGGCTTTGACGAAACCCGGGATCGCATCCGCTTCGGGTGGACCGGCGAACCGCTCCAACGCAATGCCGTTTGGAATACGAATGAGCTTCTCTGGTGCCTGTTTCCAGTGCTTTAAGGCAATCTGCTCAAGTCGCTTCGAAGGAACCGCCAGGCCGTGCGCACCCGCCAGCGCAATCCGGCGGTAGCGGTTGCGGGCCTTGTTCAACCGCTCCGCCTCGTCTTCGTTGAAGCCGTCCTCGTGGTGGACGAGCGGCGGCCCGCCGAACAGCCGGCGCGCCATCACCGCGTCCATCGCGCCCCAATTGTAGGTCAGCACCAGGTCGAAGCGCCGCATGTAGCGCGCCAAGCGATAGAGGCGCCACGGCGTCGGCGCCCCCGCCAGCGGCGGGGCGTCGGCCGGGAACTCGGCGGCAATTCCGCGCGCGATCGCCTCGCGCGCGCCGAGCGCGCCCGGTACGGCGCTGAGCACCGCGTGCGTCGCCGCGGATCCGAAGGCGTTCATCAGCCGCGCAGCGCGCGCCTCCTTGCCGCCGAGCGCGAAGGTCGAATGGGCGTGAAGGATGCGAACCGCCATGGCGCCCACAGCTTCCATGCCTCGGCCCCGGCGTAAAGCGGCAATGCGAGAACAGGGCCGCGCTTTCGATTCTTACAAAGCTTTAAGTACCCGGCTGGCGTCATGCGGCGTATTTCGCGGCTCAACTCGAGACCACGACCGGCCACAATGCTGGAACTCCCTCCGGCGGTCGGCCCCCGTGGCGCCTGCGGCCGAAGATTCCATCGCCCTTGTGTCTTCGGCCGCAGGCCTTAGCGGGACTTCCGCTCGCCCACCCGTTCCAGCAGCCGATCGATCCCTGCCGCGGCCTCCGGCTCCTCGAGCGTCGGTGCATGGCCGACGCGCGGCACCGTGACCACCTCCAGGTCCGCATTCTCGTCTCTCATCCGCGCGCCCGTCTCGGCGCTGAGCAGGTCGGACAGCTCGCCCCTCACCAGCAGCGACGGGATTCCAGCCGTGGCCCGATAGGTCGGCCAGAGGTCGACCGGCGGCGCCGGAACCTTGAGCGGCTCGGCGATTCGCAGGTCGTAATCGGGGACGATCCTCCCCTGCCGGGTCAGCCGACAGAGCCGCTTGGCGTAGAGGAGCCAGGCGTCGAAATCCCAGTCCGGATAGCGGTTTCGGTGCGCTTCGCAGAGGCCGCGCGCGGCATGGGCCCAGGTCGGCCAGCTCTGCGCCCGCCCGACATAGGCGCGGATATGATCCAGTCCGCTCTCCTCCATCGCCGGCCCGACGTCGTTGAGCAGGAGGCCGGCGAGCCGCCCTTTGTCGACGGTGGCGAGCAGCATTCCGACCAGACCGCCGAGCGATGTGCCGAACAGCACGGCGCGCGGCAGGTCCAGCTCGGCGAAGAGCGCCTGGATGTCCTGCAGGTAGACGAGCGGGTTGTAGCTCGCCCAATCCTTCGCCGGCTCGCTCTCGCCGCGGCCGCGCAGGTCCGGGCAGATCAGCCGCCACTCGCCGGCAAGCCGGGCGGCAACCCCTTCGAAGTCGCGTGCGTTGCGCGTCAGGCCCGCTATGCACAGGATCGGCGGACGCGCCGGATCGCCCGCATAGTCGCGATAGTGAAGCCTGAGCCCGTCCTGAGACGTCCACCACCCATCGGACCAAGACGCCATGCCCCCTCCCTCATCAGCCCCCAACGTTATTCTCTGATGGCGCTCGCTCCGCAAGCCGCGGCTTACCGGCCCGAGACCGCAATCCTCGAGCTCGGCGGGGCCTTCTACGATCCGGTGCGCCCGGCCGACTTTCCGCAAGCCCTCCTTCGCTTCAGGAACGACCGCTGGGCGGCCGCAGTCGGGCTGGGCGACCTTACCGAAGAAGAATTGACAAGGCATTTTGGCCGCTTCGAGGCGCTGCCCGACAACCTCCCCGAGCCGCTGGCTCTGCGCTATCACGGCCACCAGTTCCGAGTGTACAATCCGGACATCGGCGACGGACGCGGTTTCCTGTTCGCGCAGCTCAGGGACGGCGCGGATCGCCTGCTCGACCTCGGCACCAAGGGCTCCGGCCAGACCCCCTACAGCCGCTTCGGCGACGGCCGGCTGACCTTGAAGGGCGGCGTTCGCGAGGTGCTGGCCACCGAGATGCTCGAAGCCCTGGGCGTCGAGACGTCGAAGAGCTTCTCGCTGATCGAGACCGGCGAGGCGCTCGAGCGCGGCGACGAGCCCTCCCCCACCCGCTCGTCGGTGCTGGTCCGCCTGCAGCACGGCCACATCCGCATCGGCACCTTCCAGCGCCTCGCTTATTTCGACGAGGCAGAGAATCTGCGCCGCCTCCGCGATTATTGCCTCCGCCACTATTTCGGCGAGGAGGGCGGCGAGGACGGAGCGGGACGGCTCCTCGATCATGTCAGCCGCGCGACGGCGAAGCTCGCCGCCTCGTACATCGCCGCCGGCTTCGTCCACGGCGTGCTCAACAGCGACAATATCGCGATCACCGCGCAGAGCTTCGACTATGGGCCGTGGCGGTTCACGCCTTTGTGGGACGGAACCTTCACCGCGGCCTATTTCGACCATGCCGGCCTCTATGCGTTCGGCCGGCAGCCCGAGGCGATCCATTGGGACCTCGTCCAGCTCGCCGCGTCGCTTCGGTCGATCGCGCCGGCCGACAGGCTGACGCCGGCCCTGGAAGCCTATCCGGGCCGCTTCCAGGCGGCGCTGGTCGAGGCGATCCTCGCACGGCTCGGGATCCGCGGCCGCGGGCCCGAGCGTGATGCCAGCCTGCTCGCCGCACTGGAGGCCGCGCTCGCGGCCAGGACCGTCGAGATCGACCGCTTCTTCTTCGACTGGCGCGGCGGCCGGCGGCGCGGCCTCTCCCCAGCCGACGAGGCCTATCGCGGCGAGGCCTTCGCTGCGCTGGAGCGCGAACTGCAGGAATTCGAACCGGTTAGCGATGCTTTCGATCACGAATACTGGTCGGACGACGGCCCCTGCTCGATGCATATCGACGAGATCGAGGCGATCTGGGCCCGCATCGACGGGGCCGACGACTGGTCGCCCTTTCACGCCAAGATCGCGGCGGTGCGTCGCATGGGTGAGGCGCTCGCCCCGACCGCTTGACCGGGCGGGCGCGGCGTGGTGGTGGTAGCTGCGCAATGGCGACGATGACTTCCCACGAGCCGGCGACCGGCGCGGCCCTGTGGACCGGCGAAAGCGGTGACGCGGAAGGCGAGGTCGGCCGGGCCCGCGGCGCCTGGGCGGCCTGGGCGGCGCGGCCGCTGGCGGTGCGCATCGAGACCCTGCGCCGCTTCGCCAACGCCGTGCGCGGGCAGAAGGACGCCTTCGCCGACCTCATCGCCCGCGAGACCGGCAAGCCGCTGTGGGAGAGCGCGACCGAGGTCGACGCGGTGGTCAACAAGGTCGACATCTCGGTCTCGGCCTATTCAGAGCGTACCTCGCAGCGGCGGCTCGAAGGGGCGCTCGGCGCCCGGGTCGCCGTCCGCCACAAGCCGCACGGTGTCCTGGCCGTGCTGGGGCCGTACAATTTCCCGGCCCACCTCCCCAACGGCCACATCGTCCCGGCCCTGCTTGCCGGCAACGCGGTCGTCTTCAAGCCGTCGGAGAAGACTCCGGCGGTCGGCGAACGGCTCGTCCAGCTTCTCCACGAGGCCGGAGTCCCGGAAGACGTGGCGCGCTGCGTCCAGGGCGGGCCCGAGGTGGGGCGGGCGCTGGCGGGCAGTGCCGGCATCGACGGCCTGCTGTTCACCGGCTCCGCCCGCGCCGGCCTGTCGCTCCATCGCCAGTTCGCCGAGACTCCCCAGAAGATCCTGGCGCTCGAGCTCGGCGGCAACAATCCGCTGGTCGTCTGGGACGCCAAGGACGTGCACGCCGCCGCGGTGATCGCCGTCCAGTCGGCCTTCCTCTCGGCCGGTCAGCGCTGCACGGCGGCTCGGCGGCTGATCGTCCAGGACGGTGCCCACGAGGAGTTGCTCGCCACGATCGTCAAGCTCGCAGAGCGGCTGATCGTCGACCATCCCCACGCCAATCCGGCGCCGTTCATGGGTCCGGTGATCGACAACCAGGCGGCCGACCAGCTCCAGGAAGCCTTCCTCGACCTGATGATCAAGGGGGGCAAGCCGTTGAAGCGGCTCGACCGGCCGACCGCCGACAAGCCCTTCCTCACGCCGGCCGTCATCGACGTGACCGAGGTTCGCGACCGACCCGACGCCGAATTGTTCGGCCCCGTCCTGCAGGTCGTGCGGGTTCCGGATTTCGACGCCGCCTTGGCCGAGGCGAACGCCAGCCGCTACGGCCTCTCGGCGGCCCTCGTCGGCGGCAGCCCGGAGCTTTACGACCGCTTCTGGGCCAATATCCGCGCCGGGGTGATCAACTGGAACAAGCCGACAAACGGCGCCCCGTCGAATGCCCCGTTCGGGGGCATTGGTCTCTCCGGCAACCACCGGCCGAGCGCCTATTATGCGGCCGATTACTGCGCCTATCCGGTCACCTCGTCGGAAGCCGAGCAGGCGCGCGCGTCGATCGGCATCGGCCTTCGCGACCCCTACGCCGCCAACAATCTCGAGGGCTGAAGCCTCAACGGGTCGCGAAGCGGCGGCCGACCCAGGCCGCGGCAGGCGCCTCGGCAACGCGCGCCGGGCGCGGGCGCGGCAGGCTGGCGAGCCCGGCCTGGGTCGCCAGGACGGCCGCCTCGGCGAGACTCTTCACCGCCAGCTTCGCCATGATGTGGGCGCGGTGCATCTCGACCGTGCGCACGCTGATCCCGAGTTCGTGGGCGACCCCCTTGTTCGAACGGCCGGCGAACAGCGCGAGCGCGATATCGAGCTCGCGCGGCGTCAGCCGGGTGAGCCGTTCCTGTGCGACGCGGCGGGCCTCGTCGGCTTCCAGGGAGCGTTCGAGGCCGGCCCAGGCCGGCTGCAGGGCTTCGGCCAGGGCGGCGCCGTCGACCGGCTTTTCGAGGAAGTCGAGCGCGCCGAGCTTCATCGCCTTGACCGCCAGCGGCAGGTCCTGCGCGGCGGAGAGCGCGATCACCGGCCAGCGGCACTC